>NZ_JBTNSY010000005.1:0-294732 GCF_054515735.1 Mycobacterium sp. ML4
AGCGCGGCGCAGCCGGGCGCTGCGGGTCATCACCATCCGACCTGATGTTCGCCAATATCGGTTGGGGGGAGATGCTCGTCCTCGTCGTGGTCGGGCTGGTAGTGCTCGGACCCGAGCGGCTTCCCGGTGCAATTCGCTGGACGGCAGGCGCGCTGCGGCAGGCGCGGGATTACCTCAGCGGCGTGACGAGCCAGCTCCGCGAGGACATCGGTCCTGAGTTCGACGACATCCGCGGCCAGCTGAGCGAACTGCAGAAGTTGCGCGGGATGACGCCGCGGGCCGCGCTGACCAAGCACCTGCTCGACGGCGACGACTCGATCTTCACCGGCAACTTCGATACGCCCGCCGCCGAACCGCCGGTCAGCAAGCCGCCGGAGCCGCCGAGCGCCCCTGAGCGCACCCCATTCGACACCGACGCCACCTGAGTTCGGGACCTCAGGCTGGCTGAGCAGACACGAAATCGCGGTGGAGCAGCTGCTCCGGTGCGATTTTGTGTCTGCCCGCGGGGGGACCTCAGCGGCGGGTCGGGTCCAGACCCAGCGACATGCCCGCTAGCCCGCGTCGACGCGACGACAGACCGTCGGCGATGCGACGCAGCTCCTTACCCACCGCGGAGTCCGGTGTGCTCAGCACCACGGGTACGCCCGCATCACCGGCGGCTACCAGTGCCGGGTCCAGCGGAATCTGACCCAGTAGCGGCACGTCGGCGCCCACGGCACGCGACAGTCGCTCGGCGACTTGACGGCCGCCGCCCTCGCCGAACACCTGCATGGTGGTGCCGTCCGGCAGCGTGAGACCGGACATGTTCTCGACCACGCCCGCGAGGCGCTGACGTGTCTGTAACGCGATACTGCCGGCTCGTTCGGCCACCTCCGCCGCGGCCAGCTGAGGTGTCGTCACCACCAGAATTTCGGCGTTGGGCAGCAGTTGCGCCAGCGAGATGGCAACGTCGCCGGTGCCTGGCGGCAAATCGAGCAACAGTACGTCCAGGTCGCCCCAGTACACGTCCGCCAGGAACTGCTGCAGCGCGCGGTGCAGCATTGGCCCGCGCCACACCACCGGGGTGTTGTCCTTGGTGAACTGCGCGATGGAGATGACCTTCACCTCATGAGCGATGGGCGGCAGGATCATCGACTCGACCTGGGTGGGCCGGTCGGTGGTGCCCATCATGCGGGGAATGGAATGACCGTGGATGTCGGCGTCCAGCAGTCCCACGGACAGGCCCCGCGCGGCCATCGCCGCGGCCAGGTTGACCGTGACAGTGGACTTTCCGACGCCACCTTTGCCGGATGCGACCGCGTAGACCCGGGTCAATGAGCTCGGTTGGGCGAATGGAATGACCGGTTCAGCGGCGTCGCCGCGCAGCTTCTTGCGGAGCTCGGTGCGTTGCTCGTCGCTCATCACATCCAGGCTGACCCGCACTGCGCCGGTGCCGGGGACGTCGGCGACGGCCTGGGTCACCCGGGCGCTGATCTCGGACTTCTTCGGGCAGGCGGCGGTGGTCAGGTAGATCTCGACATGCACGCTGTTGTCGGAACTAACGTCAATGTTCTTGATCATCCCGAGCTCGGTGATCGGGCGCCGTAATTCGGGGTCGATCACTTTGGCCAGCGCGGAGCGGATAGCCGTGGTCAGTTCGGTTGCGTCATCTGGCGTTGCGGACATCAACGCCGAGTGTAGGCGGCGTGGACGCCAGTGGACCGAACGGTCAGCTGACCGGAGTGAGCGCGGGTTCGCCGGGCGCGGGCGGGCTGGGTTGCTGCGGACCCGCAGGCTTGGGCGCGGGGGCAGTGGGAGCGCGCGAGGCCGGGGCTGCCGGGGCCGCCGGGGCGGGGGCGGCCGGGGGCGCGGGCAGAGCCGGCGGGGCCGCCGGGGGCGCAGCGAAGGGGTCGGGGAATGCCGGCGCGGCGGGCGGAGCCGGGGGCGCTGCGGGGGCAATGACGATCCCGCCGTTGGGGATGGGTCCGGCCCCCGGCGGCACGGAGTCAGGGGTCTGTGAGCTGATGCAGATCAGCGTGCACCCCGGCGTCGCTACCGGCGCGGGCTGCTGCAGCTGAGCCGGTGGCAACCACGGCCACATCGACGTCTGAGGGTTAGGTAGCAGTGAGTTGGGGAACTGGGAGATGATCTGCGGCTGCCCGAAGTCGATCAGCGGCATGTGTTGCCCCATCGGGTCGCCGACACCCAGGCCGGTGACATTGAGTGGCAAATTGGGCCCGAGCCCCTCTGGGTGTTCGAGGTGCGCGTCGCCGATCGGAGGCGGTGGGCCGGTGATCGGCGGCAGGTCGACGGGAACGACGCCGGTGGCGTACGCGGCGGCCCAACCCAGTACGTTCTGTGCGTACGACATCGAGTTGTTGTACCGCAGGATCGACGCCATCACCTGCGACGGGTCCCGCAGGTTGAGTCCGCCGCTGCATAGGTACCGGGCGGCGGCCAGCGTGGCGTCGAACAGGTTCTGCGGGTCGGGTATGCCGTCGCCGTCACCATCGACGGCATAGCGCGCCCAGGTGCCGGGCAGGAACTGCATAGGGCCCATGGCGCGCGCGTATGTCACGCGGTTGCCCTGGTCCCTCTGCATGATGACCTCGTTGCCAGGCAGCGTGCCGTCCAGGGCCGGACCGTAGATCGGATTGGTCGCGGTGCCGCGGGCATCGACAGCACCGCCGCCCGCATGCCCGGACTCGATGCGCCCGATGCCGGCCAGCAGGTTCCAGCTGACCCCGCAGGCCGGTTGCGCAACGGCCATCTTCTGCTCGGCGTTCCGGTAGGCCGACAGCGCCATGAGCGGAATCCCCAGCGCGCCCGGCGTATTCACGACGGTCGGGGGCGGGGGCGCGGAACTTGTCGCCGCAGCGACGTGGAAGCTGGTGGGCACACGCTGGATGGAGATGACCGTAGGACCGGACAGATCGATGTGGGGCGTCGGACCGATCGCGGCGACCGGTGTGATGGCGGCGCGTAACGGTTGGTGTTTTCCATGAAGCGAGGGCGCCGCGGCGCCGACCGCACTGGCGAAGATCAACGGGGAGATCATGACGACGCCGAAGACCGGAGCCCGTGTGACGCGAAGTGCCGTCTGCCGCACCTTCGCGACGGCCGGGTAGTCGCCCCAGCCTGCCCCTATGCGCACCTCGACCGTCCTCGAATGATGTGAGCCGCCGGGAAACTGACATTGTTAGCTTCGTGAACTAGATCACCATACATAACTCTCGTCACGGGAGTAGCGCAATGCCCGGTTTCATTCTCAGCCGGATTTCTTAGTGCGGCGTTCAGTGCCGTCCGAAGCCCGGGTCCCGGTTTCTGCAGCGGCCGGCTGCCATTCCGCCAGCAGCGTGCGCAGGCTTTCCAGCTCGTGTCGCAGGTAGTCGCGAGTCGCGACCTCACCTATCGCCAGGCGCAGTGCTGCCAGCTCGCGGGCGAGGTACTCGGTGTCGGCCTTGGTTTGTGCCGCGCGGCGACGATCCTCTTCGAGCGCGACCCGGTCACGGTTCTCCTGCCGATTCTGGGCGAGCAGGATCAGTGGTGCTGCGTACGCGGCCTGGGTTGAGAACGCCAGGTTGAGCAGGATGAAGGGATAGGGATCCCATTGCCACTGGATGGCGATCATGTTGATCGCGATCCACACGATTACTACGAGCGTCTGCATCAGCAGGTAGCGGCCCGTTCCGAAAAATCTGGCGATGGATTCGGTGATCTGCCCCACCGTTTCGGGGTCCACGCGCGGCGTGTAGCGGCGCGAAGTCCGCGGGGTGTACAGCCGCCGCGGTGTCTGTGACTTGCTCACGAGGAATCTCCGGTCCTGGGGGGCCTGCCGGCGGGATCAAGCTGCTGGACATCCACGCGCCAGTCGTGCGGCAGCAGATGGTCCAGCAGGTCATCCACCGTCACTGCGCCCAAGAGGTGGTTCTGATCGTCGACCACCGGACCGCACACCAGGTTGTAGGCAGCGAAATACCGGGTGACCGCGCCCAACTGGGTCTCCGGCGACAGGGTGAGCAGATCGGTGTCGACGAGGCCGCCGACCAGCTCGGCCGGCGGGTCGCGAAGCAGCCGCTGCAGGTGCACGCAACCCAGGTAGTGGCCGGTGGGGGTGGCTGTCGGTGGGCGCGCCACGAACACCATCGACGCGAGCGCGGGGGTCAGGTCGGGATCGCGGAGCCGGGCCAGCGCCTCGGCGACCGAGGTGTCCGGGGTGAGCACGACCGGATCGGACGTCATCAAACCGCCGGCCGTGTCCGGAGAGTGCGTCAGCAGCCGTCGCACCGGGTCGGAGTCGTCGGGATCCATTCGAGTCAGCAGCATCTCGGCGTCGGTCGGATTGAGCACACCCAGTACATCGGCGGCGTCGTCGGGATCCATCTCCTCGAGCACGTCGGCCGCGCGCTCGGTACCCAGATGCGTCAGGACCTCGGCCTGGTCGAGTTCCGGCAGCTCCTGCAGGATGTCGGCCAGGCGGTTGTCGTCGAGTGCCTTGAACACCTCATAGCGGCGCTTGGTCGGCAGACCGCGGATGGCGTCGGCGACATCGACCGCGCGACGTCCCTCAAACTGATCGAGCAGCTGCGCCACGCCTTGACCCGGCATGGCCAGGGCCGACGGAGTCAGCCCCTGTACGTTCTGCCAGTCCACGACGTGCACCGGTCCGCGCCGTCCCAGCCGCCGCTGCGTGCGAACCGCCACCCTGGTCACCACCCAATCGCGGGTACGCGTTTGCTCTATGCCCAGATCGGTGACGACGACATCCACACCCGCCAGGTCAGGCAGGTCGGGGTCATTGACCCTGACCTGTGTGTCGAGCACCTGGCCCATCGCCAGTACCTCGCCAGGGCGCTGCTCGAAGTGGCGCAGCGACACGTTGCCGCTGCTCAGCGTCACGGCATCGGGCTCGATCGCCGCGACCCGCAAGATCGGTATAAAGATGCTGCGCCGCGTCGCGAGATCGACGACGAGGCCCAGCACGCGAGGTTGCTGGCGGACGATGCTGATGCTGATCACCACGTCGCGGACGCGCCCGAAGGATTCGCCGAGTGGCCCGAGCACCATCATCCGCGGCAGCCGTGCCACGTACACCCTGTTGACCGAGCCCATAGGACAGAGCGTAGGCAGGGCACCGCGGAGCGGCGGGTGGGGGCGGTGGCTTGCGGCGCTCGCCGCTGTCATGTCCGGTGGCGTGTGCCGGGCGCGACGGGTCGCCACCGAAACGCCCTAGTGCGAGCCGATGCTGAACATGACCGCGATGAAATACACCAACATGGTTGCCACACTGATCACGATGCCGGCCACGGCGAGACCGAAGCCTTCTTCGTGGGTCTGCTTGATCTGGTTGATTCCGACGATCCCGCACACGACGCCCACGATCGCACCGATACAGCAGAAGACGCCGACGATGGCCGAGACCAGCGAAACGATCGCCATGGTGTTGGTGCCGGCCTGCATCGCGCCGTAGCCGCCGCCATAGCTCAGGTCCGGGTAGTACCCAACAGGCGGTGAGCCGTAAGGGCCCGGCATCGGTGCGGGCGGCGGATAGGCGGCGGCGTTGCCGTAGCCGGGGAGACCCGGGGGTGTGACGCCGTATGGCTGGTATCCCGGGGGCGTGTAGCCCAACGGCGGATTCGGCGGTGGGTAGCCGGCCGCGGGGGAAGGTGGGTAGCCGGCCGGGGGCGGCGCCTGGGAGGGTTGATAGCCGGGCAGGGGCGCTGCCTGGGTGGGTGGGTAGTCCACCGCAGGCGGGTAGTCCTCCATCGGAGCCGACGACGGCGATGCCCACGGAGCTTCGGAAACCGGCTGCTCAGGGGGCTGCCCGTCGCCGGGCGGAGCTGCGGGTGAGCGATCGCTGTCCTCGCCGGAGGAGTCGCCGGGAGCTGTCATGGTGATGAACGTAGCGTATGGGAGGACAACGGGCCGGACAGCGCGGTCGGCCGTTTCGGCGGGACGGGCCAGGCCGGGGGTTGCGGTTCGCGTGGCGGGGGAACAGCTTGCGGGACCGCGAATAGTGCGTCCCGACTGCCGAGATGGAACGATGGCTTCCGTAGAGGCGGGCAGGAGGAGAATGAGGACCGATGACTAGCCCATTCCAACCCGGACAACCACCCGCCGGTGGCGCCGCGGGCCGGCGTAATGTGCCCCCCTTGCCGACTCCGCCCAAAGGTTGGCCGGTCGGCTCGTATCCCACCTATGCCGAGGCCCAGCGAGCCGTGGACTACCTTTCCGATCAGCAGTTCCCGGTTCAGCAGGTGACCATCGTCGGCGTAGACCTGATGCAGGTGGAACGCGTGACCGGCCGGTTGACCTGGGGCAAGGTGCTCGGGGGCGGAGTGCTCAGCGGCGCTTGGCTGGGCTTGTTCATCGGCCTGGTTCTCGGCTTTTTCAGTCCCAACCCGTGGGGTGCGCTGATCACCGGACTGGTCGCCGGAGTTTTCTTCGGCCTGATCACCTCGGCCGTACCGTACGCGATGGCACGTGGTACCAGGGACTTCAGTTCCACCATGCAATTGGTGGCAGGCCGATACGACGTGCTCTGCGACCCGCAGAACGCCGAGAAAGCGCGAGATTTGTTGGCGCGTCTGGCGATCTGACCGGTGAACCGTCGCGTGCGGCGGTGGGCGGCGGCCATGCTGGCGGCGTTGACCACCGGGTCACTGCTCTCGGCCTGCGGTTCGGGCGGGCAGAAGCTGGTCATCAGTTTCTATACGCCGGCCACGGATGGGGCGACATTCAGCGCCGTGGCCCAGCGCTGCACGCAACAGGCCGGTGGCCGCTACAGCATCGGGCACGTGAGCCTGGCCAGATCCCCCGATCAGCAACGACTGCAACTGTCCCGGCGATTGACCGGGCACGATGACACGTTGGACGTGATGGCGCTCGATGTGGTGTGGACCGCGGAGTTCGCCGAAGCAGGGTGGGCGCTCCCGTTGTCCGACGACCCGTCCGGACTGAGCGAGTCCGACGCTACCGTTGATACCCTGCCCGGTCCGCTCATGACGGCCACCTGGAAGCACCGGCTATACGGTGCGCCCATCACCACCAACACCCAAATGCTCTGGTATCGGGCTGATTTGGTACGTCAACCACCGCGTGACTGGGCTGCCATGGTGGCTGAGGCGGCCCGCTTGCAGGCGGCCGGGGAGCCGAGCTGGATCGCCGTGCAGGCCAATGAGGCCGAAGGGCTGGTGGTGTGGTTCAACACGCTGCTGGTCAGCGCGGGAGGTCAGGTGCTCTCCGAGGACGGCAAGCGTGTCACCCTGACCGATACCCCACAACATCGCGCGGCGACCGTTGCGGCGTTGACGATCTTGAGATCGGTGGCGACCGCACCCGGGGCCGACCCGTCGATCACCCGCAGCGACGAAGGATCCGCCCGCTTGGCGCTCGAGCAGGGTAAGTCGGCGCTTGAGGTGAATTGGCCCTATGTGTTCGCATCCATGCTGGAGAACGCGGTCAAAGGCGGTGTGGCGTTTTTGCCGCTGAATCGGGAGCCGGAACTGGCAGGAAGCATCAACAGCATTGGCACGTTCGCGCCGACCGATGAGCAGTTCAGCCGTGCGTACGCAGCCAGCCAGCAAGTGTTCGGTTTCGCACGCTACCCCGGCGTGGTGGCCGGGCAGCCGGCCAAGGTGACGATCGGTGGGCTGAATCTCGCGGTGGCCAGCACGACCCGTCATCGCCGCGAAGCGTTCGAAGCGGTCCGTTGCCTGCGTAATCTGCAGAACCAGAAGTACGTCGCCATCGAAGGCGGACTGCCGCCGGTGCGGACTTCGCTCTATTCCGATCCTCAATTCCAGGCCAAGTATCCGATGTATGGCACCATCCGTCAGCAACTCACCGATGCCGCGGTTCGACCCGCGACCCCGGCCTATCAGGCGCTGTCCATTCGGCTGGCCTCAGCGCTGAGCCCGATCACCGCGATAGACCCCGAACACACGGCCGACGAGCTCGCGGTACAGGCCCAAAAGGCCATTGACGGCAAGGGGTTGCTGCCGTGACCGAGCGGCGACTGGCCTACCTTCTCGTCGCGCCCGCGGTGACGTTGATGCTGGCGGTGACCGCCTATCCGATCGGGTACGCCATGTGGTTGAGCATGCAGCGCAACAACCTCGCCTCTCCCAACGACTCCGCCTTCATCGGACTGGGCAACTACCAAACGATTCTGAACGACCGTTACTGGTGGACGGCATTGGCCGTGACGACCGGGATCACGGTGGTATCGGTGACCATCGAGTTCGTGCTCGGCCTGTCACTGGCTTTGGTGATGCACCGCACCATGATCGGCCGCGGACTGGTACGCACCGCGGTGCTTATCCCGTACGGAATCGTCACGGTTGTCGCCTCGTACAGCTGGTACTACGCCTGGACGCCGGGCACCGGGTATCTGGCCAACCTGCTGCCCGACGGGAGCGCGCCACTGACGCAACAGATTCCGTCGCTGGGTGTGGTGGTGCTGGCCGAGGTTTGGAAGACCACACCATTCATGGCGTTGCTGCTGCTGGCCGGACTCGCGCTGGTCCCGGAGGATCTGCTGAAAGCGGCGCAGGTCGACGGTGCGGATGCCTGGCGGCGATTGATCAGGGTCACGCTGCCGATCATCAAGCCGGCGGTGGTGGTGGCGTTGCTGTTCCGGACCCTGGACACGTTCCGTGTCTTTGACAACATCTACGTGCTGACCGCCGGCGCCAACAACACCGGCTCGGTGTCGATCCTGGGCTACGACAACCTGTTCAAAGGCTTCAACCTGGGTCTGGGCTCGGCGATCAGCGTGCTGATCTTCCTGTGCGTGGGCATGATCGCGCTTGTCTTCATCAAGGTGTTCGGCGTATCGGCGCCCGGGAGTGACATCGATGCCGGGTGACCCGATGAGGCGCGCGATGTTCTGGGTTGTGATCGACATTCTGGTGATCGGGTATGCGTTGCTGCCGGTGCTGTGGATCCTCAGCCTGTCGCTCAAGCCGCCGTCAATGGTCAAGGACGGCAGGCTTATTCCCTCGTCGGTGACGCTGGACAACTATCGCGGCATCTTCCGCGGTGATTTCTTCAGCTCGGCGCTGATCAACTCCATCGGAATCGGGTTGACCACCACCGTGATCGCGGTGGTGTTCGGTGCCATGGCCGCCTATGCGGTAGCGCGGCTGAGCTTTCCGGGTAAGCGGGTCCTGGTCGGTATGACCCTGTTGATCTCAATGTTTCCCGCCATCTCCATGGTTTCGCCGCTGTTCGACATCGAACGCGCCGTCGGATTGTTCGATACCTGGCCCGGGCTGATTCTGCCTTACATCGCCTTCGCGCTGCCGCTGGCCATCTACACACTCTCGGCGTTCTTTCGAGAAATCCCCTGGGATCTGGAGAAGGCGGCCAAGATGGACGGCGCCACACCGGCTCAAGCGTTTGCCAAAGTCATTGTTCCTCTGGCGGCTCCGGGTTTGGTGACGGCGGCGATTCTGGTGTTCATCTTCGCCTGGAACGACCTGCTGCTGGCGCTGTCGTTGACCGCTACCCAGGCGGCGATCACCGCGCCGGTCGCGATCGCGAATTTCACTGGCAGTTCGCAATTCGAGGAGCCGACCGGATCCATCGCCGCCGGCGCGATCGTGATCACCATTCCGATCATCGTTTTTGTTCTCATCTTCCAACGACGCATCGTCGCGGGGTTGACTTCTGGGGCTGTGAAGGGATAACGCGATGGCCGATATTGTGCTGGAACACGTCAACAAGAGTTATCCCGACGGTCACCCGGCGGTGCAGGATCTGAGTATCACCATCGCCGACGGTGAGTTCCTGATCCTGGTGGGCCCGTCCGGCTGCGGCAAGACCACCACGCTGAACATGATTGCCGGCCTTGAAAGCATCTCGTCGGGCGAGCTGCGCATCGGTGGCGAACGCGTCAACGAGAAGGCGCCCAAGGACCGCGACATCGCGATGGTCTTCCAGTCTTATGCTCTCTACCCGCACATGACGGTTCGGCAGAACATCGCATTCCCGCTGACGCTGGCAAAGATGAAGAAAGCCGACATCGCCAAGAAGGTCGAGGAGACCGCGAAGATCCTGGACCTGACCGAACTGCTGGAACGTCGCCCGTCCCAGCTGTCGGGCGGTCAGCGCCAGCGGGTGGCGATGGGCAGGGCAATTGTGCGACAGCCCAAGGCATTTCTGATGGACGAGCCGCTGTCGAACCTGGACGCGAAACTGCGGGTGCAGATGCGGGGCGAGATCGCACGCCTGCAGAAGCGACTGGGCACCACCACCGTCTACGTCACACATGACCAGACCGAGGCCATGACGCTGGGTGACCGGGTGGTGGTGATGCATGGCGGCGTTGCGCAACAGATCGGCACTCCCACCGAGCTTTACGAGCGACCCGCGAATCTCTTTGTGGCGGGCTTCATCGGTTCGCCGGCGATGAACTTCTTCCCGGCCACTCCGACGTCATTCGGACTGACCCTTTCGTTCGGTGAGGTGACGTTGACCCAGGAGGTGCAGCAGGTGATCGCCGGACACCCTAAACCGGAGAACATCATCGTGGGTCTGCGGCCCGAGCACATCCACGATGCGGCGTTACTCGACGGCTACCAGCGGATCAGCTCGTTGGTATTCGAAGTCACGGTCGACCTGGTGGAATCGTTGGGCTCCGACAAGTATGTGTATTTCACCACGACGGGGCCCGAGGTGCACTCGGCTCGTCTGGACGAGGTGGCAGCGGAATCGGAAGTGAATGAAAACCGCTTCGTGGCACGTGTTCCCACCGAGTGCCAGGCGGTGACCGGGCAACCGATCGAGTTCGCTTTCGACCCGGGCAAACTCGCGGTCTTCGATGCCGACTCCGGTGTGAACCTCACGGTGCCGGCGGCGCAGTGATTCTCGACAGCGTCCGCGCGTACCTGCGCGGCCATTTCGGTATTGAGCCTGACTCGGCGAGTGTGACCTTTCTCGGCGCAGAACCGATCGAGGTGTTGCGATTCCGGAATCAGCCGGTGGTGCACTATGTTTCGCTGGGCTGCTCGCGCTATCCGATGACCGATCCGACCGAGATGGTCACCGATCACCTACGCGGGCCGCGCGCCGAAGTGGTTCTCGCCCTGCGTGATCCCGGTCCCATCGCCGGTTTGGCACGCACCATGGCAATCCTGGCGGCCACGCCCGCGGTGGACGGTCTGGTGCTGGTCCCCGACGCGCTGATCGACGTGGGCGCGCCGCTGTGGAAACCGGCTCCGTTCACGGCCGTGTTGTTGGGGCACAGCGACATTCCCGACCTGCCACTGGACGCGCCGCGCGACCCCGTACGGTTTCTGTCCGCCACACCCATCACGGCCAACGAGGCGGCCTGGGTGCGGCTCAAGGGGGCCGAGGCGATGCGGGAGGCATGGCTCAATGACGGGGTGGACGTCCTGGACCCGAATCGGCCGGCGGCGCAACCGAGTTGAGTGGGGGGGTAGTGCCGAGTGTGGATTTCACGACGCGACACGCCGCCGGAGCGTCGTGAGATCCACACTCGCCGGGCTGGGAGCCGGCCTCGCCCGGCGGGTCGGGAGCCAGGCCGGGCCGCGCCGGGAGCTACAGCCAGTCGCGGCGGCGGAAACTGAAGTAGAGGGCGACACAGATCACCACCATGGCGGCGATCACCGTGGGATAGCCCCACCGCGAATCGAGTTCCGGCATGAAGTGGAAGTTCATGCCGTAGATTCCGGCCACCATCGTGGGCACGGCGATGATACCGGCCCACGCCGAGATCTTGCGCATGTCCATGTTCTGCTGCATCCCCACCCGGGCCAGCGCGGCCTGCACCAGGGAGTTGAGCATGTCGTCGTAGCTGGCGATCTGTTCGGCGGCCTGGGTCTGGTGGTCGGCGACGTCGCGCAGATAGCGGCGCACTTCTTTGTTGATCAGGTCCTTGTTCTCAACCTGCATCCGGTGGAACGCACCCGAAAGCGGCGCCACACACCGGCGCAATTCCACCACTTCACGCTTGAGCAGATAGATCGGTTCGACGTCGATCTTTCTTCCGGGTGCGAAGGCGACCACCTCGATGGCGTCGACGTCGTCTTCCATCAGGCCGGTGACGCCGAGGTAGTGGTCCACCACGTAGTCGGCGATGGCGTGCATCACCGCGTAGGGCCCCAGCCGCAGATGATCGGGATTGCAGTCCATCCGCTTACGGACCTCGTGCAGCCCGCCGTGCTCGCCGTGTCGGACCGTGACGACGAAGTCGGCGCCGACGAAGATCATGATCTCCCCGGTTTCGACGAGCTCGCGGGCCAACACCACCGACTCGTGCGGAACGTAGTTGACCGTCTTGAGCACCAGGAACAGCGAGTCGTCGTAGCGTTCCAGCTTGGGCCGCTGATGGGCGACCACGGCGTCCTCCACCGCCAGGGGGTGCAGACCGTAGGCGTCGGCAACCTCTTGCATCTGCGTCTCGCCGGGCTCGTGCAGCCCAATCCAGGCGAACGCCTCCTGCCCGTTCTGCTCGATGTCGCGGACCTTGGCCAGCGCGTCGTTGGGGGTGTATTTGCCGGGCAGTCGATGTCCGTCGACATAGACACCGCAATCCACCAGCGTCTGGTCCGGCGGGTTGGGAACGGGGTGTACGTGCTGCTGGCGTGCCCGCGCGACGGGTCGAAGAGCTTCCGGCAATGCGTCAAACCCTGGGAACATCTCCACCTCCAATCGCGGCGCCGGTCTGCAGGCGGTGTCATGGTACGCGTCCCTGCCTAACAAAAAGAGACGTAACGACGCTGTCAGCAGCTAATTCCCAGCTGCGCGCCGGACCGGCGGTCCCGCAACTCCGGCGGTGCGCTAGTTTCGACGCGAACCCGTCTTACTAAGGAGCAGAACCGACGTGAGCGCAAGTCCTCTCAAGGTCGCCGTCACAGGTGCCGCCGGGCAGATCGGCTACAGCCTGTTGTTCCGCCTGGCCAGCGGCTCGCTGCTGGGACCCGACCACCCGATCGAACTGCGTCTACTGGAGATCGAGCCGGCACTCAAGGCGCTCGAAGGCGTCGTGATGGAGCTCGATGACTGCGCGTTCCCGCTGCTGGCCGGCGTGGAAATCGGCGCGGACGCCAACAAGATCTTCGACGGCGTGAACCTGGCCCTGCTGGTCGGCGCCCGGCCGCGTGGCCCGGGCATGGAGCGCGGCGACCTGCTGGAGGCCAACGGCGCGATTTTCACCGCTCAGGGCAAGGCGTTGAACTCGGTTGCCGCCGACGACGTGCGCATCGGCGTCACCGGTAATCCGGCCAACACGAACGCGCTGATCGCGATGACCAACGCCCCCGACATCCCCAAGGAGCGGTTCTCCGCGCTGACCCGCCTCGACCACAACCGGGCGATCTCCCAGCTGGCCCGGAAGACGGGCGCCAAGGTCACCGACATCAAGAAGATGACCATCTGGGGTAATCACTCCGCCACCCAGTACCCGGACATCTTCCATGCCGAAGTCGGCGGCAAGAACGCCGCCGAGGTCGTCAACGACCAGGACTGGATCGAGAACGACTTCATCCCGACCGTCGCCAAACGCGGCGCGGCGATCATCGATGCCCGTGGCGCCTCGTCGGCAGCATCGGCCGCCTCGGCGACCATCGACGCGGCGCGGTCGTGGCTGCAGGGCACCCCGGACGGTGACTGGGTCTCGATGGCCGTCATCTCCGACGGTTCCTACGGCGTGCCGGACGGCCTGATCTCGTCGTTCCCGGTCACCACCAAGGACGGCAACTGGTCGATCGTGCAGGGCCTGGAGATCGATGACTTCTCCCGTGCCCGGATCGACAAGTCCACCGCGGAGCTGGCCGACGAGCGCAACGCCGTCACCGAGCTCAAGCTGATCTAGCGGTCTCGCAATTAGGGCCAGCAGGGGCCGCGCAGTACCCTGAGGGCCGTGTCCGAAACGCTTGACATGGTGAAAAGCCTTCCCGAGCAGAGCCCCAACGTCGTCATCACCGACGAGGAAATATTCGAGGCACACGTCGGCGGCAAGCTGTCGGTAGATCTGACAGCGCCGCTGGATAGCCAGCGTTCGCTGTCGATCGCGTATACCCCGGGTGTGGCGCAGGTCAGCCGGGCTATCGCCACCGATCGCACCCTGGCCGCCCGCTACACCTGGGCCAGCCGGCTGGTCGCGGTGGTCAGCGACGGCACCGCGGTACTCGGCCTCGGCGACATCGGCCCGGCCGCTTCGCTGCCGGTGATGGAAGGCAAATGCGCGCTGTTCAAGGAATACGGCGGCTTGAACGCGATCCCGATCGTGCTGGACACCAAGGACCCCGACGAGATCGTGGAAACCCTGGTCCGGCTGCGGCCGACGTTCGGCGCCGTCAACCTCGAGGACATCTCGGCCCCGCGCTGCTTCGAGATCGAACGGCGCGTCGTCGAAGCGCTGGACTGCCCGGTGATGCACGACGACCAGCACGGCACCGCGGTGGTGTCGCTGGCGGCGTTGATGGGTGCCACCAAGGTGCTGGGCCGGGACATGACCTCGCTGCGCGTGGTGGTCTCGGGCGCCGGAGCGGCAGGCATCGCATGCACGAATCTGCTTCTGGCCATGGGTGTTTCAGACATCACCGTGCTGGACTCGCGGGGCATCGTGCACAGCGGACGTGACGACATGAACAGCGTCAAGGTGGAGTTGTCGCGGCGCACCAATCCCGGCGGTCGCACCGGCGGATTGGTCGAAGCGCTCGATGGCGCCGACGTCTTCCTCGGGGTGTCCGGCGGCCTGGTGCCAGAAGAGCTGATCGCGACCATGGCGCCCGACGGGATTGTGTTCGCGCTGTCCAATCCGGACCCGGAGATTCATCCAGACGTCGCGGCCAAGTACGCGGCGATCGTGGCCACCGGTCGCAGTGACTTCCCGAACCAGATCAACAATGTGCTGGCGTTCCCCGGGATCTTCCGCGGTGCCTTGGACGTCGGGGCGCGGCGGATCACCGAGAAGATGATGGTGGCCGCGGCCGAGGCGATCTATTCGGTGGCCAGCGAAGACCTTGCGGTCGACCGGATCGTACCGAGCCCGCTGGACCGTCGCGTCGGGGAAGCCGTCGCTACCGCGGTCGCGCTGGCCGCAGAAGACTCCAACTGGGTGTGAGCATCAGCAGGCTGGCCACGCTGCTGCTCGGCCTGGTGTTGATCGTTGCCGGCTGTTCGGGCCGTGACGGCCCCCGGCACCCTGATCTGGTAGTCGGATCGGCCCTGGACGGCGACTCGAAACTGCTTGCGGCGCTCTATGTTTCGGCATTGCGTTCGTACGGCTTCGCCTCGCACTCCGAGGCTGCCGCCGACCCGATGGCCAAGTTGGACGCCGGCGCGTTCACCGTCGTTCCCGGCTACACCGGACGGGTGTTGCGGAGCCTGCAGCCCAGCGCCTCGGAGCTGTCGGACAAGCGCGTGTACCAGGCCATGAACGCTGCACTGCCCGAAGGGGTGGCAGCCGGCGACTACGCCACCGCGGCCGAGGACAAACCGACGCTGATCGTGACGCCGGCGACATCAGCGGCATGGGGCGGCAGCGATCTGACTTTATTGCTCAGGCACTGCGAGGGACTCGCGGTCGGCGCTGTCACCGGACGGTCGGTGCCCTCGTCGGTGGGCACGTGCAAGTTGCCGCGCCCCCGCGAATTCCCGGACGACGCAACGATGTTCGCGGCACTGCGGACTGGCGAGGCGACGGCCGCGTGGGCCACCTCCGCCGATCCCAGCATTCCGGCGGACCTGATCGCATTGGCCGACAGCAGCAAAGACTCGCTGATTCAGGCCGAGAACGTCGTGCCGTTGTATCGGCGCAACGCGTTGAACACCCGACAGTTGTTGGCGGTCAACGAAATTGCCGGGGTGCTCGACACCGCCGCGCTGGCCGACATGCGCCGCAGAGTGGCCGCCGGCGCCGACCCGCAGGCGGTGGCCGACGGGTGGTTGGGGGAGCACCCGCTGGGGCGCTGAGCTTCACCACGGTGGCTTCGACAGGTCGGCGGTGGGGCAAGTTTGCGCACGGAGTTCCAGTCTTGCCATTGTGATATGTCAGAAGTATATTAGTGAAATATCACAGAGGATTCCGCAGGCAACCGGGAGTTGGCGCCATGACAGGACGAAGCGACAGTCGCTACCCCTTCCACAAGGGGCTGCTCGACCTCGGCGACGGGCTCTACACGTTTCTCTCCGGCAGCGAGGCATTCGGGTTGTCCAATGCTGGTCTGGTCACCAGCAACGACGAGACCCTGGTGATCGACACGCTCTACGACCTCAAACATGCCCAGGAGCTGGTTGACGCGATCGCCCCGATCACGGCGTCGGCACCCGTGCGATACGTGTTCAACACCCATAGCGATGGCGACCACATTTTCGGTAACCAGTTGTTCCCCGCCGACGCCGAGATAGTGGCGACAGAGGCAGCGAGCACGATAATGACCCAGGATCAGGCAGACTTGACCGCCTCGTTGTTCGACGAGAGCCAGCAGCCGGACTCACCGTTGCACCCGCTGGCGGCGTTCGGTCTGGCAAAGCCGTTTGACTTCCACCCGATACGGGTGCGCCCGCCAGATGCGACGTTCTCCGGGGAGCGCCTGCTCAAGGTGGGTGCGCTGGAAGTAGAGCTGCACGAACTAGGACCCGCCCACACCGTCGGAGACGCGATCGCCTACATCCCCGAACAGCGGGTGCTCTTCGCCGGCGATCTGCTGACCGACAACATCGTCAAGATCGTCTGGTCGGGCTCGATCGCCAACTGGATCACCGCACTGGACAGAATTCGCGCGTTCGGCGCCAATGTCGTTGTGGCCGGCCACGGGCCAGTGCTCAGTGGCGATGGCATCAACGCCGCACTGGACCGAAACAGAGAATTCTGGTCGTATCTGCACGAACAGGCCTGTGCGCTCTTCGACCGGGGAGTACCTGTCAACGAAGCCGCGGCCCGAATCGATGTGGACCGCTACCCCGACGCCGTCCCGACCCTTCCGACCGTCATCGCGGCGATCTACCACGAACGGGACTCGGCTGTCCCCTTTCAATCCCTTCCCGAGACGTTCGCATCGATAGCCACGCAGATCGCCGAACTCATCCGGAGGTATGCATGAGCATCGACTCCGGGGCCGAACAGGTCCGGCGCGCCCGATTCGAACGAGGCGCCGAGGTTCTCGAAAATCTCAGCGGAATCGCGGGAGCGGGCCAGGCCCTGTATGACGGGCTGGCCGATATCGCACCCGCACTGGCCGAGGATGTCGTCGCGCACGGGTACGGAGACGTGTACGCACAGACATGCTTGGCCCCGCCGCAGCGGCAACTGGTCACCATCGGAATCCTCACTGCGCTCGGTGGATGCGAATCCCAGCTCGAGATGCACCTCAACATCGCCCTCAACGTCGGCCTCACTCCCACCGAGATCATCGAAAGCATTCGTCACGCAGCGGTCTACTCCGGAATGCCCAAGGCCCTCAACGCTCTCACCGTCGCCAGGAACGTCTTCGCCCACCGAGACCTGCTTCCGGTCACGGCGGAGTCGTAGATCGTGATGAAACGCTCGGAGGTCGCATTCCAATCCGGCGACGCGACCTGCCGCGCCTGGCTCTATCTGCCCGCCACCGCAGCGCCCCACCCGGTCATCGTGATGGCTCACGGCCTAGGCGGTGTGCGCGGCATGCGTCTTGACGCCTACGCCGAACAATTCAGCGCAGCCGGGTACGCCTGCCTGGTATTCGACTACCGTCATTTCGGCGACAGCGGCGGCCAGCCGCGTCAACTGCTCGACATCAGGGAACAGTTGGCCGACTGGTCAGCGGCAGTCGCCTTCGCCCGCAGCCGCTCTGAGATCGACCCCACTCGGATCGTGTTGTGGGGCACCTCATTCGGCGGCGGTCATGTCATCGTGACCGCGGCCCGCGACACCACGATCGCCGCGGTCATCGCCCAGTGCCCGTTCACCGACGGCATCGCCTCAACGCTGGCGATGGGCCCGGTGTCCGCGCTCAAGGTCGCCACCCGAGCGATTGCCGATCTCGCTGCCGCCCGCCTGGGCCGCAACCCGGTGATGGTGGCCCTGGCCGGTCCACCCAACTCCGCGGCGCTGATGACCGCACCCGATGCCCTCGCCGGCTACCTGCATCTGGTGCCCGATGATTCGACGCACCGCAACGAAGTCGCTGCCCGGGTCGGCCTGCACATCCCCAGACACCGCCCAGGACGTCACGTCGCCCGGATAACCTGCCCGATCCTGTTGTGTGTCTGCGAAACCGACACTGTCGCACCTGCCGCAGCCACACTGCGCCACGCTCGGACGGCACGGCGCGGCGAGGTGCGCTGCTACCCGGAAGGCCACTTCGACATCTACGTCGGCGTTGCATTCGATCGTGTCGTCGCCGACCAGATTGCTTTCCTGCATCAGCACGTGCCGGCCGTTCGCCCGAACCCCGTCCCCGGGCGCACTCCATGACAAACTGGGTTGTCCCTGGCCGAACGAACAAAGGACAGAACTACGGTGCCCGAGCTGGACGACGTCGAGTTGCCGCTCGGGGAAGCCGCATACCGTCGACTGCGGGCCGATATCGTGGCCTGTCGGCTGAGCCCCGGCGAGCGGCTGACCGAGCGGGGACTGGCGTCCCAACTCGGAATAGGTATCTCACCGATCCGTGAGGCACTGACCCGCCTGGACCACGAGGGACTGGTGCGGACCATCCCGCGGAAGGGCTATCAGGTGATGCCCCTCACCATTCAGTCCGTCAACGAACTCTTCGATTTCTGGGCCATGATCGGGCCCGAACTGGTTCGGCGCGGTGTCGCCGGAGCCAGCAGCGAACAGTTCGATCGGGCCCACGCCCTGGCAGCCGGGTTCTCACAGCTGACCCGGCAGGGCGACGCTGACGCCCGGCAGCTGGCGTTGGCGAATGTGGACGCCATCAGCCAGTTCTTCGATCTCCTCGCGGAGGCCACCGGCAACAGGTACCTCATTGCCGCACACCGGCAGATCATCGGCGAAGTACTGCGGGTGTGGACGCTGGTCATCGAATCGGAACTAGTCGACCTCGGGAGCAGGGTCGCCGCACTCGACGACATCGGCGACGCGATGGCCCGCCGGGAGGCCGACCTCGCTGCCGAGCTCATCCGTCGCCACATCGCGCGATCCCACACCCGTGTGCTGGACGTCCTCGCCCGCTGGCCATCGGTGGTCAACGCCGAAGTCATCTAGCTGGGGATGATCCGACCCGTCACCAGTTCGACGATCCGCTGGTAGTTCGAGCCGGTCACCCGCACCAGCAGGTCCAGCGCGACGGCGTCCGGCCCGACGAGCACGCGGGCCTTGTTCTTGCGCACCGCGTTCAGGATGATCTTGGCGGCCTTCCCGGGGCTGGTATTGGCCAGCCGCTTGTCGAACAACTCGGCCAGTTCGTCGCGGTCGAGTCCTTCGGCCACGGTGGCGTTACGGGCGATCGCCGTCTTGATGCCGCCCGGATGGACCGTGGTGACCCCGACGCGGTGCCCGCTCTGCCGCATCTCCTGGCGCAACGCCTCGGTGTAACCGCGGACGGCGAATTTGGCGGCGTTGTAAGCGGAATAGCCAGGCACCGAGAACAGGCCGAACACGCTGGAGATGTTGATGACGTGGCCGTCGCCGGAAGCTATCAGGTGCGGCAGGAATGCCTTGGTGCCGTTGACCACGCCCCAGAAGTCGACATCCATCACTCGTTCGATGTCCTTGAACTGCTCGACCTCGACGGTGCCGGTGTGACCGATGCCGGCGTTGTTGTAGATCTGGTTGACCTTGCCGAAGTGCTCTTTGACCTCGTCGGCATAGAGCAGGAAGCTCTCTCGCTCGGTGACGTTGAGCCGGTCGGCCTTGACCTGCACGCCGATCGCCTTGAGCTGTTCCTCGGTGTCGGCCAGACCCTCGGTGTCGATGTCGCAGATCGCCAGGCTGGCGCCCGAGCGGCCCAATTCGATGGCCAGCGCCTGCCCGATGCCCGATCCCGCGCCGGTGACCACGGCTACTTTTCCGGCAAACCCCTCCATGAGCACCCTCCCTCGTCCGAAGCTCAGCGTCGAGATTAGCCGCTACCTGGGGTACCGCTTAGCGGCGGGCCTTAGGTGCTCGGTCAAAGCCACCCCTGTGAAGCGCGCAAGCCGTACCGTGGGTATTAATTCGGACTCCGCCGATGACTACTGGTTAGGAATTGGCAATGTCTTTTGTGATGGCAGTCCCGGAGGCGCTTGAAGCGGCCGCGACGCAGTTGGCGAGCATCGGATCGGAAATTGAGGCGGCGACTGCTGCTGCCGCGGCATCGACCACCGGGCTGCTGCCGGCAGCTGCCGATGACATATCGGCGGCGATCGCGGCGGCGTTCAGCGGGCACGCCCAGGGCTTCCAAACGCTCAGTGCGCAGGCGGCGGCATTTCACGCCCAGTTCGTGACGGCGACCCAGGCCAGTGCGGGCGCTTACGCTAGCGCCGAGACCGTCAACGCCGGTCCTCTGCAGCCCGTGCGCGACCTGATCAATGCGCCCACCCAGGCGCTGCTGGGGCGCCCGCTGATCGGCGACGGCGCCACCGGGACGGCAACCACTCCCAACGGTGGGGCCGGTGGGATCCTGGCCGGCAACGGCGGCACCGGTTTCACACAAACGGCCAGCGGCGTGGGCGGGGGCACTGGCGGAAGCGCGGGCCTGTTCGGTAATGGCGGCGCCGGCGGTGGCGCGGGGGCCGGCGCCAGTGGCGGGACCGGCGGCGCCGGCGGACTGTTGTACGGCAACGGTGGCACCGGCGGCTTGGGCGGCGCAGCGCTGGCAGGGGTGAATGGTGGCAACCCCGGCGCCGGCGGTGCGGGAGGCAGCGCGCTTCTCTTCGGCGCTGGTGGGGCGGGCGGCCAAGGCGGCGCGGGTCTTCCGGGCGTCGACGCTGTCACCCCCATCAGCGGCACGGCGGCCACCGGCAGCACCGGCCTGGCCGCCGGTAACGTCGGCGGACCCGGTGGCGCTGGCAGCAATGGGACTGTAGGGCAGATCGGCGGGACCGGCGGGGCGGGCTACGGCCCCACCGTCCCAAACTCAAATGCCGATGCCCAGGGCGGCACTGGCGGCATTGGCGGTGTCGGGGGCGGTGGCGGCAATGCCGGCGGTGCAGGCGGGGGCGGTACCGGCGGCGTCGGCGGGCTGGGCGGCAACGGCGGGCTGCTGTTCGGTAGCGGTGGGGCAGGTGGGCACGGCGGCACGGGCGGCACGGGCGGCGCCGGCGGCGCAGCCGCGAACGGCGGGCTGGGCGGCAACGGCGGTACCGCCACCACTTCCGGCAATAACAACATCAACGCAGTCGGCGGCGGCGGCGGCTACGGCGGCATCGGGGACGTCGGCGGTACCGGGGGTGTCGGCGGTACCGGGGGTGTCGGGGGTGGCGGAGGTCGCGGCGGAATGCTGTTCGGCGCGGGCGGTGCGGCCGGCACTGGGGGCACCGGCGGTGTCGGCGGCGCCGCTGGTTCGGGTGGCGGGGGCGGAATCGGCGGCAACGGTGGCAGTGCGTACGCAATCAGCGTTGGCAGCGAGTTCGGTATCGGTGGCAACGGGGGCGTCGGCGGCGACGGCGGCGTCGGCGGCAGGGGCGGGCAAGGCGGGTCCGGCGGGGCCGCCGGAACGGCGGGGCAGGGCGGCTTGTTCGGCCAGGCGGGTGCCGGCGGCACCACGGGGGCGGGCGGCGCAGGCGGCACCGGCGGGGACGGCGGCGCGGGCGGCGGCGGGGGCTCCGGCGGCGTCACGGACAAGTTACCCGGGGGCACTAAGGATCCCATCGGTCCCTTCGGTACCGCCGGCCCGCAGGGCAGTGGCGGCGGCGGGGGCGCCGGCGGCGCGGGCGGGTCGGGCTCAATTACCGGCGCGACAGGCAACAACGGCGCTACGGATGGCGCCTAGCGCAATAGGCTCACCTCACGAGCGCGCGCAAAATGCCACCCAATGCGGCGTGTCGTCGTACAGACACGCGCGCTCGCGGCACAAGGGTCACGCGAACGCCGTGTCGATGATCTCCTGCTGCTCGACGGCGTGCACCTTCGACGACCCTGACGACGGCGCGGACATCGCCCGCCGCGAGATCCGCTTGATGCCGCTGAACCGGTCGGGCAACACCTCCGGCAACGTCAAACCCAACGACGGCCAGGCGCCCTGATTGGCCGGCTCTTCCTGCACCCAGAAGTACTGCTTGACGTTCTCGTAGCGGTTCAGCGTCTCGTCGAGGCGGCGTCTCGGCAGCGGGGCTAGCTGCTCGAGCCGCACGATCGCAATGTCGTCGCGCTTGTCCTTGGTCTTGCGCGCCGCCAGTTCGTAGTACAGCTTGCCGCTGGTCAGCAGGATCCGGGTGACCTTGCTGCGGTCGCCGGTGCCCTCTTCGTAGGTTGGTTCCTCGAGCACCGAACGGAACTTCATCTCGGTGAAGTCCTTGATGTCGCTGACGGCGGCCTTATTGCGCAGCATCGACTTCGGCGTGAACACGATCAACGGTCGCATCACGCCGTCCATCGCGTGCCTGCGCAGCAGGTGGAAGTAGTTGGCCGGCGTCGACGGCATGGCGATCGTCATCGAACCCTCGGCCCACAGCTGCAGGAAGCGCTCGATGCGGCCGGAGGTGTGGTCGGGACCCTGCCCCTCGTGCCCGTGCGGCAGCAGCAGCACCACAGTGGACAGCTGACCCCACTTGGCCTCGCCGGAGCTGATGAACTCGTCGATGATCGACTGCGCGCCGTTGACGAAGTCGCCGAACTGCGCCTCCCACAGCACCACCGCTTCGGGGTTACCGACGGTGTACCCGTATTCGAATCCCACGGCCGCGTACTCCGACAGGGGCGAGTCGTAGACCAGGAACTTGCCGCCGGTGGGAGTCCCGTCCTTGTTGACCGCCAGCAGCTGAAGCGGCGTGAACTCCGTCCCGGTGTTTCGGTCGATGATGACCGAGTGCCGCTGCGAGAAGGTGCCGCGGCGGGTGTCCTGCCCGGAGAATCGCACCAGCTTGCCCTCGGCCACCAGCGAACCCAACGCCAGCAGCTCGCCGAACGCCCAGTCGATCTTGCCCTCGTAGGCCATCTCGCGCCGTCTGTCCAGCACCGGTTGCACGCGCGGGTGCGTGGTGAACCCTTCCGGTACCGCCTTGAAGGCGTCACCGATGCGGGCCAGCAGCGCTTTATCCACCGAGGTGTCCAGCCCGGCCGGGATCATTTGATCTGCTTCCACCGACTCGCTGGGCTGGGCGCCGTGCTTCTCCAGCTCCTTGACCTCGTTGAACACCCGCTCCAGCTGCCCCTGGTAGTCGCGCAACGCGTCCTCGGCCTCTTTGAGCGAGATGTCGCCGCGGCCGATCAGCGCTTCGGTGTAGCTCTTGCGGACGCCGCGCTTGTTGTCGACGACGTCGTACATGTACGGGTTCGTCATCGACGGGTCGTCGCCCTCGTTGTGGCCGCGCCGGCGGTAGCACAGCATGTCGATGATGACGTCTTTGTGGAACCGCTGCCGGAAGTCGACGGCCAGCTGGGCCACCCACACGCACGCCTCGGGGTCGTCGCCGTTGACGTGGAAGATCGGCGCGCCGATCATCTTGGCGACGTCGGTGCAGTACTCGCTGGAGCGGGAGTACTCGGGCGCGGTGGTGAAACCGATCTGGTTGTTGACGATGATGTGGATGGTGCCGCCGACCCGGTAACCGGGCAGGTGCGCCAGGTTCAGCGTCTCGGCGACCACGCCCTGGCCGGCGAAGGCCGCGTCGCCGTGCAGCATCATCGGCACCACCGAGAAGGCCTTTTCGCCCTCGCTGTCGGTGTCACCGTGGTTCAGCAGATCCTGCTTGGCGCGCACCAGGCCTTCCAGCACCGGGTCGACGGCTTCCAGGTGCGACGGGTTGGCGGTGAGCGACACTTGAATGTCGTTGTCGCCGAACATCTGTAGGTAAACGCCGGTCGCGCCGAGGTGGTACTTGACGTCACCGGAGCCGTGCGCCTGGGACGGGTTCAGGTTGCCCTCGAACTCGCTGAAGATCTGCGAGTAGGGTTTGCCGACGATGTTGGCCAGCACGTTGAGCCGACCCCGGTGCGGCATTGCGATGACCACCTCGTCCAGGCCGTGCTCGGCGCACTGGTCGATGGCGGCGTCCATCATCGGGATGACGCTTTCGGCGCCCTCCAGCGAGAACCGCTTCTGGCCGACGTACTTGGTCTGCAGGAACGTCTCGAAGGCCTCGGCGGCGTTGAGCCGGCTCAAGATGTATTTCTGTTGCGCCACAGTCGGTTTGACGTGCTTGGTCTCGACCCGCTCTTCCAGCCAGCGCAGCTGTTCGGGGTCGAGGATGTGGGTGTACTCGACGCCGATGTGGCGGCAGTACGCGTCGCGCAACAGCCCCAGCACGTCGCGCAGCTTCTTGTACTCCGCTCCGGCGAATCCGTTGACCTTGAACACCCGGTCCAGGTCCCACAGCGTCAGGCCGTGGGTCAGCACTTCGAGGTCGGGGTGACTGCGGAACCGGGTCTTGTCCAGCCGCAGCGGGTCGGTGTCGGCCATCAGGTGGCCGCGGTTGCGGTACGCCGCGATCAGGTTCATCACGCGGGCGTTCTTGTCGACGATCGAGTCCGGGTTGTCGGTGCTCCAGCGCACCGGCAGGTAGGGGATGCTCAGCTCGCGGAAGATCTCGTCCCAGAAGTCGTCGGAGAGCAGCATCTGGTGGATGGCGCGCAGGAAGTCACCGGATTCGGCGCCCTGGATGATCCGGTGGTCGTAGGTCGAGGTCAGGGTGATCAGCTTGCCGATGCCCAGGTCGGCGATGCGTTCTTCGCTGGCCCCCTGAAACTCGGCCGGGTATTCCATGGCCCCGACGCCGATGATGGCGCCCTGGCCGGCCATCAGCCGCGGCACCGAGTGCACGGTGCCGATGGTTCCGGGGTTGGTCAGCGAAATCGTCACGCCGCCGAAATCTTCGGCGGTCAGCTTGCCGTCGCGGGCTCGACGCACGATGTCTTCGTAAGCCGAGACGAATTCGGCGAAGCGTAGTTCTTCGCAGCGCTTGATGCCGGCCACTACCAGGGAACGCTTGCCGTCCTTGCCCTGCAGGTCGATCGCCAGGCCCAGGTTTGTATGCGCTGGTGTCACGGCATTCGGTTTGCCGTCGACCTCGGTGTAGTGGCGGTTCATGTTCGGGAATTGCTTGACCGCCTGCACCAGCGCGTAGCCCAGCAGATGGGTGAACGAGATCTTGCCGCCGCGGGTCCGCTTCAACTGGTTGTTGATGACGATCCGGTTGTCGATCAGCAGCTTGGCCGGAATGGCCCGCACGCTGGTGGCCGTGGGCACGTCCAGCGACGCCGACATGTTCTTGACGACGGCGGCGGCGGCGCCGCGCAGCACCTGCACCTCGTCGCCTTCGGCGGGCGGGGGAGGCGCGGCTTTCGGAGCCGCCGCCGGGGCAAGCGTCGGTGCGCCGTTGCCGGATGCGCCCGCGGCGGTGGACTTGGCCGGCTTGACGGGCTCTGGGGCGGGCTTCACCGGGGCGGCCGGCTTGGTGTCCGCGGGTTGGGGTGCGGCGGACTTGGTCTCGGCGGGCTTCGGGGCCGGGGCGTCCTGGCTCGTCTCGCTGGACGACTCGGGGTTGTAGTCAACCAGGAATTCGTGCCAGCTCTCGTCGACCGAGGAGGGGTCCTCGCGGAACTTGCGGTACATCTCCTCGACCAACCACTCGTTTTGCCCGAATGGTGAACTTATGTTGGCCACGGCCGCTGTTCGCCTCAATTCTTGTGTCCTGCAAGCGCTTAATGAACGCCTGCGACTCCTGGCGCCCCGGGGTGGCGTGGGCACCTCACACCCCTCGGTGGTCGGTGACGGGTCCCGACCGTTTCTGACCCATAAAGGCTAGCGCTTTGCCCACGATCCGCGAGAGAGACCAAGCGCTTTAGCCGGCATTCGCCTCAGCTGGCATCCCGGACGGGCGGCAGGACGTGCAGCGTGACGGGCCACCGTTCGGGCGCCGGGCCGAAGGCCGAGCGTGAGTTGCGGACCAGCTTCTTGCCCACCATCCGGTTGCCGATGGCACCGATGATCGCACCGATGCCGACGGGTAGCAGCTTGCCGAACATCAGTGCACCGCGCTTGAGCGCGAACCGTTTGACGAAGCGCTTGAGCAGGCTGTTGTTGAGCTTCGATACGGCCGGCAGCGGCAAGGAGGCCATGCTCTCGGACACCCAGCCGCCGCTGGTCCGTCCGCCGCCGATCACCTCCGCCACGGCGGCCTTGCTGTTGTCACCGACCAGCACGGCCAGCACCAGGGCGCGACGACGTTCCCGATGGTCGAGGGGGATGCCGTGCACCGACGCCAGCGCCAGCACCAGCAGCGCGGTGGCTTCCAGGAACACCGCGGTCTCTCCGGCGGCGGCCGACAACGCGGCCAAGGTGCCGATTCCGGGCAACGTCGCGGCCGCACCCACCGCCGCGCCGCTGGCAGTCACCGCGGCCACAAAGCGTTTCTCCAGCTTCGTCACGATCTCGGCGGGGCTGGCGCCCGGGTGCGCCCGGCGCAGGCGCGCCACATACGCCTCGGCGGCCGGGCCCTGGATGCGCGAACTTCGTTCGATGATCCGGGCCAATGCCCTGCTGGATGCCTTCGGCCGGCCTCCGGAACCTCCGTTGCCGGCGAGCTGCTGGTCCGGTACCGACTTGCTTCGTCGAAAGCTCATAGTGCCTCTCTTCGGGACGGCTTCTCCTCAGGCTAACGCGCGTCCAGCAAAATGAGTGCCGGGCGCAAAAGCCGCACATATTCCGCAGCCGGGTCTCGGGCTTGGCCCGAGAGCGAGGCGGGCAACGCAGCGGGAATAATGCGGGCTGGACTTCGCGTGACGCGACGCGGGAGCCGAAACGAGGTGCGATAGATGAGCACGGCAACGAGGCGGCTGGTGGGGGGCGGCCTCGCCGGGAACCCCTGGGCCGCGCTGTGGGCGATGATGCTCGGCTTCTTCATGATCATGCTCGACTCGACAATCGTCGCGGTGGCCAATCCGACGATCATGGCCGCGCTGCACATCGACTACGCGACTGTGGTCTGGGTGACCAGCGCTTACCTGCTGGGATATGCGGTGGTGTTGTTGGTTGCCGGCCGGCTCGGAGACCGGTTCGGCCCGAAGAACCTTTACGTGATCGGCCTGGTGATCTTCACCTTCGCGTCGGTGTGGTGCGGACTGTCCGGCAGCGCCGCCATGTTGATCGCGGCCCGCGTCGTGCAGGGTGTAGGTGCCGGAGTGCTCACCCCGCAGACGTTGTCGACGATCACTCGCATCTTCCCGGCGCAGGGGCGTGGGTCCGCGATGAGCATGTGGGGCGCGACTGCCGGGGTCGCCAGCCTGATCGGCCCGCTCGCCGGAGGAATGCTGGTCGACGGCCTGGGCTGGCAATGGATCTTCTTCGTCAATGTGCCGGTCGGGGTCATCGCCCTGGCGTTGGCGATCTGGCTGGTTCCGGTCCTGCCGGTCCGCACTAAGCGGTTCGATCTGATCGGCGTCGCGTTGTCCGGGGCGGGCATGTTCCTGTTGGTGTTCGGACTGCAGGAAGGGCAATCGGCTGACTGGAAGCCGTGGATCTGGGCGGTGCTGGTGGCCGGCGTCGGCTTCATCTCCGCGTTCGTCTATTGGCAGTCGATCAACCGGCGCGCGCCTTTGGTTCCCCTGCGCATGTTCGCTGACCGGGACTTCAGTCTGTGCAACATCGGAGTGGCCATCATCTCGTTCGCGTCGACGGCGATGATGCTGCCGTTGACTTTCTACGCCCAGTCGGTGTGCGGCTTGTCGCCCACGCGTTCGGCCTTGTTGATCGCGCCGGTGGCTATCACCAGCGGCCTGCTTGCGCCGGTCGTCGGCCTCGTCATCGACAAGACGCACCCCGTGCCGTTGCTGGGCTTCGGTTTCTCGGCAGTGGCGATCTCGATGACCTGGCTGGCCCTGGAATTGCAGCCCGAAACACCGGTCTGGCGGTTGCTGCTGCCGTTCATCGGCCTCGGGGTGGGGATGGCTTTCGTGTGGTCACCACTGGCCGCTAACGCGACCCGAAACCTGCCGCCGGACCAGGCCGGCGCAGGCTCGGGGGTTTACAACGCCACCCGCCAACTCGGCGCGGTACTCGGCAGCGCGGGCATGGCCGCGTTCATGACGTGGCGGATTAGCGCCGAGCTGCCCGAGGGCGCTGGCGCGCCGGCAACCGAGGACGGCGCGTTGCGATTGCCCGCTTTCGTACGGGAGCCGTTCTCAGCCGCGATGTCCCAGTCGATGCTGCTGCCGGCGTTCATCGCGCTGTTCGGAATCATCGCGGCGTTGTTCCTGGTCGGTGTGTTGACCTCGGCGAGCGGCGCCCGGCGCGACCTCGAGGACCTGGCCGGCTATGCGCTGGCGGACCACCCCGACGATGACGACGACGACGGCTACGTCGAATACATACTGCGTCGGGAACCCACCGCGGACGACGGGTATGACGTCGCCGCGCGACCAGGGCTGGCCCTGCCCCGGCGCGACGGCATTCCCAGGGGCGGCGTGCGTTCCGTCCCCGACTACGCGCGTCAGCGAGATCCGGATGACCCGGTCGCCGGCCGACGCTGACGGTCACGCCCCTCGGTGAGTGCCAGAAAGGCGCCCAACTCCAGCAGCCCGGCCGGGGTGGCCGGCAGATACTGGGTCAACAACTCCGAGCGCACGATGATCGCCGCATACTGCGCGCGGCTGATGGCGACGTTGAGCCGATTCCGGTTGAGCAGGAACGACATTCCGCGCGGCACCTCGTCAACGGATGAGGCCGTCATCGAGATGAACACGACCGGCGCCTGACCGCCCTGGAATTTGTCGACGGTGCCGACCCGGATTCCTGGCAGGCGGGCTTCCGAGAGCTGGCGGCGGATCAGGGCGACCTGGGCGTTGTACGGAGCAAGCACCAGCACATCCGAGTGTTTCAACGGCCTAGTGCCGTGCTCATCGGTCCACGGCCGGCCGATCATGCGACCGATCTCGTCCACGATCGCCGCCGCCTCTGCGGGGCTCTCGAGCGAATTACCTTGATGGCCAACCGGTAGCACGTGTACGCCCGGATCCTGACCGCCCAGGCGGCGCGCGGCGGTGCGCTGCGTGTGTGAACGAAGCCGGCCTTCGTAGGACAGCGCCGAGACGGCCGCGCACACATCCGGATGCATCCGGTAGGACAGGTCGAGAAAGTAACCGCGCTCGTCGGGCAGCGTCTGCTGCCCGTCGACCAGCCATTCCAGCGCGGAGACGTCAACCTTCTCCGGGTGGGTGCCTTGACTGACCTGTGGCAGTTGTTGCGGGTCGCCGAGCAGTAGCAGGTTGTTGGCCGACGGTGCCACCGCGATGGTGTTGGCCAGACAGAATTGGCCCGCCTCGTCGATCACCAGCAGATCCAGGCAACCGGGCGGTACGCGCTGCGCATTGGCGAAATCCCAAGCCGTGCCGCCGATCACGCAGCCCGCGTGGTCGGCGATGAAACTACGGTACTGGCTCGCGTCGACCTGCTGCCAGCGCGCGGCGGCGTCGCCTTTCTTGGCTACCAGCCCCGGATCGAGGCCGGCGTCGATCACGCAGTTCAATACGTTCTCCACCGCGGCGTGTGATTGCGCGACCACGCCGATGCGCCAGCGGTGTTCGGTGACCAGGGTCTTGATCACCCGGGCCGCGGTGTGCGTCTTGCCCGTGCCGGGTGGCCCGTGCACCGCCAGGTACGACGAATCGAGGCTCAGCGTCGCGGCCGTGATGTCGGCGACGGAGTCGGCGCTGCGCGGCAGCGCGCCGTGGGTGCGCGGTGGGTGCCGGAGCAGTAAGTCGATGAGTGCGGTGCGGGGCAGGCTCGGCAACGCCATTGCGACGGTTTGCGCCGTCGACGCGATGGACTCGCGCAGCGCGGTCGTCTTGACCGGCGGCCCGGGCGTCAGCGCGAACGGCGTCTGGTGAAAGGTGTTGCCGTCCTTGCCGGTTCGTTCGATTATGGTCGCCTCGGCGGGCAGGCTGGGGTCGTCGACTCCGACGACCTGTGCGCGGGCCGCCCCCCGGCGGTCAGGATCCTCGGCCATGCCGGCCGGTGCCGGCGGTTCGTAGAGCGCGAACACCTCTTGGTTGAGGTCGCCCCGGGCGAGCTCACCTTTCAGCAGCACCCGGCGCTGCGGCTTGCGGGCTCGCGGCGGCGTGTGCCAGTCGGTGACGATGGATGCGGAGTCGACGACGAAAACGTCTGTGTTGTCCGACCATTCGTCGACGGGGTAGTTGAGCCGGTCGAAGTGCGACCACCAGAACGGCTTGTCCTCGCGTTGGTGATATCCGCGGGCGGCGGCTATCAGGGCGACGGCCGTCTGCTCAGGAGTGCGGTCACCCGCCGTGGCGTCGCCGGTGTACTTCGCCAGTATCGTCGCGAGCTGATCGTGGTCTTTGATGCCGTCGCGTTCCAGGACCGGCTGAATGCCTGTCGGTGTGACGCCCGATTCCCAGGCCAACATCAACAGCCAGTCTCGCAGCTTGCGGGTGGAAAGGCAGTCGTAGTGGTTGTACTCCTCGATCTCTTTGAGCACCGTCGCCGCCTCGTCGGCGCGACCGCCGGCCACCAGCTCGCAGTACCGTGCGTAGGAGGTGATCGAGTCGGCAGCGGTGGTGACGTCGCCCGTGCGCAACTGGGAACCCATGTACAACGGCTCGAGGGCTTTGAGGCTCAGACTCTCCGCGCCCACTCGAATGCTCTTGCGCACCAACGGATAGAGGTCCAAGAGCACGCCGTTGCGCAACAAGTCGTCGACCTCGTCCTCACCAACACCGTAGCGTCCGGCCAGTCGCAGTAACGCCGTCCGCTCGTAGGCCGCGTAATGATATATGTGCATGTGCGGGTAGCGCGTGCGGCGCTTGGCCACCAAGGCCAGAAAACGCTTCAGTGCCTCTCGCTCATCGCTGCGGTCGTGCGCCCAGAGCGGACGGAATTTGCCGGCCGGGCCGGCTTCCAGGACGCCGAACAGGTACTCCAGTCCCCACAAGGTGCCGTCCGCGGTCCACAGCGGGTCGCCTTCGAAGTCGAAGAACAAGTCGCCCGGGCTCGGTTCCGGCAGCAGTGCCAGCGGCTGCGGATCGGCCACCTCGAACTGCGCGGCTCCGGTCTCGCGCTGCCGGATCTGCAAGGCGGCTTGGGCGGCCAACTTGCCGAGGGCAGGCGCGGCCAGGCCGGGCACCGGACGGGTGCGGCCGGCGAGTTCGCCGATGGTGGTGATTCCGGCGTCAATCAGCTTCTCGCGCTGGCTGACTCGCATACCGGCGACCAGCAGCAGGTCGTCGACGGCGCGTAGCTGTTCGGTGCACAGCGGACACCGGAAGCAGACCTGAACCCCGGCGTCGTCCCAGCGCACCGCGCGGCCCGCGGCGTGATGCTCGTCGAGCAGCTTTTGCAGCTGTGCCCGTTGGGTTCGGTAGACCGGCATCAGGTCGCTGAGGCGGTAGCGGACCACCGTGCCGTCGCCGAGTTCGAGCTCGGCATCCGGGGCAATCGGCACCCCGGCCGCCGTCAGCGCGTCGGCATACGCAGCCAATTGCAGCAGCGCGGTGACCTTCGGCGAGCGGGCCAGCTTGGTGTCGGTGACCCGGTACCGCTCGCGGTCGCGGATCAGGAAGTCCGCGAAGCCGACGAAGCGGCCGTCGAACATGGCTGCCTGATAGACGACCGGGGCGCCGGCGGCGATGGCGCGCCGGGTGGCCTCTGCTGCGGCGGTGAGTCCGGCGTGCGTGTAGGCGGGACGGCCGATCACGGCGATCTTGTCCTCGAATTGTGCGCGCAGCCGGTCCAGCCTGCGGCGCTCGTGGTCATCGCCGAGAACGGCCGTGCGCGCCAGCAATTCATCCTCGACCGATACGACCGGGCCGCGCCCGAGCTTGGCGTCAAGATCTCTGAGCAGCGCGTACTCGCATCGCGCGGCGGACGCGAGATCCGATGCGCTGTAGACGATGTTGCCGCCGGTGACGAACACAGCTGTAACGGTAGGCGAGGGGGCCGACACCGCAGTCGCGACGCTTGCGTTGCGTGGCATAACTCCTTCGAAAATCTCTGCTAGACCAGCGTTTCGACCGCTGCCTAACGTTTTGTGACGCGAATCACAAACTTTCCCGGTGATTGCGTTGACACCTTGGGGGTGGCGACGGCGATGACGCAGCCAGCTGGGCGACACGTCGCATCGTCAACGTCGCGAGGTGTCGCAGGCGACAACGAATTCCGCGCCCCGTGGGCGACCCTCGGGGCCATGCTGATCGGCCGTTTCATGATCCTGGTCGACTCCACGGCCGTTGTGGTGGCCAACCCGAGCATCATGGCTGAGTTGCACACCACTTACGACACGGTGATCTGGGTAACCAGCGCCTACCTGCTCGCGTTCGCGGTACCGCTGCTGGTCGCCGGGCGCCTCGGTGATCGCTTCGGCCAGAGAAATCTCTACGTGCTGGGCCTGGCAGTTTTCGTCGGCGCTTCGGTGTGCTGCGGCCTGGCCCGCACGGTCGGCATACTGATCGCCGCACGCGCGGTCCAGGGCATCGGGGCAGCACTACTCGCCCCGCAGATATTGTCCACGCTCACCCGTCTCTTCCCGCCGCAGCGCCGCGGTGCCGCGATGAGCGTGTGGGGGGTCACCGCCGCGGTCGCGACGTTGGTTGGCCCGTTGGCCAGTGGTGTACTGGTCGACAGCCTGGGCTGGGAGTGGATTTTCATTATCAATCTGCCTGTTGGCGTCGTAGGCCTGGCGTTGGCGGTCTGGTTGATCCCGTCGCTGCCCACCCAGCGTCACCAGTTCGACTGGGTCGGCGTGGGGTTGTCTGCGACCGGGGTGTTCCTGATCGTCTTCGGGCTGCAGCAGGGCCAGTCCGCCGAGTGGCCACCCTGGATTGTGGCGATGATCGTCGCCGGGGCCGGCTTCATGTCGCTATTTCTTTACTGGCAGTCGCTCAACCGTCGCGAGCCGTTGGTCCCGCTGCGCATCTTCGCTGATCGGGCCTTCAGCTCGTGCATCGTTGGTGTGGCGGCAATGTCGTTCACCATGACGTCGATGACGTTACCGGTGATGTATTACGCGCAGGCGGTGTGTGGCCTCTCGCCGAGCCGCGCGGCGCTGCTGACGACGTCGATGGCGATCGTCAGCGGCTTACTGGCACCCAGGGTCGGCAAGATCGTCGACAGATCCAACCCGCGGCGAGTCATCGGGTTCGGCTTCTCGATGCTGACGGTCGGGCTGGCCTGGCTCGCGCTCGAGATGTCTCCGGCGACGCCGCTGTTTCGACTGGCGGCGCCCTTTCTCGCCATGGGTGTCGGGGTGGCGTTCGTCTGGTCTCCGTTGGCTGCCACCGCGACCCGGGGTGTGCCGCCCGAGCTGGCTGGTGCGAGTTCGGGTGTTTACGACGCGACCAGACAACTGGGGGCGGTACTGGGCAGCGCCGGAATGGCCGCGTTGATGACGTCGCGGATCACTGCCGAGGTGTCCGTGCTTGCCGGCGGCAGTCCTCATCCGATGGCGCCGACGCGGGCCGCCGACGCCAGCCTGCTGCTACCTGAGCTGCTGCGCGAACCGTTCTGCGCGGCGGTCTCACAGTCGATGTGGTTGCCCGCCACCGTCGCCCTGTTCGGGATAGCTGCGGCACAATTCATGGCCGGCTATGCCGCACGGCCCGGCATACCGACACACGCCGAGGCCGACGCCGCCATCGCAGGCCGCACTTCGTAGCCGATTCGGTGGCGTGTGACGACGGCCGGTCTGTCACGCGGATCGACGGTTATGATCCGTAGAACACGGGCGGAGCGTCCGCTCAGCGGCCCGCAGTGTTACCGATGATCTCCACCCCGCTGCCGTTCCAATGGAACTTCACCGTGGCGGCCAGACCGACCCCGTTGGCGTACGTCAGCGCTACGGTGTCCCCGGTGCTCTGCGCAGCGTCAATCCCGTTGAAGCCGTAGGTGTCTGGCACACCCTGCGGTATGAACTTGCCGAGGTGAAACAGCACCGCCCGGGTGGTCGGGCTGTCGCCGTTGGTGTTGGCCTTGATGATCACCGCGGACAGCTGCGCGCATTCGTTGTAGTTGCCGGCCAACGGTTCTGGATTCCAGGCTTGCTGACTGCGCGGATCGCGGGGCAACTCCGATACGACTTTGGCGATGGTGGGCGAGCTGAGATTGACCGCGCAGGGATCTGCCGGGGTTTCACTGCTGCTGGGCGGTGCGGCCGTGGCCGGCGGTGCATTCGAAGGACCCACCACGCCCGTCGTGGCCGCCGCGGAAGGCTTGCTGGCCTGCGGTGTCTTGGCGACCGTCGAGTCACCCGAACCGCATCCGGTCAAAGTCGTTGCGAGAACCACGGCGGCAGCAAGGACTGTCGGGGCTTCGGCTCGCTCGGCTATGGACCACACACCGCGAACCGTACCGGCAATGCGTCGCAACCCGCGTCAGGTGAGGCCGAACCGGGCACCGCGTGCGGGCCGAGCGGGCACGGCCCGGGCACCGATTAGTACCTCTGGCTAGGGCATTCAATAGATCTTCGACTAACCCTTCATCCCGACCGGATATCTATTCGAGGATCCGGTTGGGCACGTCGTATCGAAGGGGCTTCGAACCATGTCGTTTCTCACCGCGGCACCTGAGGCACTGCTGTCGACCGTGGGCGACCTGAGGTGGATAGGTTGCACCGTCACCACCGCCAATGCCGCCGCGGCGATGAGGACCACCAATCTCTTGGCCGCCGCGCAGGACGAGGTGTCGACAGCGCTGGCCGCTCTGTTCGACTCCCACGCGCATGCCTATCTGGCGATCAGTGCGCAAGTGTCGGTCTTCCACGACCGGTTCGTATCAGGAATGCACGCCGGGGCCGGCGCCTACGCAACCGCCGAGGCCGTCAACGCAGCAGCATTGAAGCCGGTTCTCGAGGTGATCAACGCGCCCACGATGGCGGCGGTGAACCGCCCGCTGATCGGCAATGGCGCCATTGGCGCACCGGGGACCGGAGCCGACGGAGCACCCGGAGGGTTGCTGATCGGCAACGGCGGCGCTGGTGGCTCGGGGGGTGCCAACCACCTGGCCGGCGGTAACGGCGGCGCCGGCGGGCTGTTCGGTAGCGGCGGCGCGGGCGGGGCGGGCTACCTCTCCGGTGCGGGCGGCAGCGGCGGGGCGGCCGGATTGTTCGGCAACGGCGGCGCAGGCGGGACCGGGGGTTTCAACACCGCTGGTGTCGGCGGGCGTGGCGGTGACGGCGGTACGGGAGGCATCTTCGGTGTGGGGGGTCCCGGCGGGGTGGGAGGTAATGGAGTGGTGTTCGGCGGTGCCGGCGGCAACGGCGGGAACGCCGGTGAATTCGGTACCGGAGGTATCGGCGGCAACGGCGGCTTCGGCAGCAACAGCACGATCGGCGCAGGTGACGGCACCGGCGGCGCCGGCGGGGCAGGTGGCCACGTCACTGGCCAATTCGGCTTCGGAGGTGCCGGCGGCGTCGGCGGGGGAGGCGGCGCCACCGGGGGTTCCGGCGGGGCCGGCGGCAGCGGCGGCGGCCTCTACGGCGACGGCGGAGCCGGCGGCACGGGCGGATACGGAAACTTCCGGGGAGGTGCCGGCGGCAACGGAGGTAGTGCCGGATCAGCCTTCGGCTTCGGCGGTGCCGGGGGCGAAGGCGGGTTTGCCGGCGGGTCACCCGGCTTCGGTGGGCACGGAGGTAACGGCGGGGCCGGCTCGATGATCGGCACCGCCGGCAACGGGGGCAACGGCGGCTTGGGCCTTACCGGCGTCGGCGACTCCGGCTCCGGCGGACTCATCCTCCAGGGCTCGCTGCAGCAGACGCTCGCACCGCTCAATGCGCCGGCCGAGGCCATGTTCGGCCGCCCACTGATAGGCAACGGCGCCAACGCGGCGCCCGGGACCGGGGCAGCCGGTTCGGTCGGCGGGCTCCTCATGGGCTCCGGCGGTGCGGGTGGCTCCGGCGCGTATGGGCCTCGCGGCGCGGGTCAGGCGGGCGGCAACGGCGGAGCGGGCGGGCTGTTCGGCAGCGGCGGTGCCGGCGGGAGTGGTGGCTACGGTTATGCGGGTCTGGGCGGTGCCGGCGGTGCCGGCGGTGCCGGCGGCCTGTTCGGTCTGGGCGGCAACGGCGGGAACGGCGGCAATTCCAGCGGTGTCGGGAACCTTGCCGGCGTCGCGGGGACCGGCGGCAACGGCGGGGCCGGCGGGTTGTTCGGCAGCGGCGGGTCGGGTGGGACCGGCGGGATCGGCACCAGCATCGGCGGAGCCGGGGGTAACGGCGGGCTCGGCGGGCAGTTCGCGCCCGGAGGGGGCGGAGGCACCGGCGGTAGTGGCATCCGAACGGGCGGGGCCGGTGGCGCCGGCGGCGACGCCGGCGGGCCGGTAGGAAGCGGTGGACATGGCGGTGCCGGTGGCTATTCCGCACGAGGCACCGGCGGGGTGGGTGGCGCGGGCGGTGACGCCGGCTCGCAGTTCGGCTTCGGCGGTAGCGGCGGCGCGGGCGGTGTGGGTGTCACCGGTGGCGACGGCGGGGACGCTGGTAACGCCGGCCAATACGGCAACGGCGGCGACGGCGGCGCGGGAGGCGCCGCACTGAACGGCACCGGCCAGGGCGGCACGGGTGGCACGGGCGGCGACGCCGGTCAAGTCGGCAACGGCGGCAACGGAGGTAATGGCGGTTACGGCACCACCAACGGCGCCGGTGGAGCCGGCGGCGCCGCCGGACAGCAGACCGGGAAGGCGGGGCGACACGGCTTGACGTAGCCGACGACCGCTGCGCGACGACTGCGGGTGTGCACGCGCTGCACTTGGCTAGACTCCACTGTCAAATGGAACTCCCGGCGAATTCTCCCCCCGAAACCTTTGCCGACCTGCAGATTCACCCCGACGTTGTACGGGCGATCGCTGACGTCGGCTATGAATCACCGACCGGGATTCAGGCCGCGACGATACCGGCGCTGATGGCGGGCTCAGATGTGGTGGGCCTGGCGCAGACCGGCACCGGCAAGACCGCGGCCTTCGCGCTGCCGATCCTTTCCAAGATCGACACCACCAGCAAAACCACTCAGGCCCTGGTACTGGCGCCTACCCGGGAGTTGGCGCTGCAGGTCGCCGAGGCGTTCAGCCGTTATGGGGCTCACGTCGGGCATCTCAACGTGCTCCCGATCTACGGCGGGTCGTCCTACACCGTGCAACTGGCCGGGCTGCGACGCGGTGCGCAGGTGGTGGTCGGGACCCCAGGCCGGGTCATCGACCACCTGGAACGCGGGACGCTGGACCTGTCCCGGGTGGACTACCTGGTGCTCGACGAGGCCGACGAGATGCTCGCGATGGGCTTCGCCGACGAAGTCGACCGCATCCTGTCCGAAACCCCGGAATACAAGCAGGTTGCCCTGTTCTCTGCGACCATGCCGCCGGCGATCCGCAAGATCACCGCCAAGTACCTGCACGATCCGCTGGAAGTCACCTCAAAAGCGAAAACGGCCACGGCCGATAACATTTCGCAGCGCTACATCCAGGTGGCCGGCCCACGCAAGATGGACGCTCTGACGCGGGTGCTCGAGGTCGAGCAGTTCGAAGCCATGATCGTCTTCGTCAGGACCAAGCAGGCGACCGAGGAGGTCGCCGAAAAGTTGCGCGCCCGAGGGTTTTCCGCGGCCGCGATCAACGGCGACATCCCACAGGGACAGCGGGAGCGAACCATCACCGCCCTCAAGGACGGCACCATCGACATCCTGGTCGCCACCGATGTCGCGGCCCGCGGGCTGGACGTGGACCGCATCTCGCATGTGCTCAACTACGACATACCGCATGACACCGAGTCGTATGTGCACCGTATCGGGCGCACCGGCCGGGCTGGGCGTTCCGGGGCAGCGCTGCTGTTCGTGTCGCCGCGCGAGCGGCATCTGCTGAAGGCGATCGAAAAGGCTACGCGGCAAACACTGACCGAGGCGGAGTTGCCGACCGTCGAGGACGTCAACGCCCAACGGGTAGCTAAGTTCGCCGACTCGATCACCGATGCACTCGGTTCCCCGAGCATCGAACTCTTTCGCCGACTGGTCGAGGATTACGAACGCGAACACGACGTGCCGATGGCAGATATCGCCGCCGCGCTGGCGCTGCAATCCCGGGACGGGGAGGCGTTTCTGCTGGCACCCGAACCCCCACCGGAGCGCCGGGACCAGCGCAGCCGCCAGGACGGACCCGAACGGCCAAGGCAGACAAAGCCGTTCATCACCTATCGCATCGACGTCGGCAAGCGCCACCGGATCGGCCCGGGTGCAATCGTGGGAGCCATTGCCAACGAAGGCGGCTTGCATCGCAGCGATTTCGGCCACATCGCCATCGGCCCCGACTTCTCCATGGTCGAACTTCCGGCGAAATTGCCCCGGGCGACGCTGAAAAAGCTTGAGCAAACTCGGATTTCGGGGGTGCTGATCAACCTGCGACCGGACCGGCGCTCCGATAAAGCCCGGACACCACGGCAACCCGCCGGCAAAGGCAAGCCGAGCCGGAAGCCCGGCGCATGACGGTATCGGAGGCCGAGGACGCTCAGGGCGGTCTCGAGCAGACCGTTGGCGTCGACCGGGTTGCATCGCTCACCGGCGTGCGCGCGGTCGCCGCCCTTCTGGTTGTCGGCACCCATGCGGCCTACACCACCGGCAAGTACACACACGGTTATTGGGGCCTGGTCGGCGCCCGCATGGAGATCGGCGTGCCGATGTTCTTCGTGTTGTCCGGATTCCTGCTGTTCCGGCCATGGGTCAAGTCGGCTGCCACCGGCAGTCCATGGCCCTCGCTGAGCCGCTACGCGCGCAACCGGGTTCGCCGGATCATGCCCGCCTACGTCGTCACCGTCCTGATCGCCTACGTGCTCTATCACTATCGCGAAGCGGGCCCGAACCCCGGTCACAGCTGGCTGGGGCTGATCCGAAACCTCACGCTGACACAGATTTACACCGACGGCTATCTCGGTAAGTACCTGCACCAGGGCCTTACCCAGATGTGGAGCCTGGCGGTCGAAGCGGCGTTCTACGTCACGCTACCGCTGCTGGCCTACCTGCTGCTGGTGGTGCTGTGTCGTCGACGGTGGCGGCCCAGGCTGGTGCTGGCGGCGCTGGCCGGGCTCACGCTGATCAGTCCGGGGTGGCTGGTGCTGGTGCACGTCGACCGGTTCTTTCCCGACGGCGCCCGGCTGTGGCTACCGACCTACCTGGCCTGGTTTCTGGGCGGGATGATGCTGACCGTGCTGCAACAGATGGGGGCGCGCTGCTATGCGTTCGCCGCCATCCCTCTGGCGCTCATCTGCTACTTCATCGTCTCCACGCCGATCGGGGGTGCCCCGACCACCTCACCGGCCTCGCTGCCCGAAGCGCTGTGGAAGACGATGTTCTACGCGGTGATCGCCACCCTGGCGGTGGCTCCGTTGGCGCTGGGCGATCAGGGTTGGTATTCGCAGCTGTTAGCCAGCCGGCCGATGGTGTGGCTCGGCGAGATCTCCTACGAGATCTTCCTGATCCACCTGATCACCATGGAATTCGCCATGGTCTACATCGTGCGGGCGCACGTCTATACCGGTCCGATGTTGAATCTCTTCATCGCGACCATGGTGGTGACCATCCCGCTGGCCTGGCTGTTGCACAGGTTCACCCGGGTCCGGGCGAATTAGGGTAGGTTACCCTGTCCTAATGAGCGAACACCGCGCGTCTCGAGGTTTCGCCGGCGCTGTGCTCAAGCTGCTTCGAGCGGGGGACTACCGGCTCACGGTGACCGGCCGAACCGAAATCAGCCCCCACTACCTGCGGCTCAGCTTCCTGGCCGGTGGACTGTTCGATGCGCACCCGGTGCATCCGACCCAGTGGGTCCGGTTGTGGTTCAACGACGGCGACAAGTTGCACCAGCGCGGTTACACACTGGTCAACCCCGATCCGGCGGCCGACACCGTCGACATCGAGTTCGCGCTGCACGACGGCATCGCATCCGCCTGGGCGCGGTCGGCGCAACCCGGCGACACCATCGAGGCGACCGTGCTGGGCAGCAAGTTCGCGATCCCCGAGCCGCCCCCGGCCGGGTACGTCATCGTCGGCGACAGTGCGTCCCTGCCCGCTATCAACTCGTTGCTGACCGCTATCGGCGACGCTCCGGCGCAGGTCTTCCTCGAAGCTGGTTACGCCGACGACAAGCACCTGCCGGTCGCGCGCGACGTCGGCGTCACCTGGGTTGACCGCAAGGGTGAGGGCAAGGCGCTGGTTGAGGCGGTGCGATCGGCCGCTGTCGAGGGCGGTAGCCATTTCGGTTGGGTGGCCTGTGACAGCCGAACCACGCGTTCGGTCGTCAAGGTGCTGCGCGAGGACTTCGGGATTCCGCGCGAATCGATTAAGTCGCAGGCTTACTGGGTGGCCTGAGGACCTACGGACGGCCTAGTGACGGCCCAAGTATCGGAGACGTCGCCCGCGCAGTGTTAAGGCTATTGCGGATTGAGGCGTTGAAGCGGCTCGAACCTGGAACTACCATGTGCCAGTGGCAGCCCCGCACGCGAGCTGCAACGTCGACGGGAACTGAGCTATGACTAGCCCGACCTCACCAACTATCGCTCCTCTTGGTGATCGATTCCCGTGCACCCCAATCAGTTCCGTACGAAGCTACGTCCTTTGTGCGGCACTTGCGCTCGGCGTGGCGGTCGTGGCGATGAACCAGGCAATGGTGGTGCCCGCGTTACCGGCGATCGTGCAGGACCTAGGCGATTCCGGTCAGCAGTCGTGGGCTGTTGCCGCCTATCTTCTTGGCGGCATCGTCGTTGTCCCGGCAGCCGGCAAGCTCGGCGACCTGCTGGGCCGTAAACGGGTGCTGGGAAGTGCCGTCGTGGTTTTCTTGGTCGGCTCGGTGTTGTGCGGGTTGTCCGAAACAATGGGCATGTTGGCAGGCGCCCGCATGCTGCAGGGTATTGGCGCGGGTGCATTCTCGGTCAGCGCCTCGACGCTGGTCGGCGAGGTGCTACCCCTCCGCAGCCGCGGCAGCTATCAGGGCGCCCTGGGGGCGATCTTCGGGGTCGGCACGGTCGCCGGTCCGCTACTCGGGGGCCTTTTCACCGACTATCTCAACTGGCGCTGGGCGTTCTGGATCAACGTGCCCCTTTCTATAACGGTTCTCGCGGTATCCGCCGCAGCCATCCCCGCGTTGGCCCGACGCCCAAGGCCGGCTATCGACTATGTCGGGATCCTGGTGATCGGCGTCGCCAGCACCGCCCTGATCATGGCAACGAGTTGGGGCGGGACCACCTACGCCTGGAGCTCGTTGCCAGTTGTCGCTCTGTTTGCCGGCGCCGCCGTGGCGCTTGTCCTCTTCGTTTGGGTGGAGAGTCGAGCCGCCGCGGGTATCTTGCCGCCGCGGCTGTTTCGCAGCCCGGTGTTCTCGGTGTGTTCCGTGCTGTCGTTGCTGGTCGGATTCGCGATGCTGGGCGCGCTGACCTTCGTGCCCATGTATCTGCGCTACGTCGACGGCGTCTCGGCGACCACCTCCGGTCTGCGCACGTTGCCCATGGTGGTCGGGCTGCTGATCACCTCGTTGGCCGCTGGAATTCTGGTCGGCCGGACCGGCCGGTACAAGATTTTTCCGCTGGCCGGGACGGCGCTGATGACTGTCGGCTTTTTGCTGCTGGCGCGAATGGACGAGTCGACACCGTGGCCAGTGCAGTCCTGCTACCTCGTCATCCTGGGTGCCGGGATCGGGTTTTCCATGCAGGTGCTCATCCTGATCGTGCAGAACACCGCCTGTTTCCAAGACCTCGGCGTCGCCACCTCGGGTGTGACGTTTTTCCGTCTGGTCGGCGGCGCTTTCGGCGCCGCCATATTCGGTGCGTTGTTCGCAAACTTTCTCGGGCGGCGAGTGGGTTCGGTGTTGACGTCCAACGGCCTGGCCGCCGAGGTTGTGCATTCGCCCGCGGCCGTACGTCAACTCCCGGAGCATGTCGCGTCCTTGATTGTTCGGGCGTATGCCGGGTCATTGGCGCAAGTGTTTTTCTGCGCGGCTTTTGTCGCCTTGGCCGGGTTTGTTTTCGCGCTGTTTCTGCGCGAGGCACCCCTCACCGGGGTTCACGACAGCCCCACCTGCCTGGGGGACGGGTTTGCGGTGCCGAGAACGAAAACGCCAGAAGACGTGTTGGAAATCGCTGTCGGAAACTTGCTGGCCGAGGGGCCCACAGTGCAGTTGGCGGATATCGCCCAGCAGCCCGATTGTGAACTGGACGCCGCGGGGCTGTGGGGAATATTGCGGATTTATCAGGACGAGCGGTGTCAGGAGACCGCGCGACTCTCCGACATCGCCAGGCATTTCCACTTACCCCATCAGGTTTTCGAACCCGTCTTCGACCGCCTGGTTGCGCTGGGTTATGTGTCTCGCGACGGCGACCAACTATCGCTTACCGCCGACGGGCTGCGCCAGGTCGACTCCGTGTCTGCTCTCATCCGACGGTGGGTTGTCGACAACTTAACCCTGCCATCCGGCTTCGCCGAGCAGGCCGACCAGGAATTCGACGCTGCACTACAACGGATCGCGGATAGCGTGCTGATACAACGTGATTGGTATCAAGATTTGGACGAGCTAACCGAGCCGGGGCACCTTGCCGCCGCGCGGTAGCTCGTCGGTGTCAACAAGGAGGCCCGTTTCCAGCCAGTTGGCACACTGCGCCCAGCTTGTGGGCAGCAACTTGGTCGAAGCGTGCAACCTGCTCCGCCGTAAGCTCGCTGCGGTAATCGCGCGTGGGCCCTTTGTGAAAAAAGGCTTGTGGGCTGGACATGTGTTGACCGTTGAACGGGGCCATCTTGTCCGCTCGGCTGCGCATGTAGTCGAACGAACAATGCTGTGCAATGACGTCGAGATTCAGCGATGCGGGATCGATGCCGATGAATTCCGCGATCCGGGCGATTTGACCCGGTAAGTCGTCTGTGAGTTGCCGGTAGTGCAACCGCAGCACGTTGGGCTCGCCGCGCAGGTCCCACCAGGACTTCACGAGGTCGAACAGATTCCCACAGCCATTGCCACCGGTGTCGAGCCACAGATCGAAAAACGTCTGCATGTCCGCGGGAATCCCCAACGGCGTCAGGCTGCCCGACCACGCGGCGTGGATCTGGTTGATCTTCGCCATCGTCGATTCCGAATAGTTGGAGAGCATGTTGTGGAAGCTGATTCCCGAGTCTTTACCGTTTCTGCCGACAAACACGTACCGCGCTTCCTGGGCAAGAGGCAGGGCATCCGCGGTCAAATGTGACTTGATGACCCGCCGGCTACCGGCCGCGCGCTGGCGCCGGAGCACATCAAGCATTTCTGCGTGTTCACCCCAACTGGAGTCGAGCCATGGTGACGTGTCGGAAAGACTGCCGTCGTTCTCTGCTCCGTTGCGCAGAATCTGCTGGATTATCCGCTGCGTCCACGTGGTGCCGGACTTGACCGGCGTGACGATCAGGATATCGCCGTCGACGAAACCGCCTTGGGCCAGAAAGTCATTCCACACCAACGAATTACACAAATAGTCCCGCATAACGCGGGTCGCGGCGATCAGCGGTTTCGTCATGGCAAACCCTGCTTTCTGCCGTACATGTCCCGGTGCACGTACGCCTGTCGCGCAGGATACTAGTGACCGCGCTTCAACTACAGGCCGCAACCGGCGTCACCACTGGGCGGACGAACTCTTCGTCCGGGGATCGCGTCTTTCGCGCCACACAGCATCGCGACGGGCGAGCATGGTCGCGGTTGCCACCGCGTCTCGGTCCACCCGAACGCGGAACCGGGTTCAGCCATTGGTGCCGGGACTGCCGTTCCCGCCCTTGGTGCCGCCGGGGAGTCCGCCGGCCCCGCCGGTGCCGCCGCCTCCGCCGAAGCCGCCGGGCGTGCCGCCGTTGCCGCCGTTGCCGCCGAAGCCACCAGTGCCGCTGATGCCGGCCACGGCGCTGCCGTCGCCTCGGTCTCCGCCGAAGCCGCCGTTGCCGCCGTTGCCGCCGTTGCCGCCGTTGCCGCCACTGGTTGCGTTGCCGCCATTACCGCCAGCCGCGCCGTTGCCGCCCACGCCGCCGTTGCCGCCAACGCCGCCGCCAGCCTTGCTGGGGGCGGCGCCGCCAAAGCCGCCCGTTCTGCCGGCGCCGCCAGCGCCGCCGGCCCCGCCGTTGCCGCCGCCGGTTGCTGCGCCGCCGGCCCCGCCGACGCCCCCGGTACCGCCGGTGCCGCCCGCGCCCGCGACGCCGTTTTCCTCAATTGCGACGCCGCCGGGCCCGCCGAAGCCACCGATCCCGCCGTTGCCGCCGCCCCCGCCGTTGCCGCCGCCGGTTGCGGCGCCGCCGGCCCCGCCGGCGCCGCCGAAGCCACCGTTGCCGCCGTTGCCGCCGACCGAAAGGCCATTGCCACCCTGGCCGGAAATCTGAATCCCACCACCGTTGCCCCCGTTGCCGCCCGCGCCGCCGGCCCCACCGTTGCCGCCGCCGGTTGCGGCGCCTCCGTTGCCGCCGGCGCCGCCGGTGCCGCCGTTGCCGCCGGTGCCGCCGTTGCCGCCCTCCTTGCCGCCAGCGTTGCCCGGGTCGCCACCGAGGCCGCCGTTGCCGCCGGCCCCGCCTTTGCCGCCATCGATGGCCGCCCCGCCGGTGCCACCGGCGCCGCCGGCGCCGCCATCGCCGCCATCGCCGTTCGCGCCGCTAGACGGACTAAAACCGCCGCCGCCCGCGCCGCCGTTACCGCCGGCGCCGCCCGCGCCGCCGTTGCCGCCGTGAACGCCGCCGATACCCGCCCCGCCGGCCCCACCCTGGCCGCCGGCCCCAGCGTCACCCCCAGCGCCACCATCAGGGCTGGTGGTTGAGGTGCCAGCGGCGCCGGCCTTCCCGGCCCCGCCGTCGCCGCCCCGGCCGCCGTTGCCGCCGAAGCCATCGGCCCCGGACGCCCCGCCAGTGCCCCCGGCGCCGGCCGCTCCCCCCGCACCGGCCGCGCCGCCGGCGCCGCCGGTGCCTCCGGCGGTGGCGTTGTTTGTGCCGTCGTCGGCAAAGCCGATACCGCCCTGGCCACCGGCTCCGCCGGTGCCGCCGGCCCCACCCGAGCCGTTCACGCCGCCGTTGCCGGCACCGCCCTGGCCGCCGGCACCACCCGCTCCGCCGGCAAAGCCGGTCCCGCCGGCCTTGCCGATGCTGCCGGCGGTGCCGGTGTCACCGATGCCGCCGGTACCGCCTTGTCCACCGGCCCCGCCACCAGTCACACCGCCCGCCAGGCCGGGGGTCCCGAACATGAATCCAGCCGCGCCGCCGGCGCCCGCGGCCCCGGCGGCTCCGCCGATGCCGCCGGCCCCGCCGTCGCCGCCGACCGTGCCAAATCCCACCCCGGTGCCGCCGGTCCCGCCAGCCGCGCCCGCCCCGCCGGCTCCGCCGTCGCCGCCGGCCCCGGCGGCGCCGAACAGCGCACCGGCGCCCAGCAGCCCGGGAGCAGCCCCGCCGGCCCCGCCGGCCCCGCCCGCCCCGCCGGCCCCGCCGGTCCCACCGGTCCCACCGGGGCTGCCCGTAGTGCCCAGCCCGCCGGCGCCGCCGACCCCGCCGACCCCGCCGGCCCCTCCGGTCGAGCCCACCAACGCCCGATTCAGTCCACCGGCGCCGCCGACGCCGCCGTTGCCGCCGGCCGCTCCGGCTCCACCGGCTCCGCCGGCCCCGCCGACCCCGCCTGGCCCCCCGTTGCCGCCCAGCCAGCCTCCGGCCCCACCCGCACCGCCGTTGCCCCCGGCTGCGCCGGCCGTACCCGTCCCGCCGGCGCCGCCGGCCCCGCCGTTTCCGAACAGTCCGGCCTCACCGCCGGCACCCCCGGCCTGGCCGAGCCCCCCGGACCCACCGTTGCCGCCATCGCCGAACAAGATCCCTCCCGGCCCGCCGGGCTGGCCGGTGCCTGGCGCGCCGTTGGTGCCAGGGCCAATCAGCGGGCGCCCCAACAGGACATTGGTGGGCGCATTGATCAGCCCCAAGAGGTTTTGTTCCAGCGCCTGCAGCGGCGCCACACTGGCGGCCTCGGCGCCGACATAGCCGCCAGCAGCCGCGGTCAGCGTCTGCATAAACCGGTCATGGAACGCCGCCGCTTGCGCGCTGAGCGCCCGGTACTGCTGCCCGTAGCTGCCGAACACCGCCGCGATCGCCGCCGACACCTCATCCCCGCCGGCGGCGAGCACCTGCGTGGTCTGAGTCGCTGCTGCCGCGTTCGCGGTGCTGATCGCTGAGGCGACCCTGGTCAAATCCGCCGTCGCCGCGGCCAACAGTTCTGGTGACACGATGACAAAAGGCACCATCGGAGGCTCCAGTCGCATCTCGGAGCAATATGATGCCGCGCAATATACGCGCAGGTATCCCACGAGGCGAGTGGGTTGGCCGGAGGTTTACCCGCTGTTCGGTAGCGGGTGCTGTGGAGGCGAGATTTGCGCTTCAGCTCCGGGCCGAAACCGGCGTCACCACCGGGACGACGAACGCCTCGATCATCGCCTTCTCATCGTCCTCGTCGCGGCCGGGGAACATCAGCATAGAGATGATCACCCGTACCGCCCACCGCGCGCGGCGTTCGATGGCGTCCGGGTCGTCGGATCCCAGCGAGCTGACGAATCCGGAGGCCAGGGCGGTAATCACCTGCGACTGTCCGGCCAGTTCGCCACCGATCGGCAATCGGCCAGAGCCGAACCATGCTGCCAGTGCCGGGTTTTCGCGAACCATCCGCAACGTGGCGGTGAAGCTGGCGATCAGCCGTGCCCGCGGGTTCTCGATGGCCTGGATCAAGGCGAGGATCTCGCGTCCCAGGCGGCGGGTCTCGCGGTGCACATAGGCGGTGCGCAACGACTCCCGGCTGTCGAAATACCGGTACAGCGTTGCGCGGGAACAGCCCGCGGCCCTGGCGATTTCGTTCATTCCGACCGACGCCGGGTCGCGCTCGGTGAACAGCCGTTCGGCGGCGTCGAGGATCCGGTCCGCGGCAACTTCGGTGCGGCGTTCGCCTAGCCAGTCGCCCGCCATCAGGCCCGCACCCGGATCGGGACCGACAACGGACGTCGTACATAGCTGCCGCCCGACCACACAATGTTGGCCGCGTCAACCGCGAATTGCGGGCAACGGCTCAGCAATTCGCCAAGGGCGATCCGCGATTGCATTCGCGCTGCCGCCGACCCCAGACAGTGGTGCGCGCCGTGGCTGAAGGTCAGGATGTTGCGTGGCCGGCGCTTGACGTCGAGTTCGCCTGCGTTGTCGCCATATTGACGCTCGTCGCGGTTGGCCGACCCGTAGAGCAGCAGCACCCGGCGTCCGGCCGGGATGGTGGTGCCTTCGATCGTGACGTCACGGGTGGCGGTGCGGGCCAGGCCTTGTACCGGTGAGGTGAGCCGCAGCAATTCTTCGATCGCGTCGGGGATGAGGTCAGGCTCGTCGATCAGCAGCTGACGCTGGTCGGGCCGCTCCTGCAGCAACGGCATTGAGCCACCAAGCATTCCGGTCACGGTGTCGTTGCCGCCGGTGACCATGGTGAAGGTGAATCCCAGGATCGAGAGGATGCCGGAGATGTCGCCGTCGATCCCCAGTCCGGCGGCAACCAGGTGCGAAATCGTGTCATCCTCGGGCTCCGTTCGCCGTCGCTCGATGAGCGCGGTGAAGTAGGCCATCATCGTCCCGACCGCGTCCCCGACGGTTTCCAGCGCGCCGGCGATGCCGCCCTCGGCGGTGTTGGCCGCGACGATGGCTTGCGTCCAGCCGTCGAACTGGACCCAATCCTGTTCTGGCACACCGAGATAGTGCGCGACCACCATCGAGGGCAGCGGCTTGAACAGCTCGGCGACGATGTCGCCTTCGCCGCGCGCACGGATCGTCTCGATGCGCTCGATGACGAACTTGCGCACCTTGGGTTCGACGGCCTCGACCTGGCGCGGGGTGAAACCGCGGGACACCAGCTTGCGGAATTGGGTGTGCACCGGCGGATCCTGCATGACCATCGGCGGGTTGTCCCGTAGCCCGATCATGTCCAGATCGCCGTAGTTGACGGTCAGGCCCTCTGCTGAGGAGAACGTCTCGTGATCGCGGGCGGCCGCCCACACGTCGGAGTGCCGGGACAGCACGTAGTAGTCGTGCTCGGGATGACCGGCCGGTACGACGTGGTGCACGGGGTCGTGGTCGCGCAGCGCCCGGTACATCGGCCAGGGGTTGGACCAGCTTTCGGCGGTGGCGAGCACGAACCCCGCAGGAGCCTGGTGAGACATAACCGCAGTCATGTCTTATTGGTACGACATCCGGGGCAGCGTGTCAACGATTTCAGGCGCGCGAGCGTGAGGCTGGTTTCACGTTCGATGTCGAGCGTGAAGCCAGTTTCACGCTCGGCGGGCGAGAGGGCCTCAGATGCCCGAGCCGGGGTTGAGGATGCCGTCCGGGTCCAGGGCAGCCTTGATCCGCCGGTTCAAATCCATGACGTCGGGTCCCAGGTAGTCGGCCAGCCACGGACGCTTCAAGCGGCCCACGCCGTGCTCGCCGGTGATCGTGCCGCCCAGCCCGACGGCCAGGTCCATAATCTCGCCGTAGGCCAGCTGCGCACGCTCGGCCATCGCCGCATCGTCGGGGTCGAACACCAGTAGAGGATGAGTATTGCCGTCGCCTGCGTGCGCGATCACCGAGATCATCAGGTCCCGCTGCTCGGCGATCCGGGCGATCCCGGTCACCAGCGCGCCCAAGGCCGGCAGCGGTACCCCGACGTCTTCGAGCAGCAGCGATCCCTTGGCCTCCACGGCCGGGATGCAGAACCGGCGGGCGGCGACGAACGCCTCACCCTCGTCTGGATCGTCGGTCGAAAACACTTCGGTCGCGCCATTTTCCGCGAAGACCGCGGCCATCACCTCGGCGTCCTCGGTGCCGCCGCGTCCGCGTTCGTCCGAACCGGCGACCAGCATGGCGGCCGCCGTACGGTCCAGGTCCATGCGCAGGGTGTCCTCGACGGCGTTGATCGCCACCTGGTCCATGAACTCCAGCATCGACGGGCGAAGGCGCGCGCTCACCCCGAGCACCGCGTCCACGGCCGACTCCACCGAGGCGAAACTGGCCACCACGATGCTCGACGCGTTCTGCGCCGGCAGCAGCCGCAGCGTCACTTCCGTGACGATGCCCAGTGTTCCCTCGCTGCCGACGAACAGTTTCGTCAACGAAAGCCCCGCAACGTCTTTCAGCCGGGGACCGCCCAGCCGGACGGCCGTCCCGTCGGCGAGCACCACCTGCATGCCCAGCACGTAATCGGTGGTGACTCCGTACTTCACGCAGCACAGGCCCCCGGCGTTGGTGGCGATGTTGCCGCCGATGCTGCAGATCTCGTACGACGACGGATCCGGCGGATACCACAAACCGTACGAGGCCGCCGCCTTCTTCACCTCGGCGTTGAATAGTCCGGGCTGGCACACCGCGGTGCGGGTCACCGGGTCGATGGTGATGTCGCGCATTTTCTCCATCGACAACACGATGCCGTTGTCCACCGCCGTGGCGCCGCCGGACAGACCGCTGCCGGCACCGCGGGTCACCACCGGCACCCGGTGGGCCGCGGCCCACCGCAGCACGGTCTGCACCTCGTCGGTGTGTCGTGGCCGGACCACGGCCAGCGGCTTGCCTGCCGAGGGGTCCAGCGCCCGGTCTTGCCGGTAGCCCTCGGTGACGGCGGGATCGGTGACCACCATTCCCTCGGGCAATTCGGCGATCAGCGCCTCCAGCAAACCGGTGCTCACCGGATCGATCCTACGGCCGCGCGAGCACAGTCAAGCCGGCAGTCAATCGGCGTACATTTGAGCGGTCCCGCACCGCGCTACGGATGGGTGTCTTCATTTGTTCGGACAGCGAAAGCTCAGCAAAGTCGGCGTCCGCGCCTTCGCGGACGTCCTCAATGCCGAACAGTCGATCATCTCCGTCACCGTCGGCAATCCCAACCTGGTCAGCAATACTGAAGTGCGCTGGACCCTGCGGCTGCGCGTCACACCGGAGCGCGAACCTTCCTTCGAAGCGACCCTGAACACCCTGCTGCCGCAATCGATGCGGCCGCGCCCCGGCACCCGGCTGGCGGTGATCTATGACCCCAGAGACCACAGCCGCATCCAGTTGGACCAGCAATCGCCGGCCGAGACGGCGATCGATGCCATCACCGCGGCCCGCCCGGATCTCAGCGGCGCCTCCGTGATGGGGATGCCGATGGGTGACGTGATCCGGCAAGCCATGTCCGATCCCAGTGGGTTCCGAACCGAAATGATGCGCCGGGCGGCCGAGATGCAGGACCAGGCGCTGCAGGCCATGCAGCCGCAGGCGCCGGCCCGGGACCACGACGTGCTTGATCGCCTGGAACGGCTGGCCGCGCTCAAAGACCGCGGCGTGCTCACCGACAACGAGTTCGAGGAGCAGAAGCGGCGGATCCTCGGCACTTAGACGGGCGAAGGCACCCGGTCCAGCTCCCGCAACGACGGCAGCCGCACACAGAACGCACCAGTGACCAGGATGGGCAGTGCCAGCGCGAGAAACGCCACGTGCAAACCGGCGGCATCGGTCAATGGGCCGGCCAACAACAGCCCCAGCGGGCCCGCGGCGTAGGCCAGCGACGTCATGACGCCGACCGCCCGGCCCCGCAGATGCGCCGGCGCCCGGGTCTGGATCATGTAGGCGTAGATCGGCTGAATCGGCCCGTAGACCAGGCCCACCAATCCGACCAGCACCAGGATCACCGGCAACGGTGGCAACAAGGCGATGACGGCCGCCGCGACACCCAGCGTGAGCACCGCGGTCACCATGATGGTGCGGCGCGACAACCGCTTCACCAGCCCGACGTAACCCAGCGCACCGACCAGACCGCCGAGCGACAGCGCCATCAGCACCGACCCGAGTTGTCCGGGTTGGTGGCGGTCGCTGAAGTACTTGGGGAACAGCACGCTCTCCATCGGCAGATAAAGCGCCGTGACGGTGAGGTCGATCAATGCCAGGGTGCGCAGCACCCGCAGGCTCCAGACGAAGCGGATCCCCTCGGAGATCCCCGACAGCAGCCCGTCGGGCCGGGCGGCGTGTACCGGCTTGCCGGCGCCGTTCAGCCGCAGTAGGGCGATCGCCACGATCGACAGCGCGAACGCGCCTGAGGTGATCCACATGGTGTTGACGCCGCCGACCGTGGCGATCATCAGGCCGCCCACCCCGGGACCGACCATGAACGCCAGATTCTGCATCGCCTCGTACACGCTGTTCACCCGGTCCAACGACCAGCCTGCCCGGGCGGCCGCCTCCGGCAGCATCGACTGGCGAGCGGTGATCCCGGCCGGGTCGAAGGCGGCCGCGCACGCACCCAACCCCGCCAGCACCGCCACATTGACCGCCTCCGTGCCGTACGCCCAGGCGATCACCGGGACGGCGGCCACTGCCGCTCCCGACAGCGTGTCGGCGACCATCGACACCCGCCGACGGCCGAAGTAGTCCACCGCGGTGCCGGCCAGCAGCGTGGAGAACAACAGCGGCAGCGTCGTCGCCCCGGCCACGATCGACGCCTGTCCCGCGCTGCCCTGCCGTTGCAGCACCAGCCAGGGAAACGCCACTATCGAGATGCCGTCACCAGCGCACGCCATCAGAGTGGCGAACAGAAGCAGAAATGCCGGGCCGCGGCTCCTGTTAGTCATGGGATATCGCGGCTGAATCTAACGCCAAAGGCGTCGCCCAAACCACTGATTTTCCCTGCCGTGCAGGATGGTCGTGTGCTCATGCATCCCAATACCGGGCAGAGTTACGCCTCTCCGGTACCGCCTGGCTCTGGGTGGCCGGGTGACCCGGCGACGCCGCGGACACCCGTGGCCGCCGATGCCGCTAACGTCGCCGCGCTGGCGAACGCTGTCCGATCAATCGCCGAACTCGATGCCGCGATCAGCGTGTGCCGGGCCTGCCCCCGGTTGGTCACCTGGCGCGAGGACGTCGCCCTCACCAAGCGGCGCGCCTTCGCCGACCAGCCCTATTGGGGCCGTCCGGTGCCGGGCTGGGGGTCCGAGCGTCCGCGATTGCTCATCGTCGGGCTGGCTCCCGCCGCGCACGGCGCAAACCGGACCGGCCGGATGTTCACCGGCGATCGGTCCGGCGACCAGCTGTACGCGGCTCTGCACCGGGCCGGACTGGTGAACCAGCCCACCAGCGTCGATGCTGCGGACGGGTTGCAGGCCAAAGCCATTCGCATCGCGGCGCCGGTTCGGTGCGCGCCTCCGGCCAACGCCCCGACGCCTGCGGAACGGGACACCTGTGCGCCGTGGCTGGATGCCGAGTGGCGGTTGGTGGCTCCCCATGTCCGAGTGCTCGTCGCGCTGGGCGGGTTCGCCTGGCAGATCGCGCTACGCCTGACGGGCGGGTCGCTGAAGCCGAAGTTCGGCCACGGCGTCGTCGCCGAGCTGCCGTCGGGGCTGCGGGTGCTGGGCTGCTACCACCCGAGCCAGCAGAACATGTTCACGGGTAGGTTGACTCCGGCAATGCTCGATGAGGTGTTCAAGGACGCGAAGAAGCTGGCGGGAATCAAGTAATGGTCGAATCGGTTCTGGTCTCCGGCGCCAGTGTGGCCGGGCTCACTGCCGCGTACTGGCTGCAGCGCAACGGCTACGCCGTGACCGTGGTGGAGCGCTATCCAGGCCTGCGGCCGGGCGGCCAGGCGATCGACGTGCGCGGCCCGGCCCTCGAAGTGCTGGACCGGATGGGTCTGCGGGCCGCCGCCGAGGACTGCAAAACGAACATCCGAGGGTCCTCGGTGGTCGACCAGGACGGCAACGAACTGTCGTCAGACACCGAGTCGACGCCGACGGGTGGGCCGATCAACAATCCGGACATTGAGCTGCTGCGCGACGATTTGGTCGGATTGCTGTACGACGAAACGAAATTGAGTACCGAGTTTCTGTTCGACGACAGCATCGCCACGCTGGAGAACCTCGGCCCGGCGGTCAACGTCACTTTCGACAACGCAGATCCGCGCAGCTTCGATCTGGTGGTCGGTGCCGACGGGCTGCATTCCACTGTGCGGAGCCTGGTTTTCGGGCCTGAGGAGCGATTCATCAAGCGGCTCGGCACTTTTGCGGCGATCTTCACCGTGCCCAATTTCCTGGACCTGGACTACTGGCAGAAGTGGCATTACGGAGACGCCAGCATGGCCGGGATCTACAGTGCGCGCGGCAACTCCGAAGCGCGGGCCATGTTGGGGTTCATGGATCCCGAACTGCGAATCGACTACCGCGACACCGAAGCTCAGTTCGCCGAACTGGAACGCCGGATGGCCGACGACGGCTGGGTCCGACCGCAGCTGCTGAAGCTCATGCGCTCAGCGCCGGATTTCTACTTCGACGAGATGTCGCAGATCGTGATGGACCACTGGTCAATTGGCCGGGTTGCGCTGGTGGGTGACGCAGCGTACTGCGCCTCCCCGTTGTCGGGCCAGGGGACCAGCCTTGCCTTGCTGGGGGCAACGGTGTTGGCGGGCGAACTCAAACTGGCCCGCACCGATCACGGGCTCGGATTCGCCAACTACTTCAAGCGCTTTCACGCCTACACGCAGCGCACCCAGTTCCTGGCCAGCGACAGTGTCCCCGGCGGTGCGCCCATTTCCCAGGAGCAGTTCGACCTCATCGTCAACTCCTTCACGCTGCTGAACTACTGAACCAGGGAACATCTCCCCACCTGCACGCGTTGTGCCGACCGTGCGTCTTTCCGTCCTCGACCTGGTCCCGGTGCGTAGTGACCAGTCCACCGGCGACGCTCTTGCCGCCACGGTGTCGCTGGCGCAGACCGCCGACCGGCTGGGCTTCACCCGCTTTTGGGTCGCCGAACACCACAACATGCCGTCGGTGGGCGCCACCAGCCCGCCGGTCCTGATCGCCTACCTCGCCGCGCAGACTGAGCAGCTGCGCCTGGGCTCGGGCGGGGTGATGCTACCCAACCACGCGCCGCTGACGGTGGCAGAGCAGTTCGCGCTGCTGGAGGCTGCCGCGCCCGGGCGTATCGACCTGGGCATCGGCCGTGCGCCCGGTTCCGATCCCGTCACGTCGTACGCCCTGCGCGCCGGCCGTGACGATCGCGACATCGAGAACTTCCCGGATTACCTCGACGACGTGGTCGCGCTGATGAGCCCCCGCGGCGTGCGGGTGCCGCTGCGCTCAGGGGATTACACCCTCAGGGCCACCCCGGCAGCGGCCGGCGAACCGCGACTGTGGCTGCTGGGGTCGTCGATGTACTCGGCGCGCCTTGCCGCAGCCAAGGGGCTGCCGTACGTGTTCGCGCACCACTTCTCCGGCCAAGGCACCGAAGAGGCGTTGGATTACTACCGCGGGCATTTCCGGCCCAGCGACCTGGCGTCGCAGCCGGCCACCTTCCTGACGGTGAACGCCGTGGTGGCCGAAACACGCGATGAGGCAATGGAGTTGATGTTGCCCAACCTGCAGATGATGGCCCGGCTTCGCACCGGGCAGCAGCTGGGTCCGGTGCAACTCGTCGAAGAGGCGCACCAGGCCACCCTGACGCCGCAACAGCGGCACATCGTGGACAGCGGGATGCGGCGAGCCGTCGTCGGTTCACCGGCGCAGGCCGCCGATCAGGTGCGGGCGCTGGCCGAACGGTTCGACGTCGACGAGGTGATGGTCCACCCGGTGGCGTCGGCTCGTCGCGGCACCGATCCCCGGACCGCGCCCGCACGGGTGGCCACGCTCGAGCTGCTCGCCAAGGAGCTGTTCTAGTCCGCGACACCGGCCTGTTCGGGTTTACCGGGCGCCGGGGCGGGTGCGTGTGCGGCAATCCAGTGCAGCAGGTCGCCGGCCGGCAACGGCGGAGTGTGCACGAAACCCTGCGTGATCGTGCAGCCGTACTGCCGCAGCCCCCGCAATGTCACCTCGTCCTCGACGCCCTCGGCGACCAGGTCTGCACCGAGGCTTTCGGCCAGGGCCACCGTCGAGCGCACGATGGCCACCGAGCGCGGGTCCTGGGCCAAACGTGCCACGAACACCCGGTCGAGCTTCAGCTCGTCGACTGAGACGTCCTGCAGCCGGGCCAGCGACGACCATCCGGTGCCGTAGTCGTCCAGCGAGATCCGCACCCCGAGGCGCTGCAGCGCGGCGACGGTGTTTCGGGACCGCGCCGAGTCGACGAGCGTGCTTTCGGTGATCTCGATGATGAGCTCGTCGGCCGGCAGACCATGGGTCTGCAGGAGTTGTTCGATGGTGCCGACCAGATCGAGGTCGAGCAGGTTGGTGGTCGAGAGGTTGACCGCGATGGTCAGCGGCACACCCTGTTCACGCCAGGAGCGGGCCTGCGCCAGGGCGAGGTTGACGGTGCGGTTGGCCACTTTGCGCATCAGACCCGCGCGTTCGGCGGCCGGCAGGAACTCTTCGGGTAGCAGCAGGCCGCGGTGGGGATGGTGCCAGCGCAGCAGCGCTTCGACGCTGTGCACGCTTCCGTCGCTGGCGTTGATCTTGGGCTGGTAATGGCAGGTCAGCTGCTCGTTGCCGTCGGCCAGCGCGGCACGCAGCTCCCCGATGAGATTGGGGTCGTTCTCCCGGTACAGCTCATACGCCGCGTCGTAGACCGCGATCTTGCTCTTGGCGGACCGGGCGTGCGGCATGGCGATCTCGGCGCGGTTGAGCAGTTCCTGCGGATGGTCGCAGTGGTCGGGGAACAGTGCGATGGCGATGCGCGCATCGACCTGCAGGGTCATCGGATCCAGCGTGAACGGTTCGTTGAGGGCTTCCAGTAACCGGCCGGCCTGCGCTCGCGCGCAGACGAGGTCGGCACCCTCGGCCAGCAGGATCGCGAATTCGTCATCGCCGACGCGCGCGAGCAAGTCTTCCCGACGTACGTTCTGGGTCAGGCGATTGGCGATCTGGCACATCAGGTCGTCGCCGAAATGGCGTCCTAACGATTCGGCGATCTCGTCGAACTCGTGCAGCTGCAGGAGCAGCAGCGCCCGACCGGCCGGGCGCCTGGTGCCCGGTGCAGGCCCGAGTCCCGGTGGCGGCGAGATCGGTACCGCGGTCAGCGCCGTCGCCAGGCAGCGGCGGTTGGGCAGTGCGGTCAAATCGTCGGTCATGGCCTGCTTGTGGCTTTCGGCCATGATGCTGACGTCCCGGAACGTCACCGAGAAGCGTGCGGCGATCGCGATCAGGCTCAACGCGGCCAGTGTCGCCGCGACCCGCGACGGATGGCTTACCGCGGTGACCGTGAGCGCCACGAAGGTGCACGCCACCGGCGCGACGAAGGAACCCAGCCCGCGTTTGGGCACCGGCGGCGTCGACGACCACGCCGTCCAGCTGGCGAGCGCGATCAGGAAGAAGGAGGCGGGCCAGAACGCGTCCAGCATGGTGCCGACCCGGTATGAGTTCGCCGAGGTCTCGAAGAGGTATGCAGTGTCGGCGGCGGTGAACAGCACGAATCCGAGGACGAGCAGGCCCCAACGAAATTCGTTGCGCAAGCCGAGGATTGGTAGGATCCCGGCCGCCAGGGCCACCAGCACCAGATCCAGCCAGGGATAGATCAGTCCCACCAGCACGGTGGCCGGGGCCTTTGTCGCGGCCGTGTGAATCGGTCCCGCGGTCAGGGCGGCGGCCACCGATGCCATGACCAACCCGCACACCACCGAATCGAGCCGGACCGGGACGGGCACGCCTTTGAGCCGGGCCCGCATCAGCAACAACAGGCCGGCGTAGACGAACGGGTAGAAAGCCAGGTAGGCCGGGTCGGCGATGGATGGTGACTGTCCGTCGGGCACCCACTTGGTGTAGATGACATCGCCTGTCGCCGAGATCGCCATCCCGACTGCGATCAGGGTCCACGCCAGCCGGTCGGCCTTGGCCCGATGCGCCCGAAGTGAAACCAGGATGGCCGCAGCGAAATTCAGTGCCGGGTAGAAGACGTTGGCGAAGAACGGCGAGTGTCGGGCGTGCGGATCGGGCAGACACGACGACGCGAAGGCGAGTACGCCCATCCCCAGGACCCACAAACTGATTCGTATGGGCCGTGGCGGCCAGCGGAGGCTGCCGGATGCCTCTGAGGGTGACTTGGTAAGGGTGGCAAGCGGTTTGCTCGTACTCGCGAACGCCGTTGCGTATGGGGAGGCGTCGGCGGCGCCGCGATAGGGACGGCCGCCGTCGAATCCGTGCTCCAGGCTGCTCTTGAGGGCAAGCATCGACTCGGCGTTGAGCTCGGGCAACGCGTACGGCAGCGGCAGATCCGGCACGAAGCTGCGGATGCACTGGCCGCCTTCGCGTTTGGCGGCATACATGGCCAGATCGGAATGGCGCAGCAGTTCGTCGACGGTGTAATTCGATTCCGCCGCGGCTACGGTGAAACCGATGCTTGGGCGGACCGCCAGCGGAACGCCGTCAATGACGATCGCCGTATTGAAGGATTGCAGAACCCGTTGCGCTGCGGCGTGCGATTCCTCGATCGGCCCTTCGATGAGGACCGCGAATTCGTCACCCCCCAGGCGCGCGACGGTGCCCTGGTCGCCCAGGGCCGTGGTGAGCCGGCCGGCGACCCGAACCAGAAGCTCATCGCCGGCCGGATGGCCGAGTGCATCGTTGACGGACTTGAAGTTGTCGAGGTCCAGGCACATGACCGCGATGGGCACGGAGTCCCGATCGCGGCGGGCAACGGCCTGCTCCAGCCTGCGCCGGAAGTTCGGGCGGTTGGCCAACCCGGTCAGGCTGTCCCGGAAGGCCTCCTGCGCCACTTCGGTCAACAATCCCTGGTTTTCCACGAGCACCACGAATTGCCGCGCCAGCACCGCGGCCACCAGAATCCCGAGTCCCGCCAGCAGCGGTCCGTGCCGCATCATGCGCAGCGCATGGCCCAGCCCGACGGCCGCGGCCAGCAACAGCGGCAGGTAGGGCAGCCACAATCGGACGCGCGAGGTAATGTCCTGCCTCGTCGTCAGTGCCGGGGGCTCTTGGACGCTGACCAGGCCGGCCAGCGCCATCATTCCCAATCCGGCCACCCTGCTGACGTCGACCAGATCGCCGGTGTGATAGCTGCCGATCCCGGTCTGAAACAGCACCAGCATGTCGGCCAGCATGATCGTGGCGACGCCGCCGGCCAGCAGGCTCAAGCTGCGCCGCCCCCCGGGCCGGCCGCGCGACAACAGCAGAATCGCGGTCGTCATGAGCGCCACGTCGGCGATGACGTGGACCACTGTCGTGGGCCGTGAACTGCTGTCGGTCTGCAGTAGTTTGTCGAGAACGAACACCCAGCAGGCTACGAAAAGCGATACGGCCACGATGACGCCGTCGAGCGCCAGACGCCACACGTTGTGACCGCCGGGCTTGGACAGCAGCAGCATCGCCGTGAAGACTCCGATCGGATACAACAGCAGCACGACCTCCGCCGCCGCGGGGTGACTGGCGTGCTCGAAGTCCGGGCGTACGTCGTAGACGGCCCAGATGATTTCGCCGGCGGCCCACCCGGTCAGGGCCACCACCAGCGCCAGCCACCCGGACCTGTAGCGTCCGTCGGCGTGTCGCGCCGCGGGGCCGGCGCAGGCGGCTGCGAAGAGCAGGCACAGCACCGTCACGACGTGCACGACGGGACGGGTCGCGTATGGGCCCTGCCAGTCCCATACATACGAAGCGATGACCAGCGCCGCCGCCAAGCTGTAGGCGCCGACGACGGCGCAGGTGACTGCGACGCTCAGCCCGGTGAACGGGCACTGCGTTCCCGTCCAGCGCTTCATTCTTCGCTCCAGCTCGCCCATGCATTGATGCAGGCGAAGTACCCAGGAGCTTCACCGCACGCCATCACAGAATAAACTCACAGAATAAACTGGGGCCCGCGGTCTGGCTGGACTACTGCCGGCCAGGTCGGTTCTGTCGGGCGCTGTTCAGCTGCGCGCGTCGATGCGTGCCAGAGCCTCCCGCAGTATCCGGCCGGTGCCCTCCCGGTCCGGGTCCCGGCGTATCAGCATGCCCTTGGCGACCGACAGCTTGTCGCCGTTGCGCCGCGGCAGTACATGCAGGTGAATGTGAAAAACCGTCTGGAATGCGGCGCGGCCGTCGTTGATGGCGATGTTCGTCGCGTCGGCCAGGTCGGTCGTCTTGGCCGCGCGTGCGACGCGCTGGCCGAGGGCGATCATTCCGGCCAGGGTCTCCGCCGGCGTGTCGTCGAGATCGACACTGTGTCTTTTCGGAAGCACCAGGGTGTGGCCACGGGTGAACGGCCGGATGTCGAGGATCGCCAGGTAGCTGTCGTCGTCGTAGATCTTGATGGCCGGGGCTTGCCCGGCAGCGATCGCGCAGAATACGCAGGACATGTGGCCACGCTACTGGGTCGTGGTGATCGCGGTGGGTCACCGCATTGCCTTCGGTGAGACGCCGGGCGGTCAAGCGGAGCCAGACGCCGCGATACGACCACCATCAGCACCACCGAGCCCGCCGGATACGCTGCGGCAGTGGACCCTCGCGATCTTGCATTCGCAGGTGCGGCCGAGCAGGCGCGGATGCTGGCCGACGGTGACATCGACGCTCCGTCGCTCCTCGAGCTCTACCTGCAACGGATCGAGCGGCTGGACAGCGAACTGCGTTGCTACCGGACTGTGCGCTACGACGCCGCCCGCGAGGAAGCCGAAACGGCTCAGCAGCGTCTGGACGCCGGCGAGCGGCGCCCACTGCTTGGTGTTCCGGTCGCGATCAAGGACGACGTGGATGTCGCGGGTGAGGTCACCACCTACGGCAGCGGCGCGCACGGGCCGGCGGTAGCCGACGACGCGGAGGTGGTGCGCCGGTTGCGGGCTGCGGGCGCGGTGATCATCGGCAAGACATCGGTGCCCGAGCTGATGATCATGCCCTTCACCGAGTCGTTGACATTCGGTGCGACTCGCAATCCGTGGAACCCTCGTCGCACGCCGGGCGGTAGTAGCGGCGGCAGCGCGGCCGCGGTGGCGGCGGGTCTGGCGCCGCTTGCCCTGGGGTCCGATGGTGGCGGCTCGATCCGGATCCCGGCAACCTGGTGCGGTGTGTTCGGGCTGAAACCGCAGCGCGACCGGATCTCGCTGGAGCCACACGACGACGCGTGGCAGGGACTGAGCGTCAACGGCCCAATCGCACGATCGGTGCGCGACGCGGCATTGCTGTTGGACGCGACGAACACGGTGCCCGGTCCCGACGGCGAATTCGCCGCCGCGGCCGCACGCAGGCCCGGCCCGCTGCGAATTGCGTTGAGCACCAAGGTGCCGACGCCGATGCCCGTACGGGTCGGCAGGGCGCAGCTGACGGCGGTCGAGCAGGCCGGCGCGTTGCTGCGCGATCTCGGTCACGAGGTCGTGGAGCGAGACCCGGTGTATCCGGCCGCGCTGTATGCGAACTATCTGCCCCGGTTTCTGCGGGGCATCAGCGATGACGCGGACGCGCAGGCCCACCCCGAGCGTTTGGAACCGCGCACCCGGACCATCGCCCGCCTGGGTTCGTTCTTCTCCGACCGGCGGATGGCCGCGTTGCGCACGGCCGAGATCGGCCTGAGTACCCGGATCCAGGCGATCTTCGACGAGGTCGACGTGGTGGTCACGCCGGGCACCGCGGCCGGCCCGTCTCGCATCGGCGCGTATCAGCGCCGGGGTGGTGTGTCGACGCTGCTCTTGGTGGCGCAGCGGGTCCCGTATCAGCAGGTCTGGAATCTGACCGGCCAGCCTGCGGCTGTCGTGCCGTGGGACTTCGACGACGAGGGGCTGCCGATGTCGGTGCAACTGGTCGGCCGTCCGTATGACGAGGCAACGCTATTGTCGTTGTCCGCTCAGATCGAAGCCGCCCGACCGTGGGCGCACCGGCGGCCGCCGGTGTCATGAACCGGCGTTGACAAGCGCCGTCCAGGCGGTCAGTTTCGCCGACCGCGCGATCGCGTGCGCAGCGCTGGTCGAGGGCAGGCGACGGCAGGGCAGCGCGGGCCGGTCGGGAATGAGTCGCTCGAACAGGCGGGCCGCGGTCGCGCCGTTGAAGTACACCCGGTCGACCCCGGGGTAGGTGCTGAACAACCAGCCAAAGTCATTGGCCACCAAGCTTTTCGGGTCAATCGCGGCATCCGCGCTGCCGATCCGGCGGCAGCTGCGCAGTACGTCCCACAACGCCACCTCGTGTGACTGCAGCGCCGCCAGGCGATCGGGATAGCGTGCCGCGCAGTCGAATCCGAGAAGTTCCGCGACGATCGGCCAGAAGGCGTTACGTGGGTTGGCGTAGTATTCACCCGCGGCGAGAGAGCGGACGCTGGGGAAAGAGCCCAGGATCAGCACCCGGGCGCGGTGGTCGATCACCGGCGGGAGCCCGTCGAGCAGCGGTTCGGTCATCACCTCACATGATGACGTCCCCGGCTCTAACGTGGATGCGTGGCAGATCAAGCGGACGCCCCGAACCTCGACGACCTGCTCGACGGACTCGAGGGTCAAGCGCGCGCCGAGCGCGCCGACCTGGTGCGCTGGCTGCTCGAACAGGGCATCACTGCCGAGGAGATTCGGACGACCAACCCGCCCTTGTTGCTGGCAACCCGCCACCTCGTCGGCGATGACGGCACTTGTGTGTCGGCGCGGGAGATCAGCGAAACGTACGGCATCGACCTTGACCTGCTGCAACGGGTGCAACGTGCCATCGGGCTGGCCAGGGTGGACGACCCGGACGCGGCAGTTCACATGCGTGCCGATGGCGAAGCCGCGGCGCATGCGCAGCGGTTCGTCGATCTGGGTTTGAGCCCCGATCACGTGGTGTCCGTGGTGCGCGTGCTCGCCGAAGGCCTGTCGCATGCGGCGGAGGTGATGCGTTCCACCGCCTTGTCGGCGATCATTCGACCGGGTGTCACCGAATTGCAGATCGCGCAGGGATCGAAGGCCCTGGTGGGTCGGATCGCGCCGCTGCTCGGCCCGATGATTCAGCAGATGTTGTTCCTGCAGTTGCGGCACATGATGGAGACCGAAGCCGTCAATGCTGGTGAACGGGCCGCGGGCAAGCCGTTGCCGGGAGCCCGTCTGGTCGCGGTTGCCTTCGCCGATCTCGTCGGGTTCACCAAGCTCGGCGAGGTGGTCTCGGCCGAGGAACTGGGTCAGCTCGCCGGCCGCCTGGCGGATCTGGCCCGCGACCTGACCGCTCCACCGGTGCGCTTCATCAAGACGATCGGCGACGCGGTGATGTTCGTCTGCCCCGACCCGGCGCCACTGCTGGACACCGTTCTCAAGCTGGTCGACATGGTGGACAACGACAACGACTTTCCGCGGCTTCGGGCGGGCGTCGCGTTCGGCATGGCGGTGAGCCGGGCCGGGGACTGGTTCGGTAGTCCGGTCAACGCGGCGAGCCGGGTCACCGGGGTAGCGCGCCCGGGTACCGTGCTGGCGACGGATTCGGTCTGTGACGCCGTCGGCGACGACGCCGGGTTCAGCTTTTCTCTTGCCGGAGCCCGTCGGCTCAAAGGCATCAAGAGTGAAGCTAAGTTGTTTCGGGTGCGTAGCGACTAGCCGCGAGCAGTCGCAAAGTCGTACGGCGCGAGCCACTTTCGTGCGAGTTTACGTCTGCTCGCCGGAGGGTCGAAGGACCTGCACATGGGCAGGCCCGGCGTGACTCGTTGGGGCGTTGCTGACTCCGCCTACTGCGGGTCTGACGCGGCCGTTTTTCACCCTTCTTCCGGCGCTTGATATGCGGTCACTACCGGGCCTGCTTCGCCCCTAAAAATACAACTGCGCATGCCTGATGGCAACGGTTCGCAGCGGATTCGGAGCGGGCGCTCACCGGTAAGCGTTGTTCGCCGCTGGCGAAATATTCGCCGATACACGCGTAACGGTGTAATCATGTAATCATGAAAATTCATCATCACGGGCGCCGCCACGGGCGCCCCGGGGGCTGGCAGCAAGCCGAGCAACCCGATGCCAGCGGCGCACCCGAGTGGTTCGCCGGCCGTCTGCCTGAAGCGTGGTTCGACGGCGACCCGACAGTCATCGTCGACCGCGAAGAGATCACCGTCGTCGGCAAGTTGCCCGAAGCTGCCGAGGAAAGCTCCGAGCGGGCTGAGGGACGGGTGTCTCGCTTCCGGGAGGAAACCCGGCCGGAGCGGATGGCCATCGCCGACGAGGCGCAGGAGCGCTACGGACGCAAGGTCTCCTGGGGTGTGGAGCTCAACGGCGAACGGGCTCTTTTCACTCACATCGCAGTGCCGGTCATGACGCGACTCAAGCAGCCTGAACGGCAGGTGCTCGACACGCTGGTCGACGCCGGCGTGGCGCGGTCCCGCGCCGATGCACTGGCCTGGTCGGTCAAGCTGGTCGGCGAGCACAGTGAGGAGTGGTTGGCCAAACTGCGCGAAGCCATGTCGGCAGTCGACGATTTGCGCGCACAGGGTCCCGGCCTCTCGGGTTGACCCGGGGCGCCGGAGCCGCTACTTCTCCTTATTGACCTTCGCGATGATCTTGTCGGCGATCTGACCGCCTTGATCGGTGATCTGATACCCGCAGGCCTTCACGTCGGCAATCACGTTGTTGGCAACTTCCATCGCCCGCTGGCACTCCCAGCCGTTGGCGCCTTCCTGAGACGTCGCTACCGTGATCCTCGGCGAGGATCCTTGGACTTCGGAGAATGTCCAGCGGTAGGTCTTGCCCTTGTTAGTAACGGTGATCGTCTTGCCCGCGCAGTTCTTCCACCTGTTCAGCGAAGTCTGCAGGAAGGACCTGGCTTTGTCCGCAGTGGGGAAGGCGATGGCGGCCTGGTTGACCCAGTGGTCGTAGTCGTCGCCCGGCTCGGATGACACCAGCCCGCTGATCCCGGTGTATCCGCTGCCCGCGTAGGCCGGTTCCTGACTGCCATACACCGCACCCTGACAATCCGGCGCCGAGAGTGTGACCGGCGACGAGTCCATCGCCGTGATGGGTTCACCGGGTTGAATCGCCGATGCACCCATCACCGAGTTGATCTCCGAAGGGGTCAGCAGCAGCGAGCTGAGCCGGTCTTCGGCGATGGGCTTTTGTTTGACAACCGGGTCGGGGCGCGTAGCCACCCAGATGACCACGCCGCCGACGACGAGTACGAGAACAATGACAGCGGCGGCGATGATCGGCCACGGATTGCGCTTGCCGGATGTCGGCGGTCGATGTCCCTGGTTCCATGACGACGGGAGCGGACCGGACGCCATCGGCGTATTCGGGGGAGCGCCGGTCCAGCCGCCGCTCTGTCGGTACTGGGGATTGTTCTGGGGGCCCGAGGCGGGGATCGGACCGCTCACCGGACTCCATGCGGGATGGCCGGATGAAGCCGGCGGCCGCTGTTGCTGTTGCGGGATCGGACCGGAGGGTCCCGACTGCCCGGGGCCGCCGTACTGCGGCGTCATCGGCCGCTGCGACGGCGGCGGCGTGGTCGCGGAACCCGGACGCTGCGGCGGCGCCACCGTCGTGGCGGGCACGGTCGGCGGTGACGACGCCGTCGGAGGACCGGGCAAAGTGGCTTCCTGACTGCGACGCAGGATGTTCTCCGCGTGGTCCTGGTCAGGAGAACTGAGCGCTTCGTGGGCCGCCAGGGCCAGGTCGCCGGCGCTGGTGTAGCGGTCTTCGGGCTTTTTGGCCATGCCGCGCGCGATGACCGCGTCGAAGCTCTTGGGGATACCGGCGCGCGCGGTGCTGACCTGCGGCACCGGGTTCATCAGGTGAGCCGTGACCAGCGAACCGGCGCTGTCGGCGCGATACGGCGGCCCGCCGGTCAGGCATTCGTAGAGCACGCAGGCCAGTGAGTAGATGTCGGCGCGGTAGGTGACCTCGTCGTTGGAAAACCGTTCGGGGGCCATGTATTTCCAGGTGCCCACGGCGGTGCCCAGCTGGGTGAGCTTTTCGTCGGTGGTGGCGCTGGCGATGCCGAAGTCGACGAGGTAGGCGAAGTCATCGCGGGTGACCAGGATGTTGGGGGGTTTGACGTCGCGGTGCATGACGCCGGCGGCGTGGGCGGCGTCGAGGGCCGAGGCGATCTGGGTGATGATGGCCACCGCGCGCGGTGGGGTCAGCGGGCCGTAGCGTTTGAGGACGGCGTCCAGGTCGGTGCCCTCGATGAGACGCATTTCGAGGTACATCTGCCCGTCGATCTCGCCGTAGTCGTGGATCGGCACGACATGGGGTTCTTGCAGCCGGCCGGCGATGCGGGCCTCGCGCTTCATGCGCTCGCGGAAGACCGGGTCCTTGCTGAACTCCGCGGTCATGACCTTGACGGCGACCGTCCACTCTTTGACGGTGTGCTCGGCCTCGTAGACCTCGCCCATCCCCCCGCGGCCGAGCAACCGCTTGAGTTCGTAGGGCCCGAACATCGACCCCACCCGCGAGGCCTGCGTGTCGCTCATCGCTGATCCTCCCAACCAACCAATGTCGCCGACACTATCAACAACCTCCGGGCGGACGCGCCCAACGCAATCGCAGGTTGGGGCCACCGTCAGCGTATTGGCTACCTTGCGTTCACGTGGCTTATGTGCACTCGTGGCAAACCGGCGGCACGGACACCGATGCCGGGCTACGACGCGTGGACACCGCGTAGATTGAGGCGCCATTGGTTCTTGCCGACGGTCAGCGTGCTCCATCCCACGCCTCCGGTACGCGAACCAAACCCTGCAGCGGACGGGAACGCTATGGGATGGGCGAGATTGTGTTGGTCAAGAGTGGTTTGCCCACCACTTGTACAGCTGGTCGAGGGTGGGCACCTGCTGTTGCCCACCGACCAGCGCGTAGACCAGGGTCTGTTCGTTGCTCCACATCACCTGGGGGGAATCGCCCTTATACACGCCGCAGGCCATTTGCCCCAGGATGGTTTTCGGGTCCTGGGTGTGCCACCAGTTGCCGGGAGAGGCTTTTCCGCCGGGGCACTGTTGGATGGTGAAGGTCGTGGTGAACTGGCCGAAGGCTTTCTTCAGCGATGCCACGTCCGGATACAGCCCGTAGGCCGATACCCGGGGGCCGTCGGCGTCGGTGTTCTGCCCACATGACACCGACACCAACGCACCCGGCATCGTTTTGCTGTCCGTCGTGCAGGACCCGGCGGGGTAGCCCGTAGGCAGCAAACTCATCAGCCGGGCTTGCGCCTGCGGCGGAAGGCTTGACGACGGCGCGGAAGTCGATGTGGTCGGCCGGCTGGTCGCAGTGGTCGTAGATCGAGTTGTGGTGGTTCGTTGCCCGTGAACACCGTCGTCGTTCCTGTTGGCTGCCCAGATGCCCAGGCCGGTGAGCATCCCGACCAGGATGACGGCGGCGATACCCGCGACGATCGCCCACGGGTTGCGGGTGCGCCTCGGGGGAGCCGGGTTTGCGTTGTGCCATGGTCCGGCGAACGGCCGCGGCGTGTGCTGCATGGGCGCCGGACCAGCCGGCGGGGGTGGCGGTACCGGACGTGCCGGGGCCGCTGCGGGTACGCCGGGTTGGCGGCCGCCCGGAACGGGTGGGAAGGGACGCGGCGGCTCAGGCGTGCGGCGAATCGGTCCGGGTGGCGAGAAACGTTGCGTGGGCTGCTGTTTCAACAACCAGTCCGGTATCGCGGACTCCTGGCTGCGGCGCACGATCGCGGCGGCCTGGTCCCGGTCTGGCTCGCTGAGCGCTTTGTGCGCGGCCCGGGCGAGGTCGCCGGCGCTGGGGTAGCGGTCCGTAGGCTTCTTGGCCATGCCGCGGGCGACGACGGCGTCCAGTGACCGCGGAATGCCCTGTCGTGCGGCGCTGGGCCGCGGGATGGGATTGATCATGTGGGCACTGATCAGCACGCCGGCGTTGTCGGACCGGTAGGGCGCATTACCCGTCAAGCATTCGAACAACACGCATGCCAGCGCGTAGATGTCGGCCCGATGCGTTATCTCGTCGCTGGAAAAACGTTCGGGCGCCATGTATTTCCAAGTGCCTACCGCGGTGCCCAGTTGGGTGATCTTCTCGTCGGTCTTGGCGCTGGCGATGCCGAAGTCGACCAGGTAGGCGAAGTCGTCGCGCGTCACCAGGATGTTGGGCGGCTTGACGTCGCGGTGCATCACGCCGACAGCGTGGGCGGCGTCCAGGGCGGAGGCGATCTGAGTGATGATGGCCACCGCGCGCGGAGCCGGCAGCGGGCCGTATCGGGTGAGCAGGTCGTCGAGGTCGGTGCCCTCGATGAGGCGCATCTCCAGGAACATCTGCCCGTCGATCTCGCCGTAGTCGTGTATCGGCACGACGTGCGGTTCCTGCAAGCGGCCGGCGATGCGGGCCTCGCGCTTCATCCGCTCGCGGAACACCGGGTCGCTGCTGACGGTTTCGGACATCAGCTTGACGGCGACGGTCCAGCCCTTGACCGAATGCTCGGCCTCGTAGACCTCGCCCATTCCCCCGCGGCCCAGCAGCCTCGTGAGGTGGTAGGGCCCGAACTCAGACCCCACCCGCGAGCCCGGCGTTTCGCTCACCGCTGCACCTCACCGCCTCCCCGCCACGGCCAGTGACGCGACGAGATCAGCCGTCGCGATCCAATATCGTTGTGCGGCTTGAGCACCGGTCGGGCGACCCACCCTGCTGTCGGCCGGTCGACGTCGCTCAGCCGTACTTGGCCCACCAGTTGTGCAGGTCTTCGATGGTCGCCGGATCTCCGAAAACGTCACTGAGCATCAACTTGCCCTCATTGCTCCAGATCACGTTCGGGTGGTTCTTGTAGGTGCCGCACGCGATCATCCCGGCGGTGACGGTCGGGTCGCGGTCGTAGTGCCAGCCGTCAGGCGACGGACCCTCTCCGGGGCAGTTCGCGAGCTGGACCGCGGCGATGTCGTCGTTGAAGGCCTGCTTGAGTGCATTGAGGTTGGGGAACAGCCCGTAGATCGCCCGGCTGGGCCCGCCCTGGTTGATGTTCTGCCCGCAGTCGACCATCGCGATCGTGCCGGTCCATACGCTGTTGGGCTTCGGTGTCGTCGGTGTGCACGTTCCCGTGGGATAGCCGGAGGGCAGCATGGAAAGCAGCTTGCTCTGGGGGTCGCCGCCCGGTGTGGTGGTCGCCGGCGAACTCTTGGTCGGGGTCGGCTTGCCGGAGCTGGTAGTGGCCGAGGTGGTCGTATCGGCCGTCGTGGTGCTGTCCTCCTTGCGCGTGGCCAACCAGATGCCGACTCCGGCGAGGATGAGCACCACCACCAGGGCGGCGGCGCCGGCCACGATGGGCCAGGGACTGCGTTTTCCGCCCGAGGGCGGACCGCCCTGGTTCCAGGTCGGCGGGCCACCCGGCTGTTGCGGGCCGGACGGGGCACCGCCCCAGCCGCCACTCTGCCCGAAGTACTGGGGCGCCTGGGCGGGGATCGGGCCACTCGACGGGATGGGTCCGCTGCCCGCAGACCAGGCGGGGGCTCCCGCCGGTGTCTGCCGTTGCAGCGGTCCGGAACCGGCCTGGTCGCCATACGCAGGCGGCGGCGTGTATTGCGGCGGTGGCGGTGTGATCGGGGGCTGACCTCCGGTGGGCACCGACGGTGCCACCGCGGTGCCCGGCAGCGTCGACTCACGGCTGCGGCGCAGGATGTCCTCGGCGTGGTCCTGGTCGGGGTCGCTCAGCGCATCGTGCGCGGCGCGGGCGAAGTCGCCGGCGCTGGCATAGCGGTCTTCGGGCTTTTTGGCCATGCCGCGCGCGATGACCGCGTCGAAACCCTTGGGGATGCCCGCACGGGCGGCGCTGACCTGGGGCACCGGGTCCATCAGGTGCGCGGTCACCAGCGTGGTCGCGCTGTCGGCGCGATAGGGCGGGCTGCCGGTGAGGCATTCGTAGAGCACGCACGCGAGGGCGTAGATGTCGGCGCGGTAGGTGACCTCGTCGTTGGAAAACCGTTCGGGGGCCATGTATTTCCAGGTCCCCACGGCGGTGCCCAGCTGGGTGAGCTTTTCGTCGGTGGTGGCGCTGGCGATGCCGAAGTCGACGAGGTAGGCGAAGTCATCGCGGGTGACCAGGATGTTGGGGGGTTTGACGTCGCGGTGCATGACGCCGGCGGCGTGGGCGGCGTCGAGGGCCGAGGCGATCTGGGTGATGATGGCCACCGCGCGCGGTGGGGTCAGCGGGCCGTAGCGTTTGAGGACGCTGTCGAGGTCGGTGCCCTCGATCATGCGCATTTCGAGGTACATCTGCCCGTCGATCTCGCCGTAGTCGTGGATCGGCACGACGTGGGGTTCTTGCAGCCGGCCGGCGATGCGGGCCTCGCGCTTCATGCGCTCGCGGAAGACCGGGTCCTTGCTGAACTCGGCGGTCATCAGCTTGACGGCGACCGTCCACTCTTTGACGGTGTGCTCGGCCTCGTAGACCTCGCCCATCCCTCCGCGGCCCAGCAACCGCTTCAGGTGGTAGGGCCCGAACATCGAGCCCACCCGCGAGTCTGTTGCCTCGCTCATCGCTGATCCTCCTCAACCAAGCCGAATCCCGCCGACACTATCAACAGCCTCCGGGCGGTGCATCGAGCGCAACCACCGGCTTCAGCAACCATGACGGTAATCGCGACCGTGGGCGCTTGCCAATAAGACTGCCGACACCTGCACTGGAAATGCCGCACCTTTTTCCGTGCCGCCGGGGCCGGCGTTCGGCGCAGCCAGGTAAGGATCGCGAAAAGTATTGTCGCAAATGGCAACCCCGCCGTGGTGGCGGCCCAGGTCGGCGGCGCGCCGCCCCATGACCGTGCGGCTTCCGCGGCTGATGCGCCGCCATCACGAAATTCCTTGTGCTCGTTGAGCATTGATGCAACCGGTGTCAGGTCTGGGTATGCGCGGCGATCTGGAACGTGAATTCGTGGTCGCAGATCCGGATGTGGTCCCCGTCGTGGATGGTGGCGGCTGTGCGGATCCGCTGGTGCCGCACATGCACACCATTCGAGGACCGAAGGTCATTGATGATGTAGTTGGTCCCGGTGTCGACGATGACTGCGTGGTGCCGGCTCACATTCGCGCTGTCCAGGACGATGTCGTTGTCACTGAGCCGGCCTATCCGGGTCGACGCCGACCGCAGCGGATAGTCGCGTCCGGTGTTCACGTCGTGCAGGTAGGCCGTCACCTTCTGCGCGGCAGCCATGGTGCGCTTGTCCAGCACCGTCACGGTGCCGACGGCGGTCACCTTCGCGTTCTGCTTCACGTCCAGGGTCTCCTGGCGCAGGATCCGCTCGTTGAGCGCCCGCAGTGTCGGACCGGGATCGATGCCGAGGTCGTCGGCCAGTGTCGTCTTCACTCGACGGTAGGCATTCAGGGCATCGGATTGGCGGTCGGTGAGGTAGTACGCGGTGATCAACTGAGCCCAGAGCGGCTCCCGATAGGGGTGCTCGACGGTCAGGGCCTCGAGTTCGGTGATCACGCCCGCCGCCCGTCCGCACGCGATCTCTGCCTCGGCTTTGGCGCTGTGCGCGATGATCTTGTCCTCCACCAGTGCGGTGGCGAACGAGTTGACGAACTGAAAGTCCCTGAGGTCATCGAGTACCGGTCCGCGCCACTCGCTGAGCGCCGCCGACAGATGGCGGCTGGCCTCGTCGAAGCGGCCCGCCGCGGCCGCGTGCACGCCCGCCGTCTTCTCGGCGATGAAGCGGCCGAGGTCACAGGTGTTTTCGGGGATGGTGAGCCGATAGCCCGGTGGCGCCGCGGCCAGCACCAGGCGAGGGTCGACCCCCGCGGCGCCGACCAGCTTGCGCAGGTTGGACACGTAGGAGTGAATGCTGGCGCGGGCCCCGGATGGCGGCCATTCGTCCCACAGCGCGGTGATCAGCGTGTCGACGCCGACCGGCCTGTTGCGGTTGATGACCAGCATGGCCAGCACGGCCCGCTGCTTGGGGGTGCCCAGCGGCACCAGGGTGTGGTCAATGTTCATCTCCAGCGGTCCGAGCACACCGAACTCGAGGTGTTTGTCCACCATCGCGTTACCAGCCATTCCGGGTCCTCCTCGGCCGTCGATGCCTTCCGAGCAGCGAGGCGCCAGTACGGCGACCTTCCTCATTATTGTGTCTTGATCGTTGTCGGTCTTGTCATTGTGGGTCGTACGGCCTGTCGTGTTGAAGCATTGTCATGCGAAGTTCGCCGGATCCCAGGCCGATAGGAGCCGGCACGTCGCCCGCCGCCGGACCCGATCGCTGCACCGAAATGCCGTTCAGGCCACGACGTTCATCTTCTCCTGACACGAATTGTCTTACCTTTCAACGTCACTTGATCCCGGTCACGACCACGAAGGCTGCTCGCCGACGCCCTGGTGGACAACTCCAGCGGGATCTGCTCGTCGCGGCCGTTCGCCGCTGTCGACACCGGTGACCACCACCGCGCGATCGGATACCGGATTGCCGTCGTCGTCCTTGTTCTCAATGGGTTCCCCCCAGGACATTTCGGATTGACGCTGACGATGACGGCGTGGCCACCGCCGAGGTACTGCTCCACGGCTTCCATGCCGGTGGCGACGCCGTTCTTGGCGGCCGGGTCCTGACGGGATGTGGATCGGGCCCGGGTGCCTGGTGCTGCGTCGAATTGTCCCGCCGTTCAGCACGACTGAAGCGGCGGGCCGCCAACCCTGTGGGCTGGCTGCCCGCCGGTCCGTCAATCATTTGTGCGTTTCCTGGGTGACGGTCATGAAGTTGTGGCTGGTGGCCCAGGCCTTGACGAAGACCGCCATCGGAATCTGTTCGTCGCGACCGTCCTTGTTGCCGCTGTCGTTGAGGTGCACGATGCCGTTGGCGGTGTCGACGCCGGTCACCACCACGGCGTGGTCGGCGCGCGGCTGGCCGTCGTTGCCGCGGCTCTCGATCGGCTGGTTCCAGATCATTTCGGCGTTGAGTCCGACGATGATCGCACGCCCGCCGCCGAGGTACTGCTCGAGGGCTTCCATACCCGTGGCGACGCCGGTCTTGCTCGCGATGTCCGCATCGGTGTTGGTGGCGTGAATCCCGTAGTGCGCCAACAGGGCCGGCAGGTCATCGGGGTCGGTGCCCATCCCCGAATTGGGGTCGTTCTTGTCGGCGGGCTTGACATAGATCGAGCCCGGGTGGGAGGTGCTGGGAGTGGACTGGGCGACCTTGATGATGGAGTGTTCGGAGGGGAGTTTGCCGGTGATCTGTCCGACCACGTCGGCGCTGGACATGATGGCGCAGTCGTCGTAGTTCTGGTGACGCCAGTATTTGGCGGCGGCCGTCGGGTCGCCGTACATGGTGGTGGTGCCTGCTTCGGCAGGGCTGGCGAGTCCGAGTGCAAGCGCCCCGGCAATGGTGGCGCACAGGGCGGTCTTGGCGATCGAGGAGATCGTGAGGTGCTTCATCGTGGTGTCCTTTTCTCGGAAAGTCCTCGCTCCGCTGTCGCGGATGGCGTGTTGAGAAAAGGCTCAGACGTTGGCCTTTTTGTTATCTCTACGAATTCTTGGAGTGATCTGAGGTGTCTGCGGGGATCGGGCGGCTCAGGTGCGGGTCATCTCGTAGTAGGCGCCGCGCCGGGCCAGTAGCTCGGCGTGGCTGCCTTGTTCAACGATCCTGCCCGCATCGACGACGACGATCCGATCGGCGTCGCGGATCGTGGAAAGACGGTGAGCGATAATGAAACTCGTCCGGTCGCGGCGGAGTTCGCGGGTTGCCCGCGCGATGAGCAGCTCGGTGCGGGTGTCCACGGAGCTGGTGGCCTCATCCAAAATCAGCAGCTGTGGACGGGCAAGGAACGCCCGGGCGATCGTGATCAGTTGCTTTTCGCCGACGCTGACATTTCCGCCGCCCCCGCTGATCGGGGTCTGGTAGCCGGCAGGCAGCGTGTGGACGAAACGGTCGACGTAGGCCGCCTTGGCCGCCGCAACGATCTCGGCCGAGGTGGCGTCGGGCCGCCCGTAGGCGATGTTGTCCGCGATCGTGCCGTCGAACAACCACGTGTCCTGTAACACCATGCCGATCCGTGAACGCAGAGCGTGCCGATTCAGCGTTGCGATGTCCACGCCGTCGATCAGTATCGAGCCCGAGTCGACGTCATAAAACCGCATCAACAGGTTCACCAATGTGGTCTTGCCGGCACCGGTCGGGCCGACGATCGCCACCGTGCTGCCTGGATCGGCCACCAGCGACAGATCGTGAATCACCGGGTGGCCTGGCTGGTAGGCGAAGTTCACGTGGTCGAATTCCACCCGTCCGGGACCTGCAGCCTCCGGAATTTCGTCTGTGCGATCCGGGCTTTCCTCCGGCTCGTCCAGCAGCTCGAATACACGCTCGGCGCTGGCCACTCCGGACTGCAGCGTGTTGTACATCCCGGCAACCTGGCTGATCGGCGTATTGAACTGCCGCACATACTGAATGAAGGCCTGGATGCTGCCGAGGGTGATCTGCCCCGCGGCGATCTGCAGACCGCCGACCACGGCGACGGCCACGTAGCCCAGGTTGCCGATGAATCCCGTTGCCGGAGCTACCAGTCCGGAGAAGAACTGGGCGCCGAAACTGGCCTGATACACGTCGTCGTTGAGCTGGTGGAACTGCGCGCGCGCGGCGGCCTGGTGGCCGAAAGTCTTGACCACCGTGAACCCGCTGTAGGTCTCTTCGATGTGGGCGTTGAGGCGGCCGGTGCTGGTCCAGTGCGCCATGAACAGCCGCTTCGATCGGCGGGTGATCGTGCGTGTCGCCCACAGCGACAGGGGAACCGTGAGCACGGTAATCGATGCCAGCAGTGGCGAGATCCACAGCATCATGGTCAGCACACCGAACACCGTGAGTATCGCCGTCACCAGCTGACTGATGGTCATCGACAGCGACGTCTGCATGTTGTCGATGTCGTTGGTGACCCTGCTGAGCAGTTCACCGCGTTGTTGGCGATCGAAGTAGGACAACGGCAGGCGGTGCAGTTTGTCCTCCACGTCAGCACGCAACCTGGTGATGGTCCGCTGCACGGTGATGTTGAGCAGTCGCGCCTGTCCCCACAGCATGGCGGCGGCACACAGATACAGGATCAGGGCCAGCACCAGGGTGCGTGCCACCGCGCCGAAGTCCACGCCCTGGCCAGGTACCACGTTCATCCCGGACAACAGGTCGGCGAAGGCCCTGTCCCCGCGTGCGCGTGCCGCGGCCACGGCCTGAGCCTTGGTGATGCCGGACGTCAGCCGGCGGCCGACGACGCCGTTGAACAGCAGATCGGTTGCGTGCCCGAGGATCCGGGGAACGGCCACCCCGATCGCGGTGCCGACGATGCCCAGAACGACGACGGCACCGCTCAACCGGCGGTGCGGGGTCAGTCGTCCCAGCAGTCGGCGCGCCGATCCCCAGAAATCGCGTGAACGCATGTTGGGCGGTGCCGGGGCCGCGCCGCGGGGCCGGGCGCTCATCGGCGCCGTCACTGTGTGCCCCCGACTCCGGCGCTCATCGACTGCGAGGCGGTGAACTCCGCATACGTGGGGCAGTCGGTCAGCAAGGACTCATGGCTTCCGCTGCCGACGATCCTGCCCTTGTCGACCACGATCACCTCGTCGGCTTGGGCGGCGGTCGAAATCCGTTGCGTGACGATGATTATCGTTGCCGCAGCGGCCTCTTGGCGCAGCGCGTTGCGGACTCGCGCCTCGGTGTGGACGTCGAGCGCGGAGAACGCGTCGTCGAACAGGTAGATCGCGGGGCGGCGGATAACGGCCCTGGCGATCGCCAGCCGTTGACGCTGGCCGCCGGAGAAGTTGATCCCGCCCTGGGCGACGCGCATCTGCAGTCCGTGCGGACGCACGAATTCCGCTGCCGCAGCGACATTCAGCGCGTTCCACATCTGTTCCTCGGTGACCGACTGCCCCGGGGCAGCGCCGTAAGACAGGTTTTGGGCCACGGTGCCGGTGAACAGGTACCCACGCTGGGGCACCAATCCGATCGCGGACCAGAGTCGCTCAGTGTCGTAGTCGCGCACGTCGACACCGTCGATCACCACGCTGCCGGCCGTGACGTCGTAGAGACGGCAGATCAGCGACACCAGCGTGGACTTGCCCGACCCGGTGCTGCCGACGATCGCGGTGCTGGTGCCCGGCCGCGCGGTGAATGAAATATCCTGCAGCACAGGATAATCCGCCCCCGGGTAGGTGAAGGTCAGGCCGTTGAGCCGCACCAGGCCGGTGATCGGGTGTGCAGGGAACACGGGCTGCGGGGGGTTTTTGATGGCCGGGGAAGTCGACAGTACCTCGGTGATGCGTTCGGCGCAGACCGATGCCCGCGGTAACACGACCAACGTCATCGTCGCCATCAACACCGCCATCAGGATCTGGGCGAAATACGCCAGGAAGGCGATCAGCGATCCCACCTGCATCTTGCCGGCATCGATTCGCAGGCCGCCGAACCAGATCAGCGCGACACCGGATAGGTTGATGGTGAGGGTGGTCACCGGCAGCATGAGCGCCTGCCAGTTACCGGCACCGAGTGCGGCGTTGGACAAAGCCATGTTGGCCCGGTCGAACCTGTCGCGCTCGAAGCGTTCGCGGGTGAACGCCCGGACCACCCGCACCCCGGAAAGCTGGTCGCGTAGCACCCTGTTGATTCCGTCGATCAGGCGCTGCATGCTGCGGAACAGCGGCAGCATGTGCGAGATGATCCAGTAATTCGCCGCTCCCATGACCGGGACGCTCACCAACAGAAGCCAGGTCAGCGCCGCCTCCTGATGGATGGCCATGATGATGCCGCCGACACACATGATCGGCGCGGTGACCAGCACGGTGGCGCTCGTTTGTACGAGGAACACGATCTGCCGGACGTCGTTGGTGCTGCGGGTCAATAAGGTCGGTGCACCGAATCGGGCCGTCTCGTGTTCGGAAAAGCGCAGGACATGGTCGAACATCGCTGCCCGTAGGTCGCGGCCGAAACCGGTTCCGGTGCGTGAGCCGAAGTATGTGCCACCGATCGCGCACAGCACCTGCAGGCCGGTGACAACCAGCATCACCACTCCGAGTCGCACGATGGTGGCCGAGTCTCCCTTGGAGACACCGTCGTCGATGATCGCGGCGTTGACCGTGGGGAGGTACAGCGAGGCCAGGGTGCTCACGGACTGCAGCACCATCAGCACCGCCACCAGTGCGCGATACGGCGCGATGTACTGGCGCAGCAGTGCCAGGAGCATGGGGTAACTGTGTCACACCCGGTCGGTGCTGGTGCTGCGCACCATTGGCGCGCCCCATGCCTGCGTGTCGCACCGAAGTGCCTGCTCAGGTGGCGTGTCGGTGGTTGACCCTCAAGGCTGCGGCTACAGTGCATCGTGTGAAGCGGCAACAGCCCAAGAAGTGGGTGGGTAGTTGGGTAGGTAGTCGTGCGGCGTAACCGGGCGACGCAGGTAGCGGCTTTCGGAGCCGCGGCCACTCTGATCTTCGGGGTCGCAGGCTGCTCCGGTTCGGGTGACAAGCCGGGCGGGCCGGTTCCGTCGAGTTCGGGAAGCGCGGAGGGCAAGCATGGACCCTTCTTCCCGCAGTGCGGCGGCGTCGCCGACGAAACAGTGACGCAACTGACCAGGATCTCCGGACTGGTCAATACCGCCAAGAATTCGGTGGGCTGTCAGTGGCTGGCCGGCGGCGGCATCTCGGGACCACACTTCTCCTTCTCCTGGTACCGCGGCAGCCCGATCGGCCGCGAACGCAAGACCGAAGAGCTGTCGCGCGCCAGCGTCGAGGACATCAATATCAACGGTCACGGCGGTTTCATCGCCATCGGCAACGAGCCCAGCCTTGGCGACTCGCTGTGCGAGGTCGGAATCCAGTTCTCCGACGACTTCATCGAATGGTCGGTGAGCTTCAGTCAGAAGCCTTTCCCGCCGGCTTGCGACATCGCCAAGGAACTTGCCCGGCAATCGATAGCGAACTCGAAATGAGCCGGCGGGTGCGGGCCGCACTGAAAGTGACAGCGGCGCTGATCGCTGTGCTGATGGTGTTGACCGGGTGTTCCAGGTCGGTCGATGGCAAGGCGATGAAGGCGGGTGGCGCCGGTGTGCCGCGTAATGACAACTCCGAGCGGCAGTATCCCAATCTCCTCAAGGAGTGCGAGGTCCTGACGACCGACATTCTGGCCAAGACGGTCGGTGCCGATCCGCAGGACATTCAAAGCACGTTCGTCGGTGCCATCTGCCGATGGCAGGCGGCGAACCCGGCCGGCCTGATCGACATCACCCGCTTCTGGTTCGAGCAGGGCAGCCTGAGCAATGAGCGCAAAGTGGCCGAGGGTCTGAAGTATCAGATCGAGTCCCGCTCGATCCAGGGCATCGACTCAATCGTGATGCGTCCCAATGATCCCAACGGTGCCTGCGGTGTCGCCAGCGACGCCGCCGGAGTGGTGGGCTGGTGGATCAACCCGCAGGCGCCCGGTATCGACGCGTGTGGGCAGGCCATCAAGTTAATGGAGTTGACGCTGGCCACCAACGCCTGAGCCAAACCGGTTCAGCGGCAACGACTCTTAGGGAATTCGCCTGGAATTCGTCAATCGTCCTGGCATAGCGCGTCTCGACAGGCTAGGCTTTCGCTCTTCTTGGTCAGCGGCCTCGCTAGGAGTGACGGCATGTCCTATCTGATTGCTGTGCCGCAGGAAATATCCTCAACGGCAACGGACTTAACTAGTTTTGCCGCTGCGCTCGGCGCGGCCAACGGGGCGGCAGCCGTCGCGACCACTGGGGTGGTGGCCGCTGCTGCCGACGAAGTCTCGACGCAGATCGCAGCGCTGTTCACCGAACACGCTCGGGCTTATCAGGCACTGAGTGTGCGGCTGGCGGCGTTCCACGATCAATTCGTCAACGCAATGACTTCGGCTGCGGTCGCCTACACCGGCGCCGAGGCCGCCAGTGCTTCTCCTTTGCAGGTGGTGGGAGACGGCGTCCTTGGCTTGGTGAATGCGCCCACTCAGGCACTGCTTGGCCGCCCGTTGATCGGCAACGGCGCCAATGGCGCCGCGGGCACCGGTCAAGCCGGTGGGCCCGGCGGGCTGCTGTGGGGCAACGGCGGCAACGGCGGTTCCGGTGGGGCCGGCCAGGCCGGCGGAAATGGCGGGGCGGCGGGACTCCTCGGCAACGGAGGGGCCGGCGCATCGGGTGGTCCGGGGCAACTTGGGGGTAACGGGGGCGCGGGCGGGTGGCTTTATGGTCACGGTGGAGCCGGCGGCCAGGGTGGTGCCGCGCTCGCGGGTGTCAGTGGCGGGCTGCCCGGTCGCGGCGGTGATGGAGGTAGCGCGATCTTGTTCGGTGACGGCGGAGCGGGCGGGCAGGGCGGTACCGGCCTGGCCGGTGCCGCGGGTGTCAATCCCACCCCAACCGGGTCCGCCGCCACCGGCACCGCCGGCGGTGCAGTGACGGGTACCGGCGGCGTCGCTTCAGCGCCTGCCGGGGGTACCGGCAGCCCGGGCGGGGCAGGTCTGACCGGCGGAACCGGCGGTGCTGGGGGAACCGCCTTCAACATTGACGCTAAAGGTGCCCAGGCCGCCGGCGGAGCCGGCGGCAATGGCGGGGCCGACGGCGGCGCGGGTGGGTCCGGCGGGTCAGCGTCGACGGCTCCGGGCGTCTCCAATTTCGCCACCGGGGCTATCGGTGGCGCTGGTGCCCCGGGCGTAACCGCCGGGACCGCGGGTGGCGCCGGCGGGAACGGCGGGTCCGCCAGCAACGCTTTGATCAACGGCGGTGGCTTCGGCGGAGCCGGAGGCGCAGGGTCCGGGGGCAATGGTGGTGGCAACGGCGGCACCGGCGGAGCCGGGGGTCACGGTGGCGCGGGTGGATTCCTGGTCGGTAATGGTGGCGCCGGTGGCGCGGGAGGCGCCGGCGGTGCGGGTGGTGGCGGCGCCACGGGCGGTTCCGGTGGTGGTGGCGGCGACGGCGGCAACGCCTTAGGGCCAATTACGACTAGTTTCAACAAGGGCGGCGACGGCGGTGACGCAGGCGGCGGCGGTACCGGCGGAACCGGAGGCTTTGGCGGCGCGGGAGGCCAGGGCGGAGACGGCGGCAGTGGCGGGCGGCTGTTCGGTAATGGTGGCCCTAGTGGGGACGGCGGTGTCGGAGGAGTCGGCGGAGTCGGCGGCTACGGAGGGGTCGGTGGCTCCGGCGGTACCGGAGGCGCGGCTACGGTGGCCGTTTCGGGCAACGCGATCGGCGGAGCTGGCGGAAACGGCGGGGACGGCGGCACCGGAGGCACCGGCGGCAACGGCGGTGCGGGCGGCGCGCCCGGCGCTACCGGCGGGTCCGGGGGATTACTCGGCGGTGCGGGCAGCCGCGGTGCCCTCGGTGCGGGCGGCACCGGTGGGCTCGGCGGAACCGGCGGCGCCGGCAGTGCGGGCGGTCGCAACGGCGCCGGGGCGATCATCTTCGGGTCCGGACAAAACGGGAAAGCGGGCGGCGCCGGCGCATCCGGCAACAACGGCTGACTCACTCTCTAGCGGGGTACCTGAAACTCGACGAGGGCAGCGTTGCCGGGCGCCACGCCGGCCCAGCGACCTGAAACCTGTAGCACCGCGATGCCCGACGTCGGGAATTTCCTTGAAATGCTTTCCGCTGCAACGACGTTGCTGGTGTCGGTGTCCGCGAGGATCAGTGCCACCGACGATGTCGTCGGCTCGTGTCCGACGATGAGCAAGGTAGCGACGTCGTCGCCGACTCGATTGATCTCGTCGATCACCGTGCCGGGCGTGGCACCGTAAAGCTGCCTGAGGTAGTGGGCCGGCGCGTCGATCCCGCTGCATGCCAGGGTTTCTCGGGTACGTACGGCTGTCGAGCACAGCACGGCATCGATGGTCGGCGTGTTGGCACGCAGCCAGTCGCCTCCCAGCCCCGCTTCCCGGCGACCGCGTGGCGCCAGCGGCCGGTCATGGTCGGGCACCCCATCGGGGTACGCGGATTTCCCGTGTCGCATCAGGATCAGGGTGCGCCGTTCATTCACCGGCCCACGTTAGCCACTGGGGAACGGGGCGTACTCAGCGCCCCCGGTTGCCTGGGAGCGTCCGCACAATGACGTCTGGCGCGCCGTGCTTTTTCTGCACGCGCCGGCGGGCTGACGGGTGAGAGCCTGAAACCAGAGTGACGCACGGGATTGCAGTGCATCCCGGATCACACCCGGGGCCGGACCCTCCGATCAGCCTGCCGGGACTTGTCGGCGCCCAGCCATACACTCCCGATGCAACGCCGATCACGCTCTGGAAGGGGGTCGAAGACATGCGGTTCCTGCACACCGCTGATTGGCAGCTGGGCATGACACGGCATTTTCTTGCCGGGGAGGCCCAGCCGCGTTATTCGGCGGCCCGTCGGGACGCGGTGGCCGCACTGGGGGGGCTGGCCGATGAAGTGGGTGCGGAGTTCGTCGTCGTCTCGGGAGACGTCTTCGAACACAACCAGTTGGCCCCGCAGGTCATCGGCCAGTCGTTGCAAGCCATGCGCGCCATCGGTATTCCCGTCTACCTTTTGCCCGGAAATCACGATCCGCTGGATGCGTCGTCGGTCTACACCGGCGCGCTGTTCACTTCCGAATGCCCACACAACGTCGTGGTGCTCGACCACGCCGGCGTACATGAGATCCGGCCCGGCGTGCAGATCGTCGCGGTACCGTGGCGGTCCAAGGCGCCCACTACAGATCTGGTCGCCGGGGCGCTCGAAGGCCTGTCCGCCGACGGGGTCACCCGGGTTCTCGTCGCGCACGGCGGCGTCGACGTGCTCGACCCCGACCCTGCCAAGCCCTCGCTGATCCGGCTCGCCAGTATCGAAAAGGCATTGTCGGACGGGAAAATTCACTATGTCGCCCTCGGTGACAAGCACTCGCTCACCAGGGTCGGGGACAGTGGCCGGGTCTGGTACCCGGGTTCGCCGGAGGTCACCAACTATGACGACGTCGAGGCCGACCCCGGACACGTGCTGATCGTCGACATCGACGAGACCGATCCCGGCCGCCCCGTCACCGTCGAGTCCCGGCACATCGGCAGGTGGCGCTTTGTCACATTGCACAATCAGGTCGACACGAGTCGGTGCATTGCCGATCTGGATCTGAACCTGGATCTGATGCCTGACAAGGACCGCACCGTGGTGCGCCTGGCGTTGACGGGATCGTTGACCGTGACCGACCGTGCGGCGCTCGACGCGTGTCTGGACAGATACTCGCGGTTGTTCGCCTGGCTCGGGCTGTGGGAGCGGCACACCGACCTGGCCGTCGTGCCGGCGGACGGGGAGTTCGATGACCTCGGCATCGGCGGGTTCGCGGCCGCCGCGGTCGACGAGTTGGTCGCGACGGCCCGTGCAGGTGCCGCCGGCTCCGTCGACGCCCAGGCGGCGCTGGCGCTGTTGCTCCGTCTGGCAGATCGAGGTGCGGCGTGAAATTGCACCGGTTGATCCTGGCTAACTACCGTGGCATCAAGCACCGCGAGATCGAATTTCCCGACCAAGGCGTGGTCGTGGTGTCCGGGGCCAACGAGATCGGCAAGTCCTCGCTGATCGAGGCACTCGACCTGTTGCTCGAATACAAGGACCGCTCGACGAAGAAAGATGTCAAGCAGGTCAAGCCGGCCAACGCTGATGTCGGCTCGGAGGTAACCGCCGAAATCAGCAGCGGCCCCTATCGTTTCGTGTATCACAAGCGGTTTCACAAGAGGTGCGAGACGGAGTTGACAGTGCTGGCGCCGCGCCGCGAACAACTCACCGGCGACGAAGCGCACGAGCGGGTTCGCGCGATGTTGGCCGAGACGGTTGATACCGAGCTGTGGCGTGCCCAGCGGGTGTTGCAGTCCGCGTCCACTGCGGCGGTCGACCTTTCCGGATGTGATGCGCTGTCGCGTGCCCTCGACATCGCCGCCTCGCAGTCCGTCGGCGACGCCGCGCTGTGCGGCACTGAGCCGCTGCTCATCGAGCGGATCGACGGCGAATACGCGCGGTACTTCACTGCGACCGGGCGCCCGACCGGGGAGTGGTCCGCCGCAATTTCCCGGTTGGCCGACGCCAAGGCCGCGGTGGCCGAGTGTGCGCAGGCGATGGCCGAGGTCGACGACCGGGTGAGCCGCCACGCCGAGTTGACCCGGGAAACGTCGGAATTGGCGCAGCAGCAGGTAGCCGCTGGGCCGCGGCTGGCTGCAGCGCAGGCTGCGGCCGACCGAGTCAAGGCGCTCGGCGATGAGGTGAGGGAAGTCAGATTGATCGCCGCCGCGGCCGCTGCAGCCAGCAATGCGTCCAGCGCAGCGCACACCAGCCGTCTAGCGCTGATCGCCGAAATCGATTCTCGCGCAGCAACAATCGCCGCATTATTGGCCCAGAGCGAAGAGGCCGCCGGGCGGCAGGCGGCGACGGCGCGCGAAGCCGCAGCCTGCGATGCCGCGGCCCGGGAAGCAGCAGCGATCCTGGCCGCGGCACAAGAACGCGCCGAGGCCGCTCGCAGAACTCTCGACCAGATCGCCGGGCGTGAGGAAGCCGACCGGCTGCGCGCCCGGCTGACCAAGATCGAGGGACTCGAACGCGACCTCGAGCCGATCGGGAAAGAGCTGTCCGAGATCGTGCTGACCGATGAGTTGCTGCATCGCATCGAACAGGCTGCGGCGGCAGTGGACCGCGCCGGTGACCAGCTGGAAATGATCTCCGCAGTCCTGCAGTTCACCGCCGCCACCGACATCGAGCTGGGCGTCGGCGATCAACGCATCGTGTTGCCCGCCGGGGACAGCTGGTCGATCACCGCGACCGGTCCCACCGACGTCGAGATTGCCGGGGTGCTCACCACCCGGGTGATCCCGGGCGCTGCCGCCCTCGATGTCCGCGCCAAATACCGCGATGCGCAACAGGATCTCGTCGCCGCGCTGGAAGCGGCCGCAGTGGCCGATGTCCCGTCGGCGCGCCTGATCCATCAACGGCAACATGAATTGTGCGCCACTCGCGAGCGACTCGCCGCGACAGTGGCCGGATTGTGCGGCGACGAACGGGTCGACGAGCTGCGAGCCAGGCTGGCGCAGCTGCATGCCGGCCAACCTGCGACTCCGGATCTGTTCGCCACGGACATCGCCGGCGCCCGCGCGGAGCGGGATGCCGCTGAAGCGGCTCACTCAGCCGCGCAGGCCGAGTGTGAATGTCGGCGGCAGATCGCGACGTCGGCTGCCCGCCGTCTCTCCGAGGCGACGACGCAGGCGATGGTCCTGTGCAACGATGCCGCCAAGCAACGCGCAGAGCTGGACGCCGCGGCGACTCGGCTGGCCGCAGAGCGGGCGGCGGTGACCGATGAGGCGCTTGCCAACACGGCCGAGGCAGAGCGTCATGCCGCGCAGAGTGCCGCAATGCGTGTGTCTGAACTGGACTTGGCCCTGGCGGCTGCGGAGCCGGACACGATCGCCGCCGAACTCGCCGAGGCGATGAAGGTGACTGAAGGCCTCCGCGAGCGCCATGAAGCTGCGATCGCCGCGTTGCGTCAGATCAGCATCGAACTTGCGGTGCTGCGCAGCGAGGGGCGGCAGGGAAGGCTCGATGCCGCCGAGATCGAGCTGGAACACGCCACCTGCCAGCATGCCCGGGTCGGTGCGCGGGCCAGGGCCGCGCAGTTGTTGCGGTCGGTGATGAGCCGGCACCGCGACAACACGCGCAAACGCTATGTCGAGCCCTACCGCGCCGAGCTGCAGCGCCTCGGCCGCCCGGTGTTCGGGGCGACGTTCGAGATAGACGTCGACAGCGATCTGCGAATCCTCAACCGCACCCTGGACGGTGTCACGGTGCCCTACGAGTCATTGTCGGGTGGGGCGAGGGAGCAGCTCGGCATTCTGGCGCGGTTGGCGGGTGCATCCCTGGTCGCCAAGGAGGACACCGTCCCCGTGGTCGTTGACGACGCCCTGGGCTTCACCGACCCGAACCGGTTGGCCAAGATGAGTGAAGTGTTCGACACGGTAGGCTCGCACGGCCAGGTCATCGTCCTGACGTGCAGTCCCACCAGATACGACGGTGTCACGGGGGCGCATCGCATCGATCTGAACGCATAGTGCCTGTGCTCAGGCAGGCATACACTGGGCGAATGGTGGCGACCCGGTCCCCGCAAGCGGGTGGGGGCCGCTCCCACTTGCGGGGGCGTACCCCAAGTGCCCGGCTGATGGCCGAAAACCAGGATGGGCGATGGACATCCAGCGTGACTACGTAGTCATCGGCACCGGCTCGGCCGGCGCCGTCGTGATCAATCGACTCACCGCCGACCCGGCCACCGAGGTGGTGGCGCTCGAAGCCGGGCCGGGTGATACCAACAGGTTCATCGGAATCCCCGCGGTCTTCTCCAAGCTGTTCCGCAGCGAGGTCGACTGGAACTACCTGACCAAACCTCAGCCTGGACTCGACGGACGTCAGATCTATTGGCCCCGAGGCAAAGTCCTGGGCGGTTGTTCGTCGATGAATGCCATGATGTGGGTGCGCGGCTTCAGCGCGGACTACGACGAGTGGGCCAAGCGAGCCGACGAACAATGGTCCGGCGCGGCTGCCCTCGAGTACTACCGCCGCATCGAGGACGTCAGCGCGGCATGGCATTTCGTCAGCGGTGACGACAGCGGGGTCACCGGCCCGCTGCACATCTCCCGTCAGCGCAGTCCGCGAGCGTTGACCGCGGCCTGGCTGGCCGCCGCCCGCGAATGCGGCTACCCCGCGGCGCGGCCGAATTCCACATCGCCAGAGGGCTTTTGCGAAACCGTCGTCACTCAGCGCCGAGGTGCCCGCTACAGCACCGCCGACGCTTACCTCAAGCCGGCGATGAGCCGCAAGAACCTCACCTTGCTCACCGACGCCACGGTCACCCGGATCCTCTTCGACGGCGGCAGGGCGGTCGGTGTCGAATACCAGCGGGCCGGTCAAACCGCCGTGGTGCACGCCCGTCGCGAAGTGGTGCTGTGCGGCGGCGCCGTCAACAGCCCGCAACTGCTCATGCTCTCCGGCATCGGAGATCGCGACCACCTCGCCGAGCACGGCATCGAGACCGTGCACCATGCACCGGAGGTGGGACAGAACCTGATCGACCACCTGGTGACACCCGTAGGCTTCGACGTCGAGGACGACACGCTGTTCGCCGCGGAGAAGCCCAAGCAGTTGCTCAACTATCTGTTGCGGCGCCGCGGCATGCTCACCTCCAATGTCGGTGAGGCGTACGGATTCGTCCGCAGCCGGCCCGAACTCGAGCTACCCGATCTGGAGCTGATCTTCGCGCCCGCGCCCTTCTACGACGAGGCGTTACAGCCCGCCGCGGGGCACGGAGTCGTCTTCGGTCCGATCCTGGTCGCACCGGAAAGCCGCGGTCAGATCACACTGCGCTCGGCCGATCCGCACGACAAACCGGTCATCGATCCGCGCTACCTCTCCGATCCCAGAGATCGCGCCGCGATGATGGTGGGGCTGCGGATCTGTGCCGAGATTGCCCGGGCGCCGTCGTTGCGGGACGTGCTCGGACCGGTGGTCCGGCCCCGAAACTGCGGCGAGCTCGACGACGCGACCCTCGAGCTCGCCCTCAACGACTGCTCGCACACGCTGTATCACCCGATGGGTACCTGCCGGATGGGCAGCGACGGCGCCAGTGTGGTTGACCCGCAGCTCAAGGTCCGCGGGGTCGACGGGTTGCGGGTCGCCGATGCCTCAGTGATGCCGAGCACGATCCGCGGACACACCCATGCGCCATCGGTGCTGATCGGTGAAAAGGCCGCTGACCTGATCCGAAGCTAACCCACAGCCAGCCGACGTGCCGGGCGCCGGCGTTCTGTGCACAATGGCACGCATGACGGGTTGTCACCGATGACCATGAACGCGAAACGGCGCCGGGTGCACGAGAAGCTGGCGAAGCTGCCGGGTGTACGCCCGGTCCGCCGGCCCGTCTCGCCGGGCAGCGCTGAGGAGTTCGATCTCTTTTACGTGCGTACCGGTCGCAAGTCGGCGCACCCCTTGGTGGTCATTCCGGGCGGCCCCGGGGTGGCGTCGCTGCGGTTGTATCAGGGTTTTCGCCGTCGTGCGGCCGCCTCCGGTCTGGACGTCATCATGATCGAGCACCGCGGGCTGGGAATGTCGCGTCACGACGACGCCGGTGCCGACCTGCCGCCGCAGGCGCTGACGATCGACCAGGTGGTCGACGATGTGGCCGCGGTTCTCGACGACGCGCACGTGGACTCCGCCGTCATCTACGGCTCCTCCTACGGCAGCTATATCGCCGCGGGCGTGGGTGTCCGCCATCCACATCGGGTGCACGCGATGATCCTGGACTCGCCGGTCTTGTCGGCCCATGACATCGTCGCCGTGCGTGATGCGATCCGCGGCGTTCTGCTCGGTGGCGACAGCCCCGAAACCGTCTCCCTGGCGCCCAAGGTTCGGCGCCTGGTGGAAGCCGGGGTGATGACGCCATCAGCGGGACAGGTGGCGGCGACGGTGTACGGCTACGGCGGCGCATCGATGCTCGACCATCAACTCGACCTGTTGCTTGACGGACGAAAGATGTTGTGGCGGGCGTTGGTTCGGTTCACCACGATGGGCGTCAGCCGCAAAGTGCCATATCGGTACGAAGCCGATCTGGTGAGCCGCATCGCCTTCCGTGAACTAGACTACGCCGCCGAGCCGGACGGCCTGCCGCTCGATCCGGCCATGGCAGTACGCGAAACCTTGGATATGACAGCCGATTTCGAAGCCGAACCCTACGACTTGATCGCGGAGCTGCCGAAGTTCAGCTGGCCGACGGTGGTGGTCGGCGGTGGCCGCGATCTCGTCACTCCGTTGGTAGTGGCCGAGCGCGCGACGTCGCTGTTGCCCAACGCCGTGCTGTTGCGGATGCCCACCATGGCGCACAGCGCGCTGGACTTTCGTGAACCGGCCACCCTGGCGATCGCCGGCGCGGTCTGTCGCGGCGAATTCGGCGGGCTGGCCGGACGCGCCCGTGAGCTGGACGCGCTCCCGGCGCGGCTGCCGATGCGCGTGCTGTGGAAGGCGATTGACGTGGCGGCCACCGTGGAGGCGGCGGTGCCGCCCTTGCTGCACCGGGATCAGCGCATGAACCCGATCGCGGTGTAGTCCAGGTCGGCGAGTCCCCGCGCGCCGAAGTTCGCGAGATCACTACGGACTGCGACGGTGCCAGGGGACTGGATAATGGGCAGGCTGAACCCTTCGTCCCACACGAGGCGGTCGACGTCGTTGGCCAACGCGCGGGCCCGTCCGGGATCGAGTTCCCCCAACGTCTGCTCGATCTTGGCATCGATCTGCGGGCTGCCGATCTTGCCGAAGTTGCTGTCCCCGTACGACGCGTAGATCTGGGTCAGTCCGGACAGCGGGAAGGCGTCGCCCTGCCAGCCGAACAACGCGATATCGAAGTCGCCGACGTTGACGTAGTTGCTGAAAAAGCCGCTGCCGGAGCGGCCCTGGAGTTCGAGTTTGACACCGATCTCGGCGAGGCTGTGCTGAGCGATCTGGGTGAAGACCTTCGCGTTAGGTGATTCGTAGAACAGCAGGCGAACCACCAGCGGCTGCCCGTTCTTCTCGCGAAATTCGCCGTTCATCTTCCAGCCCAGCGAGTCGAGGTCCCGTTTTGCCTGCTGGGGGTCGTAGGGAAGGCTGTTGTCCTGATATCCCTCCTGGCCGGCGACGAATACGTGATTGTTCAGGGGCACCGGGTTCGCGATGAGGCCGTGCAATGCGACATCAGCGATCGTCTTTCGATCGATGCCCTTGCATACCGCCAGCCGCAGCTCGCGATCGTGCAGGATCGAGCCGGTGGCGCCGTTCATCGTGAAATGGGTCCAACTGGGCGCCGACGCGCTTCGGATCGCTATACCCTTGGTGTGCTGGGCGATGACGAGTTGGTCGAGCGACCCGACTCCGGTGGCATCGATGGTGTTGTTCTGTAGTGCGGGCAACGCCGCAGACGGATCGAGCACCAGGTATGTGATGGTATCCAACAGCGGCTGCCGGCCCCACCATCGAGGGTTGCGGGTCAACGTGATTCGCTGCTTGGCCCGGTCCAGCTTGGACACGATGAAGGGGCCGGCGGATAGGGCCGGTGCATCAAGCCAACCGCTGTTGAATGCTTCGGGGGTGCCCGTCACGCTGGCGGGCAGTAGCATCCCGTTCCCGGCGAACATGCCTCGCCACTCGGCGTAGGGCTTGGCGAAGGTCACGATGGCCTGCCGATCGTCGACACCGCGGGTAACCGAGGCGACGCGTTCGGAGCCATTGGTCAGGGCGATCTCGAACGCCTTGTCCGCACCGCTGGTGGCGTGGATCTGGCTGGCAATGTCCTGCCACGTGATCGGCGTGCCGTCAGACCAGACCGCCCTGGGATTGATGGTGTAGGTGATCACCTGCGGGTTGGTCCCGGTGAGCTCCACGTTGGTGAAGTAGTTGGTGTTGACGCTCGTCGAGCCGTCCGGTCCGATGGTGAACGCACTGGGCAAAGTAGGTTTGAGCAAGCTCGCCGTCTCGGCGCTGTTGCCGTCGATGTGCAGGACGTTGAAGTTGGGCGGGAAATCGCTGAGCGCCAACCGCAAGTCGCCGCCCCTGCGCAACGTCGCCGGATTCTGCGGGTTGATGTCGCTATCGCCGCCCAGCACCGCGTTCGCGGACCCCGGCGGCGGTACCGAGACACCTCCCGCGCACCCCGACAGCACCAGAGCAGCAATGAGAAACGCCATGACCGCACGGCCGCCCCTGTTCGTCGGGCCGGTGCGGTCAGACATTGCCCGCCTCCGTTCGCGGTACCGCGCCCAACAGGCCCCGGGTGTACTCGTGCTGCGGATTGCCGAACACCTCCTGGCTGTCACCCTGCTCGACCACGATGCCGCGATGCATCACGACCACCCGATGGGCCAGGTGTTTGACCACTGAAAGATCATGGGAGACAAACAGATACGATAAACCGAACCGGTCCTGCAGGTCCAGCAAGAGGTTGATGATCCCGGCCTGAATCGAGACGTCAAGCGCCGACACCGGTTCGTCGAGGGCGAGAATTCTGGGCTGCAGTGCCAGCGCACGTGCGACGCCGATCCGCTGCTTCTGCCCACCGGAGAACTCAGCGGGGTACCGGTCGGCGTCGGCCCGGCGCAGTCCCACGGTTTCCAATAGTTCGGCTACCCGAGTGTTGGTGTCGCTCTTGTTGAACCCGTTGGCCAGCAACGGTTCGGCGAGCAGGTCGAATACCGGCAGTCGCGGATCCAGCGATGCCGCAGGGTCTTGAAACACCAACTGGATGTCGCGCCGCAGTGATCGGCGATCTGCCTTGCTGAGGGTGGCCACGTCCGCTCCAAGCATTTCGATCGAACCGGATTGCGGCGCAGTCAGTTCCAGGATCTGGTACAAGGTCGTCGATTTGCCCGAACCGGATTCACCGACGATGCCCAGCGTCTGGCCCTGCAGCAGTTCGAAGCTGACACCGTCTACCGCGCGGACTTCGCCCACGTTGCGGCGGAGCAGCACACCCTTGGTCAACGGGAACGTCTTGACCAGGTCACGCACTTTGACGACGACTTCCGAGGTATCGATCGTCGCGCCGCGCACGGCGGTGTCGACGCCGTATATGTCGGCGGCGCTTCGCCCGGCGGCCTGATCGGTGCGAATGCAGGCGGCACGATGATCGGCGCCGACTTCGACCAATTCCGGTTCGGCGCTAAGGCATTCGTCGATGACCAACGGACACCGCGGCGCGAACGGGCATCCGGGATCCAATCCGACGAGCGACGGCGGAGCGCCCGGTATCGGCACCAATCGGGTGCCCTGAGGGGCGTCCAGGTGCGGAACCGAGCCCAATAGACCGATCGTGTAGGGCATCTGGCGATCTCGGTACAGGTCGGCCACCCTGGCCGATTCAACGACTCGACCGGCGTACATCACCAGTGCGCGGTCGGCGAACTCGGCGACCACCCCGAGGTCGTGGGTGATGATGAGCACCCCGGCGCCGGTGACGTCGCGGGCCGTCTTGAGCACTTCAAGGATCTGGGCCTGCACGGTTACGTCGAGGGCGGTGGTGGGTTCGTCGCAGATCAACAGATCGGGATCATTCGCGATGGCGATCGCGATGACGACGCGTTGCCGTTCACCTCCGGAAAGCTCGTGTGGAAAGGCCCGGACCCGTTGATGGGGCTGCGTAATGCCGACCAGCTCGAGAAGTTCGATCGCGCGCTGGCCGGCGGCCTTTCTGGAGACACGCGGCTGATGCACTCGAATCGCCTCAGCGACCTGATCGCCGACGGTGTAGACAGGCGTCAGTGCCGACATGGGGTCCTGGAACACCGTGCCGATCGACTTTCCACGGAACTTTGACATGGCGCCGTCGGCAAGCCCCAGCACTTCGGTGCCCTGCAGCCGAATCGAACCGCTTACCCGCGCGTAATCCGGCAGCAGACCCACTGCCGCCATTGCCGCCGCCGACTTACCGGAACCGGATTCGCCCACCATGGCCACCACTTCACCCGGGTCGACCCGATAACTGATGCCACGTACCGCGGTCACGGGAGCGTTGTCGGTGGGGAAGGTGACGGCCAGGTCGGTCACCTCGAGCACTGGACTCATGCGCCACCACGCCGCAGGTTTTTGGCTGCGGGATCGAAAGCGTCTCGGAGTGCGTCACCGGTGATGTTGGCGCAGAACAGAATCAGCACCAGCACCCCGGCCGGTACCAGGAACACCCACGGAAAGGTGGTGGCCGACTGGGTGCTGTCGGCGATCAGCGTTCCCAGCGAAACGTCCGGCGGTTGGACACCAAAACCGAGGTAGCTCAAGCCGGTTTCGGCGAGAATGGCCGCCGAGACGTTCAACGTCGCGTCGATGATCAGGATGGACGCCACGTTGGGTAACACGTGCTGCAGGATGATCCGACGGCTGGATACACCCATATACCTTGCCGCGCGGATGAATTCGCGCTCCCGCAGGCTCATCGTCAAGCCCCGCACCATGCGCGAGCTGACCATCCACCCGAAGCCGGCCAGCAGCAGGATCAGCGAGATGATGTTTGCCGAGTTCTTGGTTCGCGGCGAGACGATCAGAATCAGGTAGAGGGACGGAATCACCAGCATCAGGTCGACCAGGAACATCAGCGCACCGTCGCGCCATCCACCGAAATATCCCGCGACCGACCCTACGGCTGCGGCGATACCCGTGGAGATCACCGCTACACAGACACCGATCAGCATGGACTTCTGCATCCCGCGCAGGGTTTGTGCGAGCAGGTCTTGTCCGAGCGCGTTGGTTCCCAGCCAGTGCCGGCCGTTCGGCGGCTGCAGCAATGCGTCGAAATCCAGGTCCTGGTAGGTGTACGGCAGTAATGGGGGCAGCAGGTAACAGCCGACGAAAAGCAGCACCAGGATTGCCAGCGCGACCATCGCGGAGCGGCTGCGCAGCAACCTGCGCAGCACCAGGGTCCGCCGCGAGGTGAACTCCGTCGCTGTCGTCTGTTTGATGACGGTCATGACACTCGTACCCTCGGGTCCAGTGCCGCGTAGAAGATGTCGGAGAGCAGGCCCGCCAGCAGGACGACCGTGCTCAAGAAGAGCGTGATCGCGGCAACGATGTTGGTGTCCTGGGTGGCGACGCCCCGGATCGTCCATTCGCCCATGCCGTGCCAGCCGAAGATTTTCTCGACGAACACGGCCCCGCCGAACAGCCCGGCCACGCTGTAGGCGAACAGTGTCGCCATGGGGATCAGGGCGGTGCGCAGCCCGTGCTTCACCAACGCGCGCCGGCGTGTCAGGCCCTTGGCGCGGGCGGTGCGAATGAAATCCTGGCCGAGCACGTCGAGCATCGCGTTGCGTTGATAACGGCTGTAACCGGCGGCGGCACCGAGCACCAGCGTGAGTGTCGGCAGCACCAGATGCTTCAGCCGGTCCGCCACGGCCGCCCAGGTCCCGTCGTCGATACCAGGTGATGTCTCGCCGGTGTAGTCGAAGAGCTGGATGCCCAACGCCCAGTTGATCCGCAGCGCGCCGATGATCAGCAGGTTGGCCATGACGAACGACGGCGTGCTGATGATCAACAGGGCGATGATGGTGACCATGCGGTCACTGAACCGATACTGACGAATCGCGCCCCACGCTCCGAGCGCAATGCCCAGCAGCGTGCCCACCACGGATCCCACGACGAGCAACCGCAGACTGACCCCGACACGGCGGCCCAACTCGGTGCCTACCGGTTGACCGGTGACGGTCTTGCCGAAATCTCCCTGCACCGCCCGCGATACCCAGTGTGCGTAGCGCAGCGGAATAGGCCGGTCCAGGCCGAGATCGTGGGCCTTCGCGTCGATGACGGACTGCGGCGGCCGGGGACTGCGCTGCATCAGGCCCTCAAGCGGGTGAAACGTCACCGACGTCAGGCAATAGGTGAGAAAAGTGGCCAGCGCCAGCAGCACGACGTATTTGAGTAGCCGGCGCAGCAGAAAACGCGTCACTCCCTACCACCCCTGCCGCATGGGGACAGGGTAGCGAGCCGCGGCCAACGTGTCGTGGGGCGGCCCGGCCATTCCGATCCCGCTGATCCGCACCGGTGAAATGCCGCCGCGCAGTTGTTAAGATCCAGCGGTTGTCGAACTGCGCAGCAAATGATTTTCCGCGATTACCAAGGGAGCCCTGCGTGACTGTTACCGACGATTACCTGGCCAACAACGCCGCCTACGCCAGCAGCTTCCAGGGGCCTCTGCCATTGCCGCCCAGCAAACACATCGCAGTGCTGGCGTGCATGGATGCCCGCATCGACGTCTATCGCGTGCTGGGCATCAACGAGGGGGAGTCGCACGTCATCCGCAACGCCGGCGGCGTGGCCACCGACGACGCGATCCGTTCGCTGGCCATCTCCCAGCGATTGCTGGGCACCAAGGAGATCATCCTGATCCACCACACCGACTGCGGGATGCTCACCTTCACCGACGACGACTTCAAGCGCAGCATCCAGGAGGAGACCGGCATCAAGCCGCCGTGGGCGGCCGAGGCCTTTCCGGACGTCGCCGAGGACGTCCGCCAGTCGCTGCGACGGATCGAGCACAGTCCCTTCGTCACCAAGCACGAGTCGCTGCGCGGATTCGTGTTCGACGTCGCCACCGGCAAGCTCGAAGAGGTCACCCTCTAGGCCGAGCAGACACAAAATCACGTTGGAGCCAGTGCTCCAACGCGATTTTGCGCCTGCTCGCGGGGGCCCGGCTCGCGCGGGCGCCTGCTCGCGGGGGCCCGGCTCGCGCGCCGCGGCCCGAGCGCCCCGCCCCGCAGCATCGATCACCCGTCGTCGTGGGCGGCCTGGAAGTCCACCACATGCTGCGCTACCTCGACAACGTCTTCGAAACGCGCGACGTGGAACAGCGCATCACCCTGGTGGACGATGGGCAGCTGGCTTCGCCCAATGACCAGCCCGGAATGGTCCGCGCTCACCGCGATCTCGGCGTCGCCGAAGGGATCGCTGATCGTGCCGATCTGCTCGCCGCGCTCGACTCGGGCGCCGAGCGGCTTGGCGGCGCGGAACATGCCGCTCTCGGGCGCGCGCACCCATGCGCTCGAACGCGCCACGAACGGCTCGGCGCCGGCGCGGTGTCGGCGTGGCGGCGCAAGCATGCCGAGCGCACGCATCACGTTGACGATGCCCTGCACCCCAGGGCGTATCGCCATCTCTGCAAAGCGCAGCGCCTCGCCCGCCTCATAGAGCAGCGTCGGGATCCCCAACGCTGCGGCCGCCTCGCGCAGCGAGCCGTCGCGGACCGCCGCATTGATCAGTACCGGCACTCCGAAGCTGCGGGCCAGCGCGAGGGTCTCGGGGTCGTCGAGGTTGCCGCGGATCTGCGGAAGGTTGTCGCGGTGGATGGCCGCGGTGTGCAGGTCGATGCCGTGGGTGCAATTGGCGACGATCTCGGTCATGAACCGGTCGGCGAGTTTTGCCGTCAGCGAACCGCGCCCCGAGCCCGGGAACGAGCGGTTCAGGTCGCGCCGGTCGGGTAGGTAGCGCGAGTGGTGCAGCACCCCATAGACATTCACGATCGGTATCGCGATCAGCGTCCCGCGCAGCTTCGCCAGCGCAGGCCGACGCAGCAGGCGGCGGATGATCTCGACGCCGTTGAGCTCGTCGCCGTGCACCGCGGCGCACACGAACAGTCGCGGGCCGTCCCGCCGGCCGCGTATCACCTGCACCCGCATTGTCAGCGGCGTGTGTGTGTAAAGCTGCGGGATCGGTAGCTCGACAGTGGCGCGGGTGCCGGGCGCGATCGACTCGCCGCCGATCAGCAGGTCGGCGCTCAACCTTTGCCCCGCGTGTTGGTCTTGCCGTGCCGGGCGTGCTTCTCGATGAACTCGATGATCAGCTTGGCGACGTCGCGCTTGGTCGCTTCTTCGATGCCTTCGAGGCCGGGCGAGGAATTGACCTCGAGCACCACGGGTCCATGGTTCGAGCGCAGGATGTCGACGCCGGACACGTTCAAGCCCAGGCGCTGCGCGGCGCGCACCGCGGTCGAACGCTCCTCAGGTGTGAGCCGGACGAGCGACGCGGCACCGCCCCGGTGCAGATTCGAGCGGAACTCGCCGGCCTTGGCCTGGCGCTTCATCGCCGCGACCACCTTGTTGCCGATCACGAAGCAGCGGACGTCCGCGCCGTGCGCCTCCTTGATGTACTCCTGAACCAGAAAATTCGCCCTCAGTCCGCGGAATGCCTCGATGATCGCCTCGGCCGCGGAGCGTGTCTCACACAACACGGTGCCCTTGCCCTGGGTGCCCTCGAGCAGCTTCACCACAAGCGGTGCGCCGCCGACGATCTCGATCAGCTCGGAGGTGGCATCGGTGGAATGCGCGAAGGCGGTAACCGGCAGGCCGATCCCCGCCCGCGCCAGGATCTGCAGCGAACGCAGCTTGTCGCGCGAGCGGGTGATCGCGACCGACTCGTTCAGGCAGTACGTCCCCATCATCTCGAACTGACGCACCACGGCCGAGCCGTAGAACGTCACCGACGCGCCGATCCGGGGGATCACCGCGTCGAAGGACTCGAGCTCCTCACCGCGGTAGTGGACCGCGGGATCGTGCGAGGCGATGTCCATGTAGCACTTGAGGTGGTCGAGTACCACAACGTCGTGCGCGCGATTTTCGGCGGCCTCGACCAGCCGCCGGGTCGAGTACAGCTTCGGGTTGCGGGACAAGATCGCGATTCTCATCGCCGTTCCCCCGGCAGTCGGTGGGCGCCAAGACGCGGGCGTCCTGACAGGTAGGAGCGGGACGGGTCGACGTGGAAGCGTCCGCGCAGCGCCGTGCGCCCGAGCAGCATCCGGAAGCGCATTGTCTCTCGGTCGGTGAGCGTGATCTCGGCAAGGAAGCGCTCGCCGAATACCTCGACCGTGGTCTCGATGACGAAGCGTTGCTCCCGGTGCCCGCCCGAATCGGCGACCACGCGCTCGTCCAGGACATCGGCAAAGCAGATCTGTTCGATGCTCGCGTGCTGCAGCGGACGCATGCCGAATCGCACCCGTCGCCGCCCGTTCTCGACCAGCGGCTCGACAAAGAACGCGTGCAGCGCGGAAGTCCGCGCACCGGTGTCCACCTTGCACTTGATGTGTTCGATCCCCAGGTCGGGAAGCGACACCCACTCTCGCCATCCGAGCAGCGTGCATTCCCCATTGTCGATGTTGCCCGCCATGGACGTGTAAGACTCCGACCGGAACCGCGTTGGACAGGAGCGCCGAGGACCGCGCGATCACATCGGCGTGGGGTAGCAGCCGGAATCTATCACCCGCACCGGCGAGAACCCGTGCGCCCCACGGACTCTGTCCCGGCGCGTCCTCGATGCCACCGCGACCACCCGCGCACGGGGGCGCGAGCAGGCGCGAACTCGCACGATTTGTGCCCAAATCGTGCGAGTTCGCGTCTGCTCGCCAGCCATCATTGACACTGCCATTGGTGACTGGTTCTATTATTGGCATTACCGCAATTACGGTCAATTCAACCAACTTAACCGGGATATGAGGCGCATGAGTACCGACGTCACTACCGGCCCCGCCGCCGGGCAATACGAACTGAGCCATCTGCGCTCGCTCGAGGCCGAGGCGATTCATATCATCCGGGAAGTGGCCGCCGAGTTCGAGCGACCGGTGCTGCTGTTCTCCGGCGGCAAGGACTCGATCGTCATGCTGCACCTGGCGCTCAAGGCTTTTCGGCCCGGCCGGCCGCCGTTCCCGGTGATGCACGTGGACACCGGCCACAATTTCGACGAGGTCCTGCAGACCCGCGACGAGCTGGTCGCCGAAGCCGGGGTGCGCCTGGTGGTGGCCTCGGTGCAGGACGACATCGACGCCGGGCGGGTGGTGGAGACCATCCCCTCGCGCAATCCGCTGCAGACCGTGACGCTGCTGCGCGCCATCGCCGAGAACAAGTTCGACGCGGCGTTCGGCGGCGCCCGCCGCGACGAGGAAAAGGCGCGGGCCAAGGAGCGGGTGTTCAGCTTCCGCGACGAGTTCGGTCAGTGGGACCCGAAGGCGCAGCGACCCGAACTGTGGAACCTCTACAACGGGCGCCACCACAAGGGCGAGCACATCCGGGTCTTCCCCCTGTCCAACTGGACCGAGTTCGACATCTGGTCCTACATCGGCGCCGAGAAGGTCAGGTTGCCGTCGATCTATTTCGCTCACCGGCGCAAGGTATTTCAGCGCGACGGAATGCTGCTGGCCGTGCACCGGCACCTGCAGCCGCGCGCGGACGAAGAGGTGTTCGAGGCCTCGGTGCGGTTCCGCACCGTCGGCGACGTCACGTGCACCGGATGTGTGGAATCCGAAGCCGCCACCGTGTCGGAGGTCATCGCCGAGACCGCGGTGTCACGATTGACAGAACGCGGAGCCACCAGGGCGGACGACAGGATATCGGAGGCCGGCATGGAAGACCGGAAGCGGCAGGGGTACTTCTGATGACGACACTGTTGCGCCTTGCCACCGCGGGCTCGGTCGACGACGGCAAGTCGACGCTGATCGGACGGTTGCTCTACGACTCCAAGGCGGTGATGGAGGACCAGTGGGCGGCCGTCGAGAAGACCTCGAAGGACCGCGGTCACGAGTACACCGACCTCGCGTTGGTCACCGACGGCCTGCGCGCCGAGCGCGAGCAGGGCATCACCATCGACGTCGCGTACCGTTATTTCGCCACTCCCAAGCGGAAATTCATCATCGCCGACACTCCCGGGCACATCCAGTACACCCGCAACATGGTGACCGGCGCCTCGACAGCGCAATTGGTGATCGTGCTCGTCGATGCGCGACACGGCCTGCTGGAGCAGTCGCGCCGGCACGCATTCCTGGCGTCGTTGCTGGGCATCCAGCACATCGTGCTTGCCGTCAACAAGATGGATCTGATCGGTTGGGACAAAGAGCAATTCGAGGCGATCCGGGACGACTTCCACGCCTTCGCGGCACGTCTGGACGTGCAGGACGTCGCCACCATCCCCATCTCCGCGCTACACGGCGACAATGTGGTGACCAAGTCTGGCCAGACGCCCTGGTATGAGGGACCGGCACTGCTGTCCCACCTCGAAGAGGTGTTTATCGCCGGTGACCGCAACCTGGTGGACGTGCGGTTCCCCGTTCAGTACGTCATCCGCCCGCACACCCTTGAGCATCAGGACCACCGCAGCTATGCCGGCACCGTGGCCAGCGGCGTGATGCGCCCAGGCGACGACGTGGTGGTGCTGCCCGTCGCCAAGACCACCCGGATCGCCGCGATCGAAGGGCCGAACGGGCCGGTGGCAGAAGCATTTCCGCCGATGGCCGTCTCGGTGAGCCTGACTGACGACATCGACATTTCACGCGGGGACATGATCGCCCGCACCAACAATCAGCCCAGGGTTACCCAGCAGTTCGATGCGACCGTGTGCTGGATGGCCGACGGGTCGGCGCTCGAACCCGGCCGGGATTACGTCATCAAACACACCACCCGGACAACGCGCGCGCGGATCACCGGACTGGACTACCGGCTGGACGTCAACACCCTGCACCGCGACAAGACGGCGACGGCGCTCAAACTCAACGAACTCGGCCGGGTTTCGTTGCGCACCCAGGTGCCGCTGCTGCTCGACGAGTACTCCCGCAACGCCAGCACCGGGTCCTTCATCCTCATCGACCCCGACAACAACGGCACGGTGGCCGCCGGCATGGTGCTGCGCGATGTCGCGGCCCAGAATGCCAGCCCCAACACCGTAAGACACAAATCGTTGGTCACCGCCGGTGATCGCGCGACCCAGGGGAAGACGGTGTGGCTCACCGGTTTGTCCGGCGCGGGCAAGTCCTCGGTGGCCATGCTGATCGAACAGAAGCTACTCGAAAAGGGCGTTCCCGCTTATGTTCTCGACGGCGACAACCTGAGGCACGGCCTGAACGCCGACCTGGGCTTCAGCATGGCCGACCGGGCGGAGAACCTGCGCCGGCTGGCGCATGTGGCCACGCTGCTGGCCGATTCCGGTCAGATTGTGCTGGTACCGGCGATCAGCCCGTTGGCCGAGCACCGCCAGATGGCCCGGAAAGTCCACGACGACGCCGGATTTGAGTTCTTCGAGGTGTTCTGTGATACCCCGCTCAAGGAGTGCGAACGGCGCGACCCCAAGGGCCTGTACGCCAAAGCGCGTGCCGGGGAGATCACCCACTTCACCGGCATCGACAGCCCTTATCAGCGGCCGAAGAACCCCGATCTGCGGCTGACCGCCGACCGTAGCGTCGAAGAGCAGGCGCAGAGTGTGATCGACATGCTGGAAGCGCGCGCGTAGCCGGCGAGACGGTTGCGGGTGGCACAATCTCGGGCATGCGGATGTCGGCCAAGGCGGAATACGCCGTGCGGGCGATGGTCCAACTCGCGACGGTCCCCAGCGGCACCCTGGTCAAGACCGACGAGTTGGCCCAGGCGCAAGGCATTCCGCCGCAGTTTCTCGTCGACATCTTGACGAATCTGCGGACCGACCGCCTGGTGCGCAGCCATCGGGGACGGGACGGCGGATACGAACTCGCCCGTCCGGGGACCGAAATCAGCATCGCCGACGTCTTGCGCTGCATCGACGGGCCGCTGGCCAGCGTCCGCGACATCGGGCTCGGTGACCTGCCCTACTCCGGCCCCACCGTCGGCCTGACGGACGTGTGGCGGGCGTTGCGCGCCAGCATGCGGTCGGTACTGGAAGAAACGAGCCTGGCCGACGTTGCCAACGGCACCCTGCCCGAACATGTCGCGCGAATGGCCGACGACTACCGCGATCAGGAGAGCCGACGGCACGGTGCCTTCGGCCACTAGCCGTCCGGGCCCGAGCCGTAGGGTCGGGTGAGGATCTCCATTGCGTGCCCGCCCGGATCCCGGAAGTACACCCCCCGGCCGCCGTCGCGGGTGTTGATCTCGCCGGGTCGTCTCGCCCCCGGGTCGGCCCAGTGCGCCAACCCGCGGGCTGCGATCTTGCGGTAGATCGCGTCGAAATCCGCTTCGGAAACGAGGAACGCGTAATGCTGCGGGCGGATTTCGTCGCCGTCGGCGACGTCGGCGTAGTCCAGGCTGGCGCCGTGCTCCAGCGCGACAACCAGGAAGGGGCCGAACGGGGTCGGCTCAGGCAGGTCGAACAATTCGGCGAGGAACTCCGCGGATTCCCGCTTGTCGCGGGACGCGACGATGGTGTGGTTGAAACTGATGCTCATAGTCCTCGCCATCCTCCCCTCTCGGCGGCGAGCGTGCACATATGCCTGACCATCGCCGGTCCAGCCGTGGCCTTGGCCGTCGCGAGCGCCCGCGTGTTGCCGCCGACACGCCGCCGTGGCCGGCATTTCGCGGACCCTCGCCGCAACCGAAGACCGCAACGACCTACTTCGGCGCCGTGAGCTCCAAAGCGATGTTGTCCGGGTCGCGGAACTCCAAGATGTAGGACGGCCCGATGTCCTTGATCGGCTGGTGTGCGATACCTAGCTCGTCGAGATGTTCTGCGGCAGAGTCTAATTCGGCTTTGGTGCTGGCCCGGAAGGCGATGTGGTCCAACCCGCACCGGTTCTCGTCGAAACGGTCGTCGGCCACCGGTCGCAAGCCCAGCAGCGCACCGCCCATGTCGTAGATGACCCCACCGAACAGGAAGCCCAACCTGCGGCGGGTCGCCTCGTCGGCATTGTCGGGCGCTTCGATCAGCACCGGCCAGTCGAACACGCTTTCGTAGAACCGTCGGGATCGCTCGATGTCGGTCACGGTGAGCCGGACGTGCGCGATCGACGTGCTGGTTAAGGCCATTGACCCATGCTGCCAGAATCACTGAGGTGCAGATAGGTATGACGATGCCCGTGATGGAGCCCGACCTCGATGCGGCGCTGCTGCCGCAGTGGGCGCAAGCGATCGACGAAGGTCCGTTCTCGTCTCTGTGCTGGGGGGAGCGCATCGCCTTCGACAATCCGGACAGCCTGACGCTGCTGGGTGCGATATCCGCCTGGACGCAGCGAGTGCGACTGGTGACGACGGTGATCGTGCCGCAGCTGCACGACCCGGTGATGCTGGCGAAGGGGCTGGCGACGGGCGACATGCTCAGCGGCGGGCGACTGACGGTGGGGATCGGGGTCGGGGGCCGGCACGAGGACTACCACGCCGTCGGTGCCGACCCCAAGACGCAGACGATCCGCGGCATGGCCGAACGGGTTGCGGTGATGAAACGGGTGTGGGCCGGCGAGAAGACCACTGAGTCGGTGCGGCCGGTCGGCCCCTCGCCCGTGCAGATCGGTGGCCCGCCGCTGCATGTCGGCACCATCGGACCCAAGACGGTGCGCAGCGCCGCCGCCTGGGCCGAAGGAATGGCCGGAACGACTCTGGATCTGGACGTCGCCAAGCAGAACGAGCTGTTCGATGTGGCGCGCACCGCGTGGGCCGAGGCCGGCAAACCGCCACCCCACCTGACGACCTCGTTCTGGTTCGCATTCGGTCCGGCCGACGAAGCCCGCGGGCAGGTGCACCGGCATCTGCGGCGCTACATGAACTGGATCCCCGCCGAGTACGTCGACGCGATGGCGCCGATGACCGGATGGGCCGGGACCGAGGACGAACTGGTCGCGGTGCTGCGCAGGTTCGCCGACATCGGGACGCACGAAGTGCAGCTCATTCCCACCAGCTCGGATATCGAGCAGTTACGCCGCGCGGCCGACGTCGTCGCCGCGTTGTAGTCAGCCTGCCCGCACCTTGTCGGCCGACTGTTCCGACGGCCGTCCCTTGCGCAGGGTGGCCAGCAGTTCGCGGTAGGGGCCAACCAGGTAGACGGTGTCGCCCCCCTCCAGGCGTGCGTCGCGGCGCGGGTGCAGCTTGACCTGTCCGTCGGGCTGAGTGATCGCGATGACGCGCGTTTGCGTGGACAGCTCATGCATGGGCAGGCCGTCCAGCTCGCTGCCGGACGCGACGTGCATGCCGCCCACCATGAACGAGCGTTGCCCGACGGAAAACGTCCCCAGGACCTGCAGTCCCATCGCGGCGCCGATGAACCAGGGCGCCGCCAGGTCGACCGTCGAGCGGACGTTGTCGAATCCGAACCGCTGCGCCACCGCTGACCCCAGGCCCCGGTCGTAAACCCTCAGCACCAGCGGAACGTCTTTGCGGTGCAGCTTGCGTTGCGAGTGGGTGCCCAGCATCTCCCGCAAGACGATTCCCACCTCGATGTTGACCATGTCATCCTGGGTCAAAACGGCTACCGCGCGGGCTTTTTCGATCCCCGCATATTCCAGCGTCTGGCGCAGTGTCGCGTCGCCGAAGATCACCGGCACGTCGAGTTCGGCCGCCGACGCCAGGTACCGGTTGTTCTCGTCGAGTTCGATGACGGCGACATCGCGACCGGCCGCGATCAGGTCACTGACCACTCGGCTGCCGAAGGACCCCAGTCCGACGACGATGATGTGATTGCGCATGTGGCGCACCAGCGAGCGCCCGGCCGAGCGCACGAACCGCCGCGACAGCAACAGGTCGGCGACGAAAGCCACCAGCAGGGCGGTGGTGGTCACCCCGGCGAACATCAAGCTGATGCTGAACAGCCGCAGCCAGATCGGCTGGTTCGCGAAGCTGAAGTCGCCGTAACCCACCGTCGCGATCGTTTCGGTGGTGAAGTAGAGCGCGTCGATCCAATTCATGCCCGGCCTCTGATAGCAGAAGCGCAACACCACGGTCGACCCCACCAGCAACGCGAGCGCCGCCGCCAGCATCCGAAAGAACATGGGGTTCACTTCGTCGCGCACGGTGCGCACGGCGTCGATGCCACGGTGCATCCGAGGCCGGCCGGGGCGATTCGGAACGGGCCGGGGGACCGTAATGCCGCGAGCCGCTATCTCGTCGGCGGTGCCGATCATCACCGTGCAGTCACCGGCGCGTACCTCCAGATCCCGGCCCGGACACGCCACCACCTCGCCGGCACCGGGAGAATCCTTACCCGCGATTACCGCCACCGGCGCCAGGTCTCCGTAGATCTCGCGCAGGGTCGCATCCCGCGGCGCTTCGGACCGTGAGACCACGAACTCAATGCCGGCCGCTTCGAACGGGTGCGCGGTGTAGGCCAGAACCGATTCGACCACCGAGGGTGCCGCGAGGTCGGCGACGTCCAGGATCGCACCCGGCCCGTTGCCGGCGGCCATCGCCTCGCGCAGCACGTCGTTGGCCAGCCGTGCCACCACCCGCACTTGCGGATTGGCTTTCCTTGCCAGCAGGGCAATTTCGAGGTTCTTGGCGTCGTCGTCGCCGACGCACACCACTGCGTCGGCGTGCGCGAGATCGACCCCGGCAAGGTTATCGCCAGTCAGCATCACGACATTGGCGCCGACCTTGTTGAGTTCCTCGATGATCGTTGCTGCCAGCGCGTCGTCACCGCTGACAATGATGTGGCGCACCATGTCCCGCCCGCTCCGCCATGAATTGTCCCGCATGAACACCCACTCCTGATGACACGGGCGCCGTCCGGCTTGCAATGACTATCGGCCACCGCTCCTGTCAACGCCAGCACGACGCGCCCGAGCGCCGCACCGGAACTCATCTTTGTCGCCAGTGCGACGACCTGCAATTGCACGCGCGCAGCTGCCGCCTCAGGCCAGGTGGGCGCCGGCGGGTTGCGGCGCTGCGGTGCATCAGCACCGCGGAGCGCGTCCGGCCAGGGGACCGCGGTGTCCAGCTCAGCGGGCCGAGGAGGGAACCCGGCCTCGCGCAACCAAGGCAAACGTAGCCGGCATCTCGATACCCCTGGCGTCGTCCCACTCACCGCGTCGCGATCGTGAGCAGCACCAGCCGGTCACGCGGCGTCGATGTCACCGGCCGTCCCAGCGCATGGTTGCGACGTCACCGGTCGCGATACTGGTGGTGTGCCTTTCATCGAAACCGTCGCCTCACGCGAGGCGTATCGCAACCAGTGGATGGTGCTGCGCGAAGACGACATCCGCCGCCCGGACGGCAGCCGAGGCATCTACGCCGTGGTGGACAAGCCCACCTACGCGCTGGTAATCCCCTACGACGGAACGCGATTCCGGTTGGTAGAGCAATACCGGTACCCGGTTGCCGCGCGCCGGTGGGAGTTCCCCCAGGGCACCGCCCCCGATCGGGCCGACCTCGAACCGGCCGCGCTCGCGGAACGGGAGCTGCGTGAGGAAACCGGTTTGCGGGCGGCATCGTTCGAAGTACTCGGGCACCTCGACGTCGCACCCGGAATGAGCAGTCAGCGCGGATGGGTGTTTCTGGCCACCGGGATATCGGAGGGGCACGCCGAACGTGAGCACGAGGAGCAGGACATGCGCAGCGCCTGGTTTCCGCGCGAGCACGTCGAGCAGATGATGTGCGACGCGGTGATCACCGACGCGCAGTCGATCGCCGCCTACGGCCTGTTTCTGTTGCGGGGCCGATGAGTTGACCCGCCGGCGGCGGTCTACCTCCGTATGACGATCACACGGCGCAATCTCGACGGCTACGGGACACCGCCTATTGAATGGGACGGTGTCAAGGCCGTCATGGACAGCCAATTGTCGCAGGCTCCGGGAACCGGAGGCCCGCACCGGCACACCACCTGGCTGACCAGCATCAATCCCGACGGCAGCCCGCACGTGATGCCGGTGGGCGTGCAACCGGCGAACGGCACCTGGTATTTCACCTCCGGTCCGGCCACCCGCAAGTCCCGCAACCTGGCCCGCGATTCCCGCTGCACCATCAGCGTCGCCACCGAGCCATTCGATCTCGTCATCGAAGGAGTCGCCGAACGCGTCACCGATCGGGACGAATTATCCCGCTTGGCAGAAATCTTCGCCGCAGACGGCTGGCCTGCGGAGGTGGACGGCGATGCGCTCACCGCGCCGTTCAGCGCGCCGTCGGCGGGTCCGGCGCCGTGGCATCTGTACCGGGTGCGACCGTCCACAGTGTTCGCGCTGGGAACATCCGAGCCATTCGGCGCGACCAAGTTCGAATTGGGTTGAGTGGGATCGTTTCCGCGTCGATATCGGGTTGCGTCCTGCGACCGAGAGCATGGTCAGGATGGGTATGGGTTCCAAAGCCGCACTGGTCACCGTGTTCGGCGTGGTCGTACTGGCCGGCGCCGTGCCGGCGCATCCGGCCACGCCGTCGTGGAGTGGCAAATTCTCGCTGGTGCGGTACGCCGCCGACAAAACCGGCACCAGCGCCGCCGCCGGCCAGGCCGAACCCACATTCAGCGCCGACTATGTCTTTTCCACCGTGTGTTCCGCGGCCTCCTGTGTCGCGACCGCGAACAACGGCCCCACGCCCAGCAATCCGACGATCTCGGTGCCGTCGCATTACACCTGGGACGGGTCTCGATGGGTTGAGCGTTTCGATTTCCAATGGGATTGCTATATGGGAGAGGGGCTTTCGAAAGTATGGGCGCCCGCGAAGTCGTGGGCGTACTACACCCCGCAGTCCGACGGCTCGTTGCGCGGCACCTGGCACACCGACATCACCGGCGGGCCGTGCCAAGGCAGCCTCGAGATGCCGGTGGCAGCGTTTCGTGTCTGAGCGGTCCGCGCAACGAGACGCCGCCGCACGGGTTTTGTGCGGCGGCGAACCGGGTTGCGGGATCAGGTGGTGGTGACGTACTGCGGGCAGTACGCGTTAGCGGCGTCGACGGCGAAGGTGTTGGCGCCTTTGGTGCTCAGACCGGTCCGTTGGGCCACACCGGCGATCACCTGCTTGCTGGACTGGCCGGCGTCGAGTGCGCTGCACACGGCGTGGGCCTCGCTGATGGCGCGCGCGTTGCTGGGCGGAGTGATTCCGTCGGCCTTGATCTGCGCGATGAACGCGTCGTCGACCGTGCCCGCGCCAGCGGTGCCGGCCAGTCCGAGGGCGGCCAGGCCGAGCGTGGCGGCGGTCAGGGTGGTGCCGGCCAGGGAAGCGGTGAAACGACGAGTGAACATTGGTGTCTCCGTGTTGCTGAGGTGGTGGTGAACGCTGTTTGCGTTGACCCAAGCCTCATGCGCACGGCTTGTGAATTTCTCAATGGATTCTTGATGAACCGGTGATCAGAGTCCTTGCGCCATGAGCCAGCCGTACATTCTCTCGGCCACCGCCCGCCAGCCGCGCTCCAGCATCATGTCGTGCGCCATGTTCGGGAAGATCTCCACTTCGGCGCCGTAATGCGATGCGGTGGAGAGGATTTCATTCGATGTGACAATCGCGTCGTGCTCGGCGCCCAGCACCAGCATGGGGACACGGCGCACGCGGTCGGTGTCGACGAGATCAAGCATCAGCATGTCCAGAAAAGCGCGATAAGACTCGTCTTGCAGCCGCTGTTGATATGAACTGACCTCCGCGTCCGGCATGGACGCGGAGAAGAACAATTCTCTGGCCAGTGCCGGCGTGGCAACCAGCGGTCCCAGGCGGAGTTCGGCGTTGACCCTGGCGAACACCAGCGGGTGGCGACGCGCAATACGCATGGTCCCTCGTCGCACCCCTCGGGGTGGAATCGATGCCAGCAGGATCGCACCGGCGGGGTCGTACCGGTCCAGGCAGTGCTGTACCACGAAGCCGCCCATCGAATGACCGATCAGCACCGGCGCGGTGGGCAGTTGCGCCGCCGTTGCTGCGACGTCGCCGGCGTAGTCGCTGATGCCGGTCCGCCGCAGACGTTCACCGCCCGGACTTCCGCCGTGGCCGCGCAGGCTCACTGCGACGCAGCGGTACCCGCGGCCCGCGAAGAAATCCAGGAAGTGCTCGTCCCAGCACCATGCTGCGTGCCACGCGCCGTGCACGAAGAGCAGCGGTACCGGATGCTCGCCGGTGCACTCACCCTTGACGACGGCTTCGAGCACGCGTCTGTCAACCGGCGGCGTTGGGCCGCAACGGCGGACAGGCGCCCCCATAGTCGGATGCCAACTCGAAATGCCAGATCTCGTTCGCATAGATCTGGCACAGCCCGTATGCCGATCCGTTGCGGATCAGCCAGTAGTCCGCGTCCGTGGGCCCGACATCGACCGCCCTGCCGATCACATGCTTGGAGGTCTCCGGGGAGGCCACGTACTGGCTGGCGATGGCGGCGCTGCCGTAGTGCGTGACGGCGTCGTCGAACAGTTGCCGCTGAAACTCCGGTGACCGCCATCCCGACGTCAAGCCCAAGGCGATGCCGTCGGTCTTGGCGCCGCGTGCGGCCTGTTGAATCGCGCCGAGCAGTGCCGGGTCGAGCCGGTTCACCGCCGGGTCGGCAAGGTCGAAGGTGCTCAGCTCCTGGCCATCGGGCACCCAACCGCCGGCTGTGTCGTCATTGCCCGGCGCGGCTGCGGCCGGTGTGGTCGGTGCGAAAGCGGCCAGCGTCACGCCCGCCACCATCAGAAGCCATTTACCCGTCATCGCCTTGTACCTTGGCGATTCCGGTCTGATGCGTCAAGCCGAACCGACCCCTCACGCGGCCAAAACCGTCGTCACCAGCGGCTTCAGCGTCTCGAACAGCGGCTGGCGGTCGCGCAGGTAGAAGTGGCCGCCGCGCAGGATCTGCACCGAAAAGTCCGCGGTGGTGCGCGAACGCCATTCACGCAGATCGGATTCGCTCACCAGCGGGTCCTCGCTGCCACCGAACACATGAATCGGGCAGGGCAGTTCCGCGGTGTCCTCCTCCTGGTCGGTCATGCACAGCCGTAGGTCATGCCGAGTGGTGCTTACGGCCCGCTCATGCAGCGTGGGCCACCTGGTCAGACCGGTGGGCCACCCGCCCAGGTCGGAGAACAGCGTCACCAGCTGCTGGTCGTCAAGTCCGTCCACCAGGTGCAGCGGCGGCGGAAGGTGCGGCGGGGCGTAAGCGGACAGGAACACCGCGCGCGGCAGGTTGGCCCCTGCCGCCGCCCGCACTGACGCCAGCCGGTAGGCGAGCAGGGCGCCGAAGCTGTGGCCGAAGAACATGTGCGGTTCGTCGAGGAAGGGGCGAAGCTGCTCGTTGACCTCCTCGACAAGGTGGCGCATCGTGTCGAAGCGCTCGCGGTTGGCGATCTCCACGGGCACCACCTCGACGGCGGGCGCGAGGGCCTTCTGCCAGGCTTTGAATGTCAACCCACCGCCGCCGGCGTGGTGGAAGCAAAACATCCTCATGATCGTCGCCTTCTTCTCGTGGCTGGTGAGATCCACGATCAGCGATGCGACTTGACGGATCCTTGGCGGATTCTTGGGGCATTCTTGCGGTCTGGGTTCGCCCCCGCCTCAACGATGGAAGAAGCCGGAGTACCCGCTCAGCGTGCCGGGGTATTCGTTGAGATTCCCGACACCGGAGTTGCGGAAACCGCTGTTGAAGAAGCCCGAATTCTGGAAGCCGATCCCGTTGTTCACGGTGTTGAAGAAACCGGAGCCACGGTCGCTGGAATTTCCGACACCCGAGCCGCCGAAGCCCGTGTTCGAGAAACCTGAGGTATTCGGGGCGACATTCCACGCGCCCGAGGTCTCCTCGCCCTGGTTCGACACGCCCGAGGAATCGTCGCTGTGATTGAAGAAGCCGGAGGTGCCGACGCCGGTGTTGCCGAAGCCCGAGCTGACGCCGGGACCGTTGCTCGAGCTGCCGAACCCGGTGTTGACGTTTCCCGAGTTGAAGCCGCCGGTGTTGATATCTCCGGAGTTGCCGAACCCGGTGTTTCTCAGGCCGGCGTTGGAGAAACCGCTGTTGCCCTCGCCGGAGTTGAAAAAGCCGGTGTGCCAGCGGCCCGAATTGAACGAACCGGTGATCTGCCCGGCCAGGTCGTCGCGGGTGGCGGAGTTGAAGAAGCCCGTGGTGTAGCGAGCGGAGTTGAACGCACCGGTGGTTTCACTGGCCGAGTTTCCGATGCCGGTGGCTTCCAGGTCGGAGTTCCAAAATCCGGTGCAGGTACCACCGGTGGTTTGAAAACCTGTGTTGTTCGTCCCGGAAATCTCGAAGCCGACGTTGTTAAAGCCCGAATTGAAGATGCCGACGTTGTTGTTACCGGAGTTGAAGAATCCGATGTTGCCGTTCCCGGAATTGCCGAAACCGATGTTTCCGCTGCCGGTGTCCAGGCCGCCAATGCCGATCTGATGGTCGCCGGTCAGGCCGATTCCGATGTTCCCTTTACCGGTGTTGCCGAAGCCGATATTGCCGTTGCCGGTGTTTCCGAAACCCCAGTTGTGATCGCCGGTATTGCCTGAGCCGCGATTGAAGCTGCCGGTGTTGGCGCTACCGATGTTGGAGTTGCCGTCTCCGTTCGCGATGCCGACGTTCCCGAAACCGATGTTGCCGTTGCCCCTGTTCCCGCCACCGGTGTTCGCGTCGCCCTTGTTGCCGAAGCCGACATTCTGGTTGCCGGTGTCGCCACCACCGAGATTGCCGGTGCCGGTGTTGCCCCCGCCCGCATTCGAGGCGCCGCTGTTGCCGCCGCCGACATTGGACGTCCCGGTGTTACCGCCACCGATGTTCGTGTTTCCAGTGTTTCCCCCGCCGACATTGGAGTTGCCGAGGTTCCCATTGCCCAGGTTGGTGGCGCCGTCGTTGCCGTTGCCGACGTTGTTGATTCCGGTGTTGCCGACTCCCAGGTTCGCGTCGAAGAGATCCCCGAGACCCAGCGCGCCGGCGACCTGTCCGCGCAGGCCGCGCAGGGCCTGTTGCCAGGGCGCCAGCGCCGCGACCGCGGATGCGGCACCGGCATGGTATTCGGCCATCGCCGCCACGTCCTGGGCTCACATCTGTTCGTACCGGCCTTCAACGGCGGCGATGGCGTGGGCGTTCTGGCCGAACAGATTGGACATTACCAGTTGCACGATGCGAGAGCGGTTGAGCGCCACAGCGATTGGCGGGACGGTGGCCGCTTTGGCGGCTTCGAACACACTCGCCACCGTCCGTGCCCGCGCCGCCGCGTCGGCGGCCTGGGCCGCGGATGCGGCGAGCCAACCCGTACAGGGTGCGGCCGCGGTGGCCATCGCGCCAGCAGCCGGACCCTGCTACGCGTTACCGGTCAACCCGGCCGTCACAGAACTGAAGGACGACGCTGCCGCCTCGAGCTCGCAGGCCAGGCCGTCCCAGGCGACCGAGGCAGCCAGCAAGGGTTGCGGTCCCGCGCCGATGAACATCCGGGCAGAGTTGACTTCCGTTGGTAACGCACAAAAGTTGGCCAGCATCGCCTCTCCTGGGTCCGTCTCGAGCCGGGGTGCACAATCCCGAAAGCTCAATGACGAGGTCAGAGTAGACGTTTGCGGTCGATTGCCGGTGTGGAATCAGTGAGACTGCCCCACAGCAATCTCAAGTTAGAACGCGGTACCCGTTTGTCGTACACCACCCCTTCGAGCCGACGTTTCGGGCCGAACTGACGGCGCGCTACGCCACTCCCGAGCTTCCCGCCGAACATGCGCCTGCGATCCGGGTGGTGACCTCGGGTGACCCGGTCCGTCAGGCAGTGAGCCTTCGCCGTACCTCGCGGGTGACGTCGAGGTGCTCTTGCACCGTGGCGAGGTCGGCCTCGAGAGTGGTGGTGTCGGGCATGGTCGCCGCGGTTGCGTAGCGCGCGACAGCGGCTTCGATGGACTCGACCGCGGTCGTGACGGTGGCCAGCAACTCTTCCCGGTGAGCCGGCGGAAGCTGTGCGATCGCGACGAGGTGGTCGTCGAGGTCGACCGCCATCTGCTCCAGGTCGGCGCGCAGCACCACGGTTGTTCCGGTGTCGATCGCGTTGACGGCGTATAAGGCACGCATTGCGTCACGCAGTCTGCGGTGCAGTCGGGCTTCGGGATCGTGCGATACGGCCCACGACCGGGGCGCACGGGTGGTACGGCCCGGAATCAGCTGATTGGCGCCGCGGATGGCCCGCTGCTGGCGGCGGTGGACAATCGTCACGACCGCCACCGCCAAACCCATCAGCAGGGTTAGCGTCACGATCACCACTGCGGCGATGTCCATCGGCTACCTCCTGTGAATGTTCCGGCTCGGCGGGCTACTCGAATGATGGCCGTGTGCGCGGAAATACATCCAGATCGCGATCACGAGTATCGCGACCAGTACCGCACACGTGATGGCGATGGCCAGCTTGACCTTGCTCCACGGCCGGTCGCCGGCCACCTCCCCGGTGAGCCCGTTGATGGCGACCTGGAAGGGGCGGTTGCTGTACATCACGGTCAGCAGCCAGATCGGTAGCAGGATGTGCTTGAAACCCAGGTAGTTCCATGTCGTTCGCAATTGATGGATGCGCTGGCGGTCGCCGCCGATGTCGGAGCGCACCGTCCGCTCGACGGCCTGCTCCATCTCCTGCTGCGCCTCGGGCAGCGCCTGCTCGGCGTCTTTGTCGTAGGTGCGGCATAGGTGGCCCGCGACGAACTCCGGGGAGTATGCGCGGGCCTGCTCGACGGGCCATGGTTCGAGCTGTTTGATCCGCTTGCGGTTGAGGTTCTCACTGTCGTTGGCCAGCACCGGCAGGTCGGCGAAGACGTTGTTGACCTGGCCGGACACCCGGTACCACGAGGTGCGCGTCTCGTAGATGGGGTCGCCGTCGCTGTCGGTGCCGACCCGGACTTCGTAGTCCTCGCCGCGCTCGCCCTGGTACCAGGTGTCGGTGTTGGCGTCGTAGGTGAAATAGGCCGTGTACAAGCTGGAGAAGGCGCCGATCTCGCGGTACCTCTTGAAGTCGGTCGGCGCGAACCAGCGCTTGGTGACCCACTTTTCGATGAGCTGGCGGGCCTGCTTCTCATCGATGCGAAAGGGCACCACGCCGTCCACCGGCAATCGCGCCGGAGCGTTGTGCACGTCGTCGCGCTGGATCGGCGTCGCGCAGTAGGGACACTTGGTGGAGGTCAGGCTTCCCGCGAATTCCGTTATGCCGCCGCAGTTTTGGCATTTGACCTCGCGCATTCCGGATACATTCGGGCCCTGCTGCGTGTGTTGCGCCTGTCGCAGTTGTTGCATCGCGCCGCGCAATTCGCGTGATCTGACGGGGGTGTTCGGTGCGGTGACGTCGTAGTAATTGCCGCAGTTGGGGCAGCGCATCTTCTGGCTGGCGATGTCGAAGTTGAGCTGGCCGCCGCAGGACGCGCACGGGTAGGTGAGCGTGCGCTCGGTTTGGTGGAACATCGCGGGGCCGGCGGGCGCTCCGGCGAAGGGGCGCACCGGCGGCGGGGCCGCCGGAGGCGGCGGAGCCTGCCGGGGCGGCAGCGGCGGCGGGCCTGCCTGGGGACGCGGAAGCGGCGGGGGACCTGCGGGCCGCGGCGGCAAGGGTGGCGGGCCAGCTTGCCGGGGCGGCAGCGGCGGCGGCTGGTGTGGCGCACGCGGGCCGCCCGCCGGATCGCGCGGGTGGTAACTCATTGCTGCGGAAGCGGTGGCGGCGTGCCGGGCAGCGGAGGCGGTGTACTGAACAGCGATTGCAGCGCCGGCACGCTCGACGCCGGCGCCCAGTTCGCCATTCCTTCGGTCCACACGACGGTGTCACGGGTCAACTGCCCGCTGGCAACGAATTGCCGCAGCGCGTTGATCGGGTAGGGACCGGCAGGCTGACCGCCCTGGTCGAAATGGAACAGCTGCTGGGTGGGCAACGGCGGCGGCGCCCCCTGCACCGGCTGTTGACTGGCCGCGAATTGTTGCGGCTGGGCCTGTGGTTGAGCAGCGTTGGCCATCTGAGCGCCCAGCGCGACGCCCAGCCCGGCCTGGATGGCCGAGCCGGCGGCACCGCCACCTTCGTTTTGGGCGGCGGCCAGCATCGCATCGGCCCGGCGGGCCTGTTCGTAGCGGTTGAGATCGCCCACGTTGTTCAGGAAACCGCTCTCTTCCAGGCCGCGCGCGACGCCGCGGGTCATCGCCTGCTGAATCTCCTCCGGCAGCGAGATCGTCATCGTGACGGCGTCGATCCCCAGGCCGAAGGCCTGCACGCGCTGGGCGACGAACTCGCGTAGCTTGTCGGACAACTCCACCTGGCGGCCCTGCAGGTCGATCGCACCCAGGCCGCTGCCCATGACCATGTCGTTGAAGGCCAGGGCGATGTTGCGACGGATCAACTCGGTGACCTGGTCCATGTCGACCACGCTCTGGGTGCCCAGCACCTGTCGCAGGAAAACGGTGGGGTCGGTCACCCGCACCACGGTGGTGCCATTGGCCCGTACCTGCACCATCTTGAAGTCCGGGTCCCGTACTGTTACGGGTTGCGGTGTGCCCCAACGCAAGTCGGGATACGGCCGGGTGTTGACGAAGTAGACCTCGGAGCGGAACGGACTGTTGAACCCGTACTTCCAACCCTGCAACGTCCCCAGGATCGGCATGTTCTCACTGGTCAGCGTGTAATGCCCGGGAGTGAACTGGTCTGCCAGCTGTCCGCGGTAGACGAACATGGCGCGCTGGCCCTCTCGGACGATCAGCTGAGCCCCGTTCTTGATCTCGTTGTCGTATCGCGGGAATCGCCACGCCAGCGTCGTGTTGGTGTCGTCGAGCCACTCGATGATGTCGACGAATTCGCCCCGGATCATGTCTCGCATGCCCATGGTCTTTGGTCCCCTCCTCGGCGCCGCGCAGCGAGCCTGATCTTCGAATATCCTGGCGAATCTTACGCGGCAACCGTGGTGTTGAGATGGCCGTTGCCGCACAGCCTTGCTCCGCCGAAGCGCGGTGTGACGACAAGGTTCCCCGAGCGTTCTTGGAGGATTCTTGGAGCCGTAACCGCTAGGGTTCGCACGCGACGTTTCGGATCAGGGCCGCCGTGCGCAGCGGCTGTTCGATCATGACGAGGTGACCCGACGGGGCGACGGTGACGTGTTCGGCGCCCAGCGTGTGAGCCAACTCGATCTGCTGGGCCCGCCAGCGACGGGTGCGCCAGCCCGTGTGCGCTGTGACCACCATGCGCCGCACCGGCGGCAGTGCGTAACGGGCCCGCAACGTGCACACTTGCGCCGCGAGCTGGCGATAGCAGGCGTATTCGGCGAACAGTTCCGTCACGAACACGGGATCGTCAGCCGCACGACGTATTTCAGCAACGGTCTGTGCGTCAAGTCCGCTCGGGCGACGTCGTTGCACGAGCGCCAGGCCAACCCGTCCCAGGGGTTGGGCGAGGTGCAGCTCGGTCAGCAGCAGAGCAACCATATGGGCGGCGACGAGCTTGACGCGCAGCGGCAGCGCGAGCCGGCCGAGGTCGGCGGCGATGCTGGAATCGAGGAGCAGCAGGGCCCGGGTTCGGTGCGGATGCAGTCGCGCAAATGCTTCGGCGTAGAAGCCGCCGACCGAATGCCCGACCACCACGGCGCCCTGCGCAAGCCCGACGGCGTCCAGGACACCCCGGATCCGATCGGCCTCGTCCCGCACGGTGGGACTGCCCGACCGGCGCGTCACCGGTGTGCCGGGGCGGTCGAATCGCACCACGGTGTGATCGCGGGCAAGGTCCGCCACGGTGTCCGCCCAGTGCAGTGCTCGACCGCCCAGGCCGCTGCTCAACACCACCACCGGACCTGTGCCTCCGTCGACCAGGATCCGCACTCGATACCCGCCGATTTCCACATCGGTGGTCCGGCTCACCGGCCGGTACCGCTTCGCACCCGAGCGGTGCGAACGGCCACGTAGATCAGCCATCCGGCGAACGCCGCCAGCTCGGCGCGTTGGGCGACTCCCACCATGCCGACGGCATCGGTGTGGTCGATCAGGATGGCGACACCGGTCCAAATCGAGGTCCCGGCCAGCGCCGCCAACATGAACAGTCCGGTGCGGCGGATCGGGGCCGGTGCGCATTCGCGGAAATCGGTGATGGCGAAAGCCAACAGCGACGCGAGTGCAGCGGCGAGCGCCAGCCCGCTGCTCAGCCAGTGCAGCTGGTGACTCAACGGCACCGCCCCGGAAGCCTCACGCGCTGCGCAGGCCGCGTTCGAACTCGGCGCACAGACCAGCGTCCACACCGTGCTGTCCAAGGCGGTCGCAAGGGCGAAGACCCCCAGCGCCGACCATCCTGCCTTGCTCCACCGTCCGCCCTGCCCGCTTAGCAGGGCGGCGGCGGTGGCCACGACGAGGACCACCGCGGTGGCTTGATCGCAGCCCCTGAACCACTCGCCATACGGTTGATCTGCGGCGGAGAGTTCACTGATGTACAGGTCCGGGTCGGGCAGCGTGCGGGTGAAGGCGATTTCGAGGAGCCAGTTGGAGTACAGCACCGCACCGACAGCCGCTCCGGCGACGGCGACCCATCGAAGCGTGCGCAGCCGCTGGTAGCCGATGCCGGCCACGGAGTCGGATCGCGGCTGCACTGCCATAAGGCCATCATGCCGTGCGTCACACCGGGACGGGGCTGCGGAACCTTCGGGCGTGCCGCGGACCCAACCGCGGCGCTACGCCAGGTCTGAGGCGATGTCGGCCGAGGCGTCGTCCGCGTACTGACGGACACCGGTCTGCAGGGCCTTGCGCATCGTCTCCGGCCGGTGTTCGTAGGGTGCGGTCGCGTCGATGAATCGCTGCACCACCTCGACGAAGCGGTCCGGGTGATCTCCGTGCGGCATATGTCCGGACTGCTCGAAGATCTCCAGGCGGGAGCCGGGGATCTGTTGGTGGGCCAGCCGTGCGTGGCTCGCCGGGATGATCAGGTCGTCCTCGCCCCAGATGATCTGCACCGGGAGGTCGTGCATCAAGTAGGTCCGGTCCAGCATCGTGACGAACTGGCCGCGGGTGTCGACCACAGCGCGCAGCGTGCGTGCGAACGCCTCCACGGCACCGGGTTTGCGCAACCCACCGACCAGGCGCGGCAGGCTGGCCAGATCGCGGGTGAATCGGGTGGAGCCCACCACGTTTCCGACCGCGCGGCTGACCAGTCCCAGGGCGGGGACCGCACCGGGCACTCGCAGCGCCGAAAGCATCTCAGCGCCCATCGGCATGGCCGCCAAGCGCAATGCCATGCTCACGTCCTCGGTCACGCCGCCGGCGCTCACCAGCACGACGCGTTCCACGAATTGTGGATACTGGTAGGCGAACTGGGCCGCCAGGCCGCCGCCGAGCGAGTGCCCGACGAGCGTGACCCGGTCGATTTCCAGGGCGGTCAGCAGGTCGCGCAGCCCGTTGGCGAAAGCCGCCAGCGAGTAGTCGGCGCGCGGCTTGTCCGACTCGCCGTGACCGAGCATGTCCGGGGCGATGACGGTGAACCGCTGAGCAAGCTTGGCGTGCACCGGCTCCCACGTGGTGGAGCTGTCTCCGACGCCGTGCAGGAGCACGACGACGGGACCCGAACCGGCGATACGGAATGCGCGACGGTGTCCGTGGATGGTGCGGAACTGCAGCGCCGGTGCGGCGACGTCGCGTACTGGCCGCAGGTGGCGGTGTGAACGGTTCGTCATGGTCTCGTCCCCTCTGAGTGCGTCTCCACCGCCGAAGCGGGGCATTGCGGAGAAGCTTGCCGGCGGGCTCTTGGAGGATTCTTGAAGAGCCGAAGGCCCTGCTAATTGACCCGGGTCAGGGTGAATGTGTCGTGCTGATTGGCAACGCCGCACGGCGCCGGGGTTTCCAGGTAGTTCACTTCGCCGGTCAGGTTGCGCGCGTCCCAGGTCTGACGCACGACCACCGGATAGGTGCCGCCACCGAAGAGTGATTCGCCGACCGGGTACAGGGGGCATGTGACACCGTCCGGGACCGTTCTGGTCACGATGTAGCTTCCGTTGATCAGAGCTGCGGTGAAACCGTGGCCCGGCGACGTCGTCACGTAGGCAAGGCAGCCGTGCGCGCAGTCAGTCCTGATGAGCCACGTTGTCGCGTGGCCGTTTTCGTCTGAGTAGCGGTAAGTACCGTCCAGCACGGGTGCGTCGGACCACGCCAGGGGTGCTGCGCCCAGCGCGGCGCCGAATACTATGGCGATCGTCGCTAGGGCCGTTTGTATTCGCATGTTGCCGCCTTGAGTCGAATTGGTGCTGGTGAAAACCGCAGCTATGTCTGGATATAGCGGCGGGTTACAGACCGGATCGCGACGGGTCGGCGGCATCGGGAATGCGCGCCAGTCGCATTCAACTCAGCCCGTGCGAGACGGGCCTGACTAATCACGCCCTCCGGTCCACGGCCGTTCTGTCGTAGCGTTCGCTTTGTCCTCTGCCACAGCGCTTTACGCGCTCGCCGGTGTGCTAAGCGACCACCATAGAAAGGGTTGAGGACAGGGCGATTCAGCGATAGCCCGACAATCAGGTCCCTCTCGACGTCGCCGGCGGACGCGCCGGCACGGGTTGACCGCCGCGAGCATGACGCCTGCCGTGTGACCCTCCAAGCCTGTTGACCAGCGCATTCATTGTCTGTGCCAAAAACGTTCAACAGTGACGGCGCACAGTTCCCGGATCCGGCGGTCGGTCTAGCAAGAGGGTTGAACAGTGGCTTTTGTCATCGCGGCTCCAGAGATTCTCACTGCTGCGGCGGCCGATCTGGCCAGGATAGGGTCCACTGTCACTGCGGCAAACGCGGCAACGGCGGTACCGTCGACCGGGTTGGCTGCCGCGGCCGCCGACGAGGTGTCACAGGCGATCGCGGCGCTGTTCGGAGCCCACGGCGAGGCCTATCAGGCTGTCAGTCAACGAGTTTCAGGGTTTCACGACAGGTTTGTGCAACTTCTGACGGCCGGGGCTAACGCCTACGGAAGCGCGGAGGCCGCTAACGCGTCGCCGCTTGAAGCGGTGTTGGACGCGATCAACGCACCTTCGGTCGCCGTCGCAGGACGTGCGCTGATCGCCGACGGCGCGGATGCGACGACCGCCGGGGGCAACGGGCAGGCCGGCGGCTGGTTGTTCGGCGACGGCGGCCGGGGCGCCGACGGCACGGCGGGTCAAAATGGTGGCAATGGCGGCCAGGCGGGCTTGCTCGGTAACGGTGGTGCAGGCGGTAAGGGCGGGTTGAGTACCGGTGACGGCCCCGGCGGTAGGGGTGGGACCGGCGGGGCGGCCGGCCTGATCGGCAACGGCGGCGCCGGTGGTGCCGGAGGAACCGGCGCGTTCCTCACCCGTGGTGGTGCGGGCGGCGACGGCGGGGCCGGCGGCACCCTGTATGGCACCGGTGGCACCGGGGGATACGGGTCCCCGTTCTCGTTGGGCGGGGTGGGTGGCAAGGGCGGATCCGCGGGCCTGATCGGCAACGGGGGTACCGGCGGCCTCGGTGGCCTAGGCGTGGCCGGCGGCGACGGTGGGGACGCCGGGCACTGGTATGGCAACGGCGGCGACGGCGGGCAGGGGGGCGCCGGCCAATATCTCAACCCCAACCCCGGTGGTCTGTTCGACTTCCCGGTCAGCCCCGGCCAGGGCGGCCACGGCGGCAATTCGTATCTGTTCGGCAACGGGGGCAACGGCGGACAAGGCGGAACGGGCTGGGCCGGCGCCGATGGAGTCAACCCGGTGGTAACGGTCCAGCAACCGGCGGGGGCACCCGGAGCCGACTACGGCACCCAGGAGCAACTCGTCCTCTACCCGCAGCATCCGCCGGGCAACGGTGTCGACGGTGCGGCGGGCGACCGGTGGACCAACGGCGGTAACGGCGGCAACGGTGGCACCGTGTGGGCGAACACCACGCACGTCGTGGCCGGCGGTAACGGCGGTAACGGCGGCGATGGTGCAAACGGCGGCAACGGCGGGGCCGGGGGCTGGGCTCACAACGGCGGGCCGGCGTACGGCGGCAACGGGGGCAACGGGGGCAACGCCATCGTCGCCGGCGGTGCGGGCGGCAGTGGTGGGTCCGGCGGCGCAGCCTTGGACATCGAATCCTACGCAGGGCTCGGAGGTGACGGCGGCAACGGCGCCAACGGTGTCGGCGCCCGCTACCACGGCGGCAACGGTGGGATTGGCGGCGACGGCGGGTACGCCGGTCTGATCTTTGGCAACGGCGGCCACGGTGGTGCCGGCGGGGCGGGCGGCGTCGGCGGTTCCGGTGCTGCCGGCGGGGGTGGTGGTGTCGGCGGGGCGGGCGGTGCCGCGACCGCCAACTATCTGGCTCAGGGGTATCCCGCCGGGGACAACCCGGTGTCGGGCGGAACCGGCGGTGCCGGAGGTGATGGTGGGGACGGCAACACCGGAGGTAATGGGGGCGCTGGCGGGCACGGAGGTAACGGAGCGGCCTTCATCGGTTGGGGTGGTGATGGAGGGCCAGCGGGCATCGGGGGTGCCGGAGGCGCGGGAGGCGCCGGGGGATCCGGCGGCAACGGCGGCCACGGCGGTGACGCGATCGACGATTCGTGGCTCGGCGGGACGGATCTGCGCCCCGGCGCCGGTGGCGCCGGAGGGACAGGCGGCGCTGGTGGCGACGGCGGGAACGGCGGTCAGGCCGGAGTCGCCGGCGCCGGCGGCACAGGCGGAGTGATCGGCGGGGCCGGGAACGGGGGCGGTATCGGTGCGGCCGGTCTGAGCGGTGCCCGCGGCACCCACGGAACCGATGGTGACTACGGGACCGACGGGAGCGTTCACCATGTGACGTGGCAGCAATGAGCGCCGTCAATACCATTGAGCCACAAGAGGAATTTGATCCGCTGCGGGAGCGTGCCCGCTTGACTCCCGTCGGCCGGCTGCTGCAAGCGGGCCGGCTGATTCCCGCTACGGGCAGTAAGCCGACACCGCCGCGCTGACAGCGGCGGTGGCGTCCTGGTAGCTCGCATTTCTGAACTTGGTCTGGACGACCTTGGCCAGCTCGTCCGGGGTGCAACCCTGACTGCGGTCAGCGCAGATTGCGTGGCCGAGCGCGATCATCGTGTCTTTATCGCCGGTGAAGCCCAGCTTGCCCATCGAGCTAGGTATGCATCATCGTCTGCGAGGGCAATCCCGCTACTGAGCGAAAAAGCCGTGGCAACGATGGCAGGGATACACAGCAGGCGCAGTCCGCGAAGCGACAACATGTCCGCCTCCGTCTGTCGGTAGGGGTTTGCGACCAGCACAGTAATGGGGTCCACCAGACCGCAGTGCGTGGCGAACGACTGAAGTTGGTCCTCACGCGCAGCATCGGGCGGTGCGTCGCACGACCTTCGCCCTTCGCCACGCGCTCCGGTGCGGGCGGCGTCCGTTGCGCCGCGCTGCGGGTACCGACGGTCAACCCCGCTCGCCGGGTTGACGCGAATTTCGTTGCTGCTCAGTACGTTTCGAAGTCTTCGGATGCCAAGGCTCACGCAGCGTTGGGATCGGCTACCTGGACGTCCGGCGATACGTCGCCCACCCGGGTCGCGGTGAACGGGATGACGATCGGGGCGCACGGCGCCTCCAACTGGGTACTCACTCCCACGAACGTTCCGTCCGGTTTCACCTGAAAAGACAGCGTTTCGGTGCCCTGCTTCATGGCGTTGTTGCAGGTGAACATCTTCCACCGGGTCGCCACCCACTGTCCGCGGTTCTCGTGGAAAACGAGCGCTCCTTCCTCGGGCGGCTGCAGCCACGTCGGACCGATCGAGGTGTCCCATGCCGTCGCGACGCATCCAGCGGGCGGGCACGCGGAGCGCATCGCGATCAGCGTGGAATGGGAGCCGGTCGGTTTCGGTACGCCATCGATCGTCTGCTTGCTCCCGTCGAAGTCGAACCGGTAGGTGCCGTCAGCTAATGCTGACGCCGAGGCGACCGGCATCGCCAACGTGACGACCAGCGCGAGGCTGAAGGCGATAGTGGCCGCTAGAAGTACGCGAAACAGGGTCATGATGTCGGCTCTCAGTCACTTGCCCGGACATTAATCGTGAGCGGGCGGGCAAACTTTTGCAAGGGGGAAAGCGGCCCGTGGGCCGGCCCGGGACCGGCTCGAACGCGAGAATCCGCTACCCACAACCGTTTTGATGGGGTGCGACGCGACCAGCCGTCGGCTTCCGTATTGTCGGTTTGTGCTGATCGGAGTGTTGTTCGCCCTGGCGTGCTCGGTGTGTTATGGGACGGCGTCGGTGTTACAGGCCGCGGCCGCCCGGTCGGTGGAAGCCGGCAGCGGTTCGGGTGTTGACGCAGTCCTGCTGATGCGCGCCCTACGGAAGTGGCGCTACCTGCTGGGCGTCGCTCTCGATGGCCTCGGCTTCGCCTTTCAGGTCGTGGCGCTGCGGTTGGTGCCCATTTACGTGGTCGCCGCCGCGTTGGCCGCCTCGATCGCCGTGACCGCCGTCGTGGCTGCATGGCTGCTGTCGACACGCCTGTCGCGAGCCGAATGGACGGCGGTGGGCGTGGTGTGCGCGGGGCTGGCGATGCTCGGAATCGCGGCCGGACCGGAGGGCGAAGCGCACGGCCCGGCGGGCCTGGGTTGGGCGCTGTTGGGTGTCGTCGCGGTGGTGTTCATCGCCGGTGCCGTTGCCGGTCGGCTGCCCGACCGTCCGCGCGCCCTTGCCCTTGGACTGAGCGCCGGCACCGGCTTCGGCCTCGTCGAGGTCGGCGTCAATCTGATCGATTCGATCGATCCCACCAAGGCCGCCTTCTACGGCAATCCCGCACTGTACGCCAGCATCGCCGGCGGCATCGCGGGTTTTCTCCTGCTTACCTCCGCCTTGCACCGGGGATCGGTGACCACGGCAGTCGCCGGGATGGTGGTGGGCGAAACCGTTCTGCCGGCGCTCATCGGCGTTGCGTGGCTCGGTGACCAGACTCGGGACGGGCTGGGCTGGATGGTGGCCGCAGGCTTGGCCATTGCCGTCGCGGCTGCGCTGGTGTTGGCGCGATTCGGCGAAACACCTGTTGCCGAAGCGGTTTAGGTGTGGGAATCCGGATGAGCCGCATCCTCGATATTCCCATCGCCGGCGGGCCCTATGCGTTGACCGCTGGATCCGACGGTGCGATGTGGGTGACGCTGGTGCACAGCGGCGAGATCGCCCGGGTGACCGACGACGGTGGCCTTGACGTGTATCCGGTTGCGCCGGACAGCAAGCCGTCGATCGTCGTCGCCGGACCGGACGGCGCGTTGTGGTTCACCCGGGCCGGCGACGACCGGATCGGGCGGATCACCACCGACGGCGAGCTGTCTGAGTTCGAAATGCTCTGTGGCAGGGCACCATTCGGTCTCGCCGCAGGTCCGGACGGGGCGCTGTGGTTCACGGCGATGACGTCGGGCGTGCTGGGCCGCATCGATGTCGACGGGATCGTCACGGACGTGGCGTTCCCGGGCGGCGCGCCCTCGATGATCACTGCGGGGCCCGACGGCGCGCTGTGGTTCACGCTGAATCAGGCCAACGCGATCGGCAGGTTGAAGCCCCCGGCCGACCTGACGGTGCGCGATGTGCCCACGCCGCGCGCCGGGCCCGTCGGCATCGCCGCTACGCACGACGACGCGGTGTGGTTCACCGAGATTCTGGCCGGAAAGCTCGGCCGCATCCCGGTCGACGACGCCCTCCAGGAACTCGAGCTGCCCGGCAAACCCCATGCGGTGGTTGCCGATCCCCTGGGTGGCGTGTGGGTGAGTTTGTGGGGCTCCGACCAGATCGCCCGCGTCAGCGCTGACGGTGAGGTCTCATTGATCGACCTGCCGGCAGGCAGTGAGCCGCATGGCCTGGCGATCGGACCCGACGGCGCGTTGTGGGCGGCGCTGGAAGCCGGATATGTGATGCGATTTCCCACCGTGTGAGGCGACTTGGTGGCAAAGTGCCCCCGGCAGGATTCGAACCTGCGGCCTTCTGCTCCGGAGGCAGACGCTCTATCCCCTGAGCTACGGGGGCGCACTAGCGGAACGCTGCGCCATTGGGCCCCGCCAGACTAGCGCATCCCGGTGACCACCCGAGCACCGGCAATGGATTCGGGGCGCGGGCACCCCAGCCAATAGGATGGACGCTCGTGACCCCCGCCGACCTCGCTGAGCTGCTCAAAATCACCGCTGCCGCGGTGCTTGCCGAGCATGGCCTCGACGTGTCCGCGTTGCCGCAGACGGTCACCGTGGAGCGTCCGCGCAATCCCGAACACGGCGATTATGCCTCCAACCTGGCCCTGCAACTGGGCAAGAAGGTCGGCGCAAACCCGCGTGAGCTGGCCGGATGGCTTGCCGAGGCGCTGACCCGGGCCGATGGCATCGCCTCGGCTGAGGTGGCCGGTCCCGGCTTTATCAACCTGCGTCTGGAGACCTCGGCGCAGGCCAAGATCGTCAACAGCGTCATCGATGCCGGCGACACGTTCGGCCACTCGCAAGTGCTGGCAGGCCAGAAGGTCAACCTCGAGTTCGTCTCGGCCAATCCCACCGGACCAATCCACATCGGCGGCACCCGGTGGGCCGCCGTGGGCGACGCCCTGGGCCGGCTGCTCACCACGCAGGGCGCCGACGTGGTCCGCGAGTACTACTTCAACGACCACGGGGCACAGATCGACCGGTTCGCCAACTCCCTGGTCGCCGCGGCCAAGGGCGAGCCGACTCCCGGGGACGGCTATGCCGGCACCTACATCAACGAGATCACCGCACAGGTGCTGCAGAAGGCGCCCGAGGCGTTGAGCCTGCCCGACGCCGAGATGCACGAGACCTTCCGTGAGATCGGCGTCGATCTGATGTTCGCCCACATCAAGGAGTCGCTGCACGAGTTCGGCACCGATTTCGACGTGTACACCCACGAAGATTCGATGCACACCAGCGGACGCGTCGAGCAGGCCATCGAACGGCTGCGCGGCACCGGCAATGTCTATGAGAAGGACGGTGCAACCTGGTTGCGCACCAGCGCTTTCGGTGATGACAAAGACCGCGTGGTGATCAAGAGCGACGGCAAGCCCGCCTACATCGCCGGCGACCTTGCCTACTACCTGGACAAGCGCCAACGCGGTTTCGATCTGTGCATCTACATGCTGGGCGCCGACCATCACGGCTACATCGCCCGCCTGAAGGCCGCCGCGGCAGCGTTCGGCGAAGACCCGGACACCGTCGAGGTGCTGATCGGGCAGATGGTCAACCTGGTCCGCGACGGCCAGCCGGTCAAGATGAGCAAGCGGGCGGGCACCGTCATCACGCTGGACGACCTGGTCGAGGCCATCGGCGTCGACGCGGCACGCTACAGCCTGATCCGCTCGTCGGTGGACACCCCGATCGATATCGATCTGGCGTTGTGGTCCTCGGCCTCCAACGAAAACCCGGTCTATTACGTGCAGTACGCGCATGCCCGGCTCTCGGCGCTGGCGCGCAATGCCGCCGAACTCGGCCTCATCGCCGATACGGGTCACCTCGAATTGCTCAGCCACGACAAAGAAGGCACGCTGCTGCGCACCATCAGCGAGTTCCCGCGGGTGCTCAAGGCTGCGGCGGCACTGCGTGAACCGCACCGCATCTGCCGCTACCTGGAAGACCTGGCCGGTGACTACCACCGGTTCTACGACGCCTGCCGCATCCTGCCGCAGGGCGACGAACAACCTACCAACCTGAACGCCGCGCGGTTGGCGCTGTGCCAGGCCACCCGCCAGGTGGTCGCCAACGGCCTTGGCATCCTCGGAGTCAGTGCCCCGGAGAGAATGTGAACGTCCACCCCGCCGGACCCCGGCACGCCGAGGAAACCCGGCCCGTGAGCAGCCCGGCGCGCCCGCAGTCGGCCGAGGAGCTGTTGCGGCTGGCGCCGAATGTGTGGCCGCGCAACACTATTCGTGACGAAGACGGCATTGCCTCCATCGCCGGGGTCAAACTGACCGATCTCGCCCGTGACTACGGTACGCCGTTGTTCGTCATCGACGAGGACGACTTCCGCTCCCGCTGCCAGGAGACAGCCACGGCGTTCGGTGGCGGCGCGAACGTGCACTACGCCGCGAAAGCGTTCCTGTGCAGTGAAATTGCGCGTTGGATCGAGCAGGAGGGTCTGTCGCTGGACGTATGCACCGGCGGCGAGCTGTCCGTAGCCCTGCACGCCGACTTCCCGCCCGACCGAATCACGTTGCACGGCAACAACAAATCCGTCAACGAACTGACCGCGGCGGTGAAGGCCGGTGTCGGCCACGTGGTCCTGGATTCGATGGTTGAGATCGAGCGCCTCGACGCGGTCGCCGGTGAAGCCGGTGTCGTGCAGGACGTGCTGGTCCGGCTCACCGTCGGTGTCGAGGCACATACCCACGAGTTCATCTCCACCGCACATGAAGACCAGAAGTTCGGGTTGTCGGTGGCCAGTGGCGCGGCGATGGCGGCGGTGCGGCGGGTGTTCGCCGCCGGCAATCTCCGGCTGGTGGGCCTGCACAGCCACATCGGTTCGCAGATCTTCGACGTCGCCGGGTTCGAGATCGCCGCGCACCGCGTCATCGGGCTGTTGCGCGACATCGTCGCCGAATTCGGTGTCGAGAAAACCGCGCAGGTTTCCACGGTGGATCTCGGTGGCGGTCTGGGGATCTCGTACCTGGCATCCGATGACCCGCCGCCGATCGCTGAACTAGCGGACAAACTGAGCGCCATCGTGCACAACGAGTCAGCTGCCGTCGGGCTTCCCACGCCCAGGCTGGTCGTGGAACCCGGTCGGGCCATCGCCGGGCCGGGCACCATCACGCTCTACGAGGTCGGCACGGTCAAGGACGTCGACGTGAGCGCGACCGCGCACCGTCGGTATGTCAGCGTCGACGGCGGCATGAGCGACAACATCCGGACCGCACTCTATGACGCGCAATACGACGTACGCCTGGTCTCCCGGCTCAGCGATGCGCCGGCCACCGCGGCACGTTTGGTCGGCAAGCACTGCGAGACCGGCGACATCATCGTGCGCGACGCGTGGGTGCCCGACGACGTGGGACCGGGTGACCTGGTGGCCGTCGCGGCGACCGGCGCCTACTGCTATTCCCTGTCGAGTCGTTACAACATGGTCTGCCGTCCCGCGGTGGTGGCCGTGGCAGCGGGCGAGTCCCGCTTGATCCTGCGCCGCGAAACGGTCGACGATCTGCTGAGTCTGGAAGTGAGGTGACCGTGCCAGATAACGACAAGGACGACAAGGTGGTCGGCGTAGCGGTGCTCGGGTTGGGGGTCGTCGGCAGCGAAGTCGTGCGCATCATCAACGAGAGTGCCGAGGATCTGGCCGGCCGCATCGGCGCCCCGCTGGTGTTGCGCGGCGTCGGGGTACGCCGCCTCGGGGGCGACCGTGGCGTACCGCTCGAACTGCTCACCGACGATATCGAGGAGCTCGTCTGCCGCGACGACGTCGACATCGTGGTAGAGGTGATGGGTCCGGTCGAACCGGCGCGCAAGGCCATCCTTTCCGCTCTCGCCCACGGCAAGTCGGTCGTGACGGCGAACAAAGCCCTGATGTCCATCGCCAGCGGCGAACTCGCCGCCGTCGCCGAAAGGGAGGCCGTCGACCTGTACTTCGAGGCGGCGGTCGCCGGAGCGATCCCGGTCATCCGCCCGCTCACCCAGTCACTGGCCGGCGACACCGTGCTGCGGGTGGCCGGCATCGTCAACGGCACCACCAACTACATCCTGTCCGAGATGGGTAGCACCGGAGCCGATTACCAACAAGCGCTGGCCGACGCGAGCGCGCTGGGTTACGCCGAAGCCGATCCCACCGCCGACGTCGAGGGATATGACGCCGCAGCCAAGGCGGCGATCCTGGCGTCCATCGCCTTCCATACCCCGGTCACCGCCGACGACGTCTACCGCGAGGGCATCACCAAGATCACCCCGGAGGACTTCGAGTCCGCCAAATCGCTGGGCTGCACCATCAAGCTGCTTTCCATCTGCGAGCGCATCACGACCGACGAAGGGCAGCAACGGGTTTCGGCTCGGGTATATCCCGCGCTGGTGCCCCTGACGCATCCGCTCGCCTCAGTCAACGGCGCGTTCAACGCGGTGGTGGTGGAGGCCGCGGCGGCCGGGCGGCTGATGTTCTACGGCCAGGGCGCCGGTGGTGCGCCCACCGCGTCGGCCGTCACCGGCGACCTGGTGATGGCGGCGCGCAACCGGGTGCTCGGCAGCCGCGGGCCGCGCGAGTCCCGCTACGCTCGGCTTCCCGTGGCGCCCATGGGATTCATCGAAACCCGCTATTACGTCAGCATGAACGTCGCCGACAAGCCCGGCGTGTTGTCCGCGGTGGCGGCCGAATTCGGCAAACGCGAAGTGAGCATCGCCGAGGTACGTCAGGAAGGCGTCGTCGACGAGGAAGGGCAACGGGTGGGCGCCAGGATCGTGGTGGTCACCCACCGGGCGACCGACGCCGCGCTGTCGGAAACCGTTGACGCACTGTCCGACCTGGACGTCGTGCAGAGCGTGGAAAGCGTGCTGCGCCTGGAAGGTACCGACGAATGAGCGCCCCCCGTACGGCGGTCCACCAACCCTGGCCGGGCCTGATCGCGGCCTACCGGGACCGGTTGCCGGTGGGTGACGACTGGACCCCGGTGACTCTGTTCGAGGGTGGCACCCCGTTGATACCGGCACCGCGACTTTCCGAGAGAACCGGCTGCACAATCCATCTCAAGGTCGAAGGTCTCAACCCGACCGGCTCCTTCAAGGACCGCGGCATGACGATGGCCGTCACCGACGCACTCGCGCGTGGTCAGCAGGCGGTGCTGTGCGCGTCCACGGGCAACACGTCGGCGTCGGCTGCAGCCTACGCCGCACGGGCCGGTATCACCTGTGCGGTGCTGATCCCGCAGGGCAAGATCGCGATGGGCAAGCTGGCGCAGGCGGTCATGCACGGCGCCAAGATCATCCAGATCGACGGCAATTTCGACGACTGTCTGGAACTGGCCCGCAAAATGACCAACGACTTCCCGACGATCTCGCTGGTCAACTCCGTGAACCCGGTCCGCATCGAGGGCCAGAAGACGGCAGCGTTCGAGATCGTCGACGCACTGGGCACCGCACCGGACGTGCACGCACTTCCCGTCGGCAACGCCGGAAACATTACGGCCTACTGGCGTGGCTACACCGAGTATCACCGCGACGGAATCATCGACAAACTGCCGCGCATGCTGGGCACCCAGGCGGCCGGCGCGGCGCCCCTGGTGCTCGGTGAGCCGGTACCCCACCCCGAAACCATCGCGACGGCGATCCGTATCGGCGCTCCCGCGTCGTGGACCGCCGCGGTCGAGGCGCAGCAGCAGTCCGCAGGACGCTTCCTGGCCGCCACCGACGAGGAGATCCTCGAGGCGTACCACCTGGTGGCCAGCGCCGAGGGCGTCTTCGTCGAGCCGGCCTCGGCGGCCAGCATCGCCGGCCTGCTCAAATCCGTCGAAGATGGTTGGGTGGCGCGCGGGTCGACCGTGGTCTGCACAGTCACCGGCAACGGGCTGAAGGATCCCGACACCGCGCTGCGTGACATGCCGCAGGTGTCCGCGGTGCCCGTCGACCCCGTCCTCGTCGTCGAGCAGCTGGGGTTGGGATAGTGAAGCCCGGTTCGGCCGGCCCGGTTCTGCCCGCGGGGCTGGTGGCCAGCGCCGTGGTGTCGGCTTCGAGCGCCAACCTCGGTCCCGGCTTCGACAGCCTGGGTCTGGCTTTGCGGCTCTGCGATGAAATCGTAGTCGAGACAATGGATTCCGGCCTGGAGGTGCTGGTCGACGGCGAAGGCGCCGGCCAGGTACCGCTTGGACCGGAGCATCTGGTGGTGCGGGCGATCCAGCGCGGGCTGCAGGCGACCGGGGTCCGTGCCGCCGGGCTGAGGGTGCAATGTCGCAACGACATTCCGCACTCCCGCGGTCTCGGCTCCTCCGCGGCGGCTGCGGTCAGCGGGCTCGCCGTCGTAAATGGCCTTGTCGCGCAAACGGATTCGGCTCCGCTCGGCGAGAACCGGCTGATTCAGCTGGCATCGGAGTTCGAAGGTCACCCGGACAACGCTTCGGCCGCGGTGCTCGGTGGTGCTGTGGTTTCCTGGGCGGACGACAGCAAGGGCTGCCCGGAATACTCCGCGGTGCGGCTGTGCCTGCATCCCGACATCCACCTGTTCGCAGCGATACCCGAGGAGCGGTCCTCCACCGCGGAGACCCGGGTCCTGCTGCCCGCTCACGTCAGCCACCGGGACGCGCGCTTCAACATCAGCCGCGCCGCATTGCTCGTCGTCGCACTGACTCAGCGGCCCGATCTGCTGATGGCGGCCACCGAAGACGTCCTGCATCAACCGCAGCGTGCACCGGCGATGCCCTCCTCGGCGGAATATTTGCGGCTGCTGCGGCGTCATAGCATTGCGGCAACGCTTTCCGGGGCTGGTCCTTCGCTTATCGCGTTGAGCACCGAGCCGGAGTTGCCTGCTGAAGCGGTCGAGTACGGAACCGCGAATGGATTCATCATCAGGAAGATGACGGTTGGCGAAGGAGTTCGCTGGAAGCCCGGCGTAACCGTTGCCGGTTGATCCACGGCGTGGCGGCGGGGTTTGCTTGCTTCCGGCCAGGAAGCGGGCTATCCTCGGACCCGTCCAGCAATTGCAGCTCTGCTCTGCACAAACTGCCTTGACGCTGAGACAACCACCAATTCTTCTCGTGAACGCGGTTCGCTGTTTCGTCGCCGATCCTGGCGATCACCGTTTCAGAGTCGATTATTGGGCGCACTCAGCAATTGCCTGAATGCTTGACCTGATGCAGGAATCCCCGTTTGACATGATCAGCGGGGCAAGAAAGGAAATCCGTGACTGATACGGACCTCATCACGGCTGGCGAAAGCACCGACGCCGACAAGGTGTCGCACTCCGTGACCTCAGACGCTGCCGATGTTTCGGACGTCAAATCCAATGCACCCGCCAGCTCGCTAGCCACCATGGTGCTGCCCGAATTGCGCGCACTGGCTAATCAAGTCGGCGTCAAGGGGACGTCGGGCATGCGGAAGAACGAACTGATCGCCGCCATCGAGCAGAGCCGGGGGCAGGCCAACGGCAAGTCCTCCGGTGACGCCGCGCCGCAGGAATCGGCCAAAGCCGACGCGCCGGCGCAGGGCGACAGCCTTCAGCAAGCGGCGCCTGCCCAGGAGCCTCCGGCGGCTCAGACCCCGGCCCCCGAGGCCGCTGCTCCCGAGGCGCAGCACGCTACCGAGACTCCGCGCCGGGAACGACGCAGCGCCTCCCGGCAGGCGGGAACGGCCAGCGCCGACACCGCCGAAAACACCGGCGAAGCCACCAAAGAAGCCGCCAAAGAGCATGGTCAGGATAAAGGCGAACGCGGCCAGGGCGAGCGGCGCCAAGCCAAGAGCGAGGAGCGCTCCGCAGACTCCGGCAACGACCAGAGCAGCGACCAGCAAGGCGGCGGCCAGCAACGCAGCGGTGGCGGCGACGACGACGGTGACGGGCGTGGGGGCCGGCGGGGACGCCGCTTCCGCGACCGCAGGCGTCGTGGTGAGCGCACCGGCGAGGCCGGTGAAGCCGAACTTCGTGAAGACGACGTCGTACAACCGGTAGCCGGCATCCTCGACGTCCTGGACAACTACGCCTTCGTCCGCACCTCCGGCTACCTGGCCGGTCCGCACGACGTCTACGTGTCCATGAACATGGTGCGCAAGAACGGGTTGCGCCGCGGCGACGCGGTGACCGGGGCGGTTCGGGTGCCCCGAGAAGGAGAAGCGGGAGACAAAAATCCGCGGCAGAAGTTCAACCCGCTGGTGCGGCTGGACAGCGTCAACGGCGGACCGGTCGAAGACGCCAAGAGGCGGCCCGAATTCCAAAAGTTGACGCCGCTGTATCCCAATCAGCGGCTACGGCTGGAAACCACGCCCGACCGGCTGACCACCCGCGTCATCGACCTGATCATGCCGATCGGCAAGGGTCAGCGTGCGCTGATCGTGTCACCGCCCAAGGCCGGCAAGACGACCATCCTGCAGGACATCGCCAATGCGATTACCCGCAACAACCCCGAATGCCACCTGATGGTCGTACTCGTCGACGAGCGACCCGAGGAGGTCACCGACATGACGCGCTCGGTCAAGGGCGAGGTCATCGCCTCGACCTTCGACCGGCCGCCCTCAGATCACACCTCGGTCGCCGAACTGGCCATCGAGCGTGCCAAGCGATTGGTGGAGCAGGGCAAGGACGTCGTGGTGCTGCTCGACTCGATCACCCGGCTGGGCCGCGCCTACAACAACGCCTCACCGGCGTCGGGCCGGATTCTGTCCGGTGGTGTGGACTCGACGGCGCTGTATCCGCCCAAGCGATTCCTGGGCGCGGCGCGCAACATCGAGGAAGGCGGGTCGCTGACCATCATCGCCACGGCGATGGTCGAGACCGGTTCCACCGGTGACACCGTCATCTTCGAAGAGTTCAAGGGCACCGGCAACGCCGAGCTCAAGTTGGACCGCAAGATCGCCGAGCGGCGGGTGTTCCCCGCGGTCGACGTCAACCCCTCGGGTACCCGTAAGGACGAGTTGCTGCTCTCACCCGACGAGTTCGGCATCGTGCACAAGCTTCGCCGGGTGCTGTCGGGTCTGGACTCGCACCAGGCGATCGACCTGCTGATGTCGCAGTTGCGCAAGACGAAGACCAACTACGAATTCCTCGTCCAGGTGTCCAAGACGACACCGGGAAACATGGACAACGACTGATTCGTCAGGAATACCTGCGGGCATCCCGCTGTTTTGGGGAGACAGCAGTTGACCTGGCATAATGAGCGCTCGACTTCAGGCCCCGGGGCACGAGCGGCCGACGATTGAAGAGGACAGCATGAAAACTGACATTCATCCCGCCTACGAGGAGACCACCGTGGTCTGCGGTTGCGGGAACACCTTCACCACGCGCAGCACCAAGCCCGGCGGCCGCATCGTGGCCGAGGTCTGCTCGCAGTGCCATCCCTTCTACACCGGCAAGCAGAAGATTCTGGACAGCGGCGGCCGGGTGGCCCGCTTCGAGAAGCGGTACGGCAAGCGCAAGAGCGGAGCCGACCAGGCTTCCGAAACGGGTCAAGCCGACAAGTAGCTGACTTTCCGACGCCCGAACTGTGCGATCCGAGCACAGGCCGGGCGTCGGTTCGCGTTCGGGGTAGAACAGGCCGTAGGGAGGTGACATGACGCAGCCGGTGCAGACGATTGACGTCTTGCTCGCCGAGCACGCGCGACTCGAGCAGGCCCTGTCCGATCCCGACTTGCACAGCAGGCCCGACGAGGCACGCAAAGCGGGCCGTCGTTTTGCGCGGTTGGCGCCGATTGTGGCGACCCACCGCAAGCTGGTATCGGCGCGCGAGGATTTGGAGACCGCGCGTGAACTGGCGGTCGACGACTCATCGTTTGTCGACGAGGTCACTGAGCTGGAAGCCAGGGTCGCCGAGCTGGACACCCAGCTCACCGACATGCTGGCGCCCCGGGATCCGCATGACGGCGATGACATCGTGCTCGAGGTCAAATCCGGTGAAGGCGGCGAGGAGTCGGCACTGTTCGCTGCTGACCTGGCCCGGATGTACATCCGCTACGCCGAACGGCACGGCTGGACGGTTACGGTGTTGGGTGAGACCACCTCCGATCTGGGCGGCTACAAGGACGCGACGCTGGCCATCGCCAGCAGAGGCGACAGCGCCGACGGCGTGTGGTCTCGGATGAAGTTCGAAGGCGGCGTGCACCGCGTCCAGCGCGTTCCGGTAACGGAATCGCAAGGGCGCGTCCACACTTCGGCCGCCGGGGTGCTGGTTTATCCGGAGCCCGAGGAAGTCGGCGAGGTGCAGATCGACGAGTCCGATCTTCGGATCGACGTCTACCGGTCGTCCGGAAAGGGCGGGCAAGGTGTGAACACCACCGACTCGGCGGTGCGGATCACCCACTTGCCCACCGGGATCGTCGTCACCTGCCAGAACGAACGATCACAGCTGCAGAACAAGACCCGCGCGCTACAGGTGCTGGCTGCGCGCCTGCAGGTGCTGGCCGAAGAGCAGGCTCTCGCCGACGCCTCGGCGGACCGCGCCAGCCAGATCCGAACGGTCGATCGCAGCGAACGCATCCGGACCTACAACTTCCCGGAGAACCGCATCACCGATCACCGGATCGGTTTCAAGGCGCACAATCTCGACCAAGTTCTCGACGGCGATCTTGATCCGCTGTTCGATGCGTTGAGCGAAGCCGACAAGCAGTCCCGACTGCAACAGGCGACATGACCCCGCTCCGACAGGCGATCGACTCCGCTGCGGCCCAACTGGCCGAAGCGGGCATCGACTCCGCGCGCGTCGACGCCGAGCAGCTGGCCGCACATCTGGCCGGCACCGAGCGCGGCCGCCTGGCGTTTGTGGAATCACCCGGCGACGAGTTCTTCGGGCGCTTCCAGCGAGCCGTCGCCGCGCGATCCGCACGGGTGCCGCTGCAACACCTCATTGGGACGGTGGGGTTCGGGCCCGTGCTGCTGCACGTCGGCCCCGGAGTTTTCATACCGCGGCCCGAGACCGAATCGATATTGGAATGGGCGACCGCACAAGCACTTCCGGCGCGACCGGTGATCGTCGACGCTTGCACGGGTTCGGGGGCGCTGGCGGTCGCATTGTCCCGGCGCTGGCCGGCCGCCCGGATCATCGGCATCGACGATTCCGAGGCGGCACTGCACTATGCCCGGCGCAACGCCGAGGGCACCTCGGTCGAATTGGTGCGTGCCGACGTCGGCAGCCCCGGCCTGCTGGCGGAACTCGACGGTCAGGTGGACCTCTTGGTGGCCAATCCGCCCTATGTGCCCGACGATGCCCTGCTGGAGCCCGAAGTGCGACGACATGATCCATCGCATGCGGTATTCGGCGGTCCGGACGGGATGGCAGTGATACCCGCCGTGGTAGCGCTGGCGGGGCGGTGGCTGCGGTCCGGTGGCCTGTTCGCCGTGGAACACGACGACACCACTTCGGCGTTGACCGTCGAATGTGTCCGCCACACAGGTCTTTTCGACGACATTGAGGCCCGGAGCGATCTGGCTGGACGGCCGCGATTCGTGACGGCTCGAAGGGGGAGCGGCGCCTGATGAGTGACGTCTTCAACTGCGCCGACTCCGCCCAGCGGGCGCGCGGGATCACCGCGGCGGTCGGAGCGCTCAAAGCCGGCCGGCTGGTCGTCATGCCGACCGACACCGTCTACGGCATCGGTGCCGACGCGTTCGACCGCACCGCGGTGGACGCACTGTTGGCGGCCAAAGGGCGGGGGCGCGACATGCCCGTGGGTGTCCTGGTCGGTTCCTGGCACACGATTGAGGGGCTGGTCTACGGCATGCCGGACGGTGCGCGCGAGTTGATCCGCGCGTTCTGGCCGGGCGCGCTCAGTCTGGTGGTGTTGCAAGCGCCGTCGTTGCAATGGGATCTCGGTGATGCGCACGGCACCGTGATGCTGCGAATGCCGTTGCACCCGGTCGCCATCGAGTTGTTACGCGAGGTGGGGCCGATGGCGGTATCCAGCGCCAACGTTTCCGGCCAGCCGGCCGCCGTCGACGCGGAGGAGGCCCAGCGCCAGCTCGGCGCGCTCGTCGACGTCTACCTCGACGCAGGACCTTCCGCGGAGCAAGCCGCCTCGACGATCGTCGACCTGAGCGGCAACACCCCGCGAATTTTGCGCGAGGGCCCGGTAAGCACCGTGCGCATCGCCGAGGTCCTCGGGGTCGACGCGGCCAGCCTGCTCAGCTAGAGCACTCCCCTCGCCGAACGTGCACTGACGGCGAAAGTCCGGCCTGGATTTCATCGTGGCTGCACGTTCGGCGAAGAGGCGTGGTGTCCGGTCTCAGGTTGGTGAAGTACGGTCTCGAGGTGTCCAGCAATGTGGCCAGCCTTGCCGGTGGTTTGCTCGCACTCTCCGATCGCAGCGCCGGTGTGCCGTTGCGTGAGCTGGCTCTGGTGGGCCTGACCGCCGCGATCATCACCTATTTCGCCACCGGGCCGGTGCGCGTGCTGGCCACGCGCCTGGGCGCGGTCGCCTACCCGCGGGAACGTGATGTCCACGTCACGCCGACCCCTCGCATGGGCGGATTGGCGATGTTCCTGGGCGTTGGCTCGGCTGTGTTCCTGGCCTCGCAACTCCCGGCGCTCACGCGGGGATTCGTCTATTCCAGCGGCATGCCGGCGGTGCTGGTGGCCGGTGCGGTCATCATGGGTATCGGCCTGATCGACGACCGCTGGGGACTGGACGCGCTGACCAAGTTCGCCGGCCAGATCACCGCCGCGAGTGTGCTGGTCACCATGGGTGTGGCCTGGAGCGTCCTGTACATCCCCGTCGGCGGTGTCGGAACGATCGTGCTGGATCAGGCCTCCTCTATTCTGCTGACCCTGGCCCTGACGGTCTCGATCGTCAACGCCATGAACTTCGTCGACGGCCTGGACGGTCTGGCGGCCGGTCTGGGCCTCATCACCGCCCTGGCGATCTGCATCTTCTCGGTCGGCCTGCTGCGTGACCACGGCGGCGACGTGCTGTACTACCCGCCGGCGGTGATATCCGTGGTGCTCGCCGGCGCCTGCCTGGGTTTTCTGCCGCACAACTTCCACCGCGCCCGGATCTTCATGGGCGACTCCGGTTCGATGTTGATCGGCTTGATGCTCGCTGCGGCCTCCACGACCGCAGCCGGCCCGATCTCGCAGAACGCTTACGGCGCTCGGGACGTGTTTGCTCTGCTGTCACCGTTCCTGCTGGTTGTTGCCGTGATGTTCGTGCCGATGCTCGACCTGCTGCTGGCCATCGTGCGTCGGACAAGAGCGGGTCGCAGTGCTTTCACACCCGACAAAATGCACCTGCATCACCGGCTGTTGCAGATCGGCCATTCGCATCGACGGGTGGTTCTGCTCATCTACCTGTGGGTGGGCATCGTCGCCTTCGGGGCGGCCAGCACCATATTCTTCGACCCCCGCCACACCGCGGCGGTGATGCTGGGCGCGATCGCGGTCGCGGGCGTTGCGACCATGATTCCGTTGTTGCGACGCCGCGACGAGTACTACGACGATCAGTAGTAGGTCCGTTCACCGTATGGTACGGTGCTGGTAGAACCCCGAATTAAACCTCGCGGGTTGCCGGCTCCCCGGCCCGTCGGATGGGTTTCCGGTGCTGCCGGATGACGACCGACACAGGGAGCTACCCCTTGGGTAAGTCCAGCGTGACCCTTGCGATACGCTCGGCGGGCCACGGATCAGTCGGTCGCGTGGTTTCCGCCCCGTCAACCTGGGATTGAGGTGCTGCAGTGACGACACCAGCGCAGGACGCGCCGTTGGTGTTTCCCGCTGTTGCGTTCCGTCCCGTACGGCTGTTTGTCATCAGTCTGGGAGTGACCGCGCTGGCGACGTTGGTCGCCGGCTACGCCGGTCACCCGGTAGTCGGGGCGTTCTTCGGAATCGGGCTGCTGCTGGGTTTGCTCAACGCTCTGCTCGTGCGGCGTTCGGTCGAGTCGATCACCGCACGCGACCACCCGCTGAAACGGTCGATGGCCATCAACTCGGCCTCACGCGTCGCGATCATCACCATTCTGGCGCTGATCATCGCCTTCATATTCCGGCCCGAAGGCTTGGGCGTGGTGTTCGGCCTGGCACTCTTCCAGGTGCTACTGGTGGCGTCGACGGCGCTGCCGGTTTGGAAGAAGCTGCGGACCGGCGAGCCGGACGCGCCGCTGCAAGGCCAGGAAGGTGCAGCAGTGACCGGATCGGAAGCCACGGAAGGGAGGAGCGCCGGCGATGACTGAGTCGATCCTGGCCGCCCAGATCGAGGTAGGCGAGCATCACACCGCGACCTGGTTTGGTCTGACAGTCAACACCGACACCGTGCTGTCGACGGCGATCGCGGCGCTGATCGTGATCGCGCTGGCTTTCTATTTGAAGTCCAAGGTCACCTCGACCGACGTGCCCGGCGGTGTGCAGCTGTTCTTCGAAGCCATCACCATTCAGATGCGCAGCCAGGTTGAACAGGCCATCGGCATGCGGATCGCTCCTTTTGTGCTGCCGCTCGCGGTGACCATCTTCGTGTTCATCCTGATCTCGAACTGGCTGTCGGTGCTGCCGCTGCAGTACAGCGACAAAGAAGGCAAGACCACCGAACTGCTCTCGTCGGCCGCGGCCGACATCAACTACGTGCTGGCGCTGGCGCTGTTCGTGTTCGTCTGCTATCACGCGGCAGGGATCTGGCGTCGCGGCATCATCGGACACCCGGTCAAGGTGCTCAAGGGGCACGTGGCGATCCTCGCGCCGATCAACGTCGTCGAAGAACTCGCCAAGCCGATTTCGTTGTCGCTCCGGCTCTTCGGCAACATTTTCGCCGGCGGCATTCTTGTCGCGCTGATCGCGCTCTTCCCGCCTTACGTGATGTGGCTGCCGAACGCGATCTGGAAGTCGTTCGACCTGTTCGTCGGCGCGATACAGGCCTTCATCTTCGCGCTGTTGACGATCCTGTACTTCAGCCAGGCGATGGAACTAGAAGAGGACCACCACTAAAAAAATCCTGGTAAACCGCTACCAGAGTTATCAAGGAGGATGTAAATGGACCCCACTATCGCAGCCGGCGCCCTCATCGGCGGTGGACTCATCATGGCCGGTGGCGCCATCGGCGCCGGTATCGGTGACGGTGTGGCCGGTAACGCGCTGATCTCCGGTGTCGCCCGTCAGCCCGAGGCGCAGGGACGGCTGTTCACCCCGTTCTTCATCACCGTCGGTCTCGTTGAGGCCGCCTACTTCATCAACCTGGCGTTCATGGCCCTGTTCGTCTTCGCCACGCCCGTCAAGTAATTCGTTCTGATGGGTGACTCGACCACTCTTGTTCTGGCGCTGAGCCAGGCGGCCGGCGGAGGTGAGGGAGGCGGCCAGAGCAACTTCCTCATCCCCAACGGCACCTTCTTCTTCGTACTGGCCATTTTCCTGGTGGTGCTCGGAGTCATCGGTACGTTCGTCGTACCGCCGATTCTGAAGGTGCTCAAGGAACGCGACAACATGGTCGCCAAGACTCAGTCCGACAACAAGAAGGCCTCCGAGCAGTTCGCCGCCGCTGAGTCCGATTACGAAGAGGCGCTCAAGGAAGCCCGGGTCGAGGCGGGGTCCTACCGGGACAACGCCCGGACCGAGGGTCGCAAGCTCATCGACGAAGCGCGAAGTCGGGCCGAGCAGCAGGTGGCGGAGACGTTGGCCCAGGCCAACGAGCAACTGAAGCGGGAGCGTGACGCCGTGGAACTGGATCTGCGTGCCAACGTCGGCGCCATGTCGGCGACGTTGGCTTCCCGAGTGCTGGGCGTCGAAGTCGCCCCCGCCGCTGCCACCTCAGCAGCGACCTCAGAAGCGGCAAGGTAGCCCTTACATGTCGACATTTATCGGACAGCTGATTGGCTTCGCGGCCATCGTGCTGCTGGTCTGGCGGTACGTTGTACCGCCAGTCCGCAATCTGATGACCGCCCGTCAAGAGACTGTGCGTCAGCAGTTGAAAGACTCGGAGAAGGCAGCCAAGCGCCTCACCGAGTCGACGACGGCGCACAGCAAAGCCGTCGAAACCGCGAAGGAAGAAGCCGAGCGGCTTGTCGAGGAGGCCAAGGCCGACTCCGAACGCATCGACGAACAGATGCGTGCTCAGGCCGAAAGTGAGGCGGAGCGCGTCAAGGCGCAGGGCGTCCGGCAAACCGAACTCTTGCGTGCGCAGCTCACCCGGCAGCTCCGGCTGGAACTCGGTCACGAATCCGTGCGCCAGGCAAGCGAATTGGTGCGCAGCTTTGTGGCCGACGCGAAGCAGCAGGCTTCCACCGTCGATCGCTTCCTCGACGAACTCGACGATATGGCGCCCGAGGCCGTTGAGGTCGTGTACCCGCTGCTGGTCAAGATGCGCTCGGCGAGCCGCAACGCGGTGAGCAATCTGGTGGACCGTTTCAACGCCATCGCGGACGACCTCGACAACCAGGGCTTGACCACGCTTTCCGATGAGTTGGTGTCGGTGGCGAAGATGCTGGACCAGGAGATCGTGGTCACCCGGTATCTCACCGTGCCGGCCGAAGACGCGGCGCCCCGGGTCAAGCTGATCGAACGACTGGTCGAGGGCAAAGTCGGCGAACCCACCCTCGACCTGCTGCGAACCGCCGTTTCGGAGCGCTGGTCGGCTAACGCGGACCTGGTCGATGCAATCGAGCACGTCTCCCGTCAGGCGTTGCTCGCGGTCGCCGAGAATGACGGCAGCGTCGACGAAGTCGAAGACCAGTTGTTCCGCTTCTCGCGCATCCTCGACGCGCAGCCGCGACTCGGCATCCTGCTGGGTGACTACACCACTGACGCTGAGCGGCGGGTCGGGTTGCTGCGCAAGGTACTGGAGAGTTCGGGCAGCGACGTGAACCCCGTTGCACTTTCCCTTCTGTCCCAGACGGTGGAGCTGTTGCGTGGTCACCCGGCCGAGGAGGCCGTGCTGCTGCTGGCCGAAGTGGCGGTAGCCCGGCGTGGTGAAGTCGTCGCCCGAGTCAGCGCAGCAGCGGAGCTCAGCGACGCCCAGCGCACTCGCCTCAGCGAAGTGTTGAGCCGCATCTACGGACACCCGGTGGCGGTTCAGCTGCAGATCGACCCTGACTTGCTCGGCGGCCTCCTCATCTCGGTGGGTGACGAGGTGATCGACGGCACGCTCAAGTCCCGGTTGGCCGCTGCTGAAGCCCAGCTACCCGACTAACCAAAGCACGACGGATACCCGACCTAGTCACACAACGAAGTAGGAAGACGAAAAGCCATGGCCGAGTTGACAATCTCCGCTGATGCCATCCAGAGCGCCATCGAGGAATACGTAGAGTCCTTCACCGCTGACACCTCGCGCGAGGAAGTCGGTACGGTGGTCGACGCCGGGGACGGCATCGCGCACGTGGAGGGTTTGCCGTCGGTGATGACCCAGGAGCTACTCGAGTTCGCCGGCGGGGTCCTCGGTGTCGCGCTCAACCTGGACGAGCACAGCGTCGGCGCGGTGATCCTGGGTGACTTCGAAAAGATCGAACAGGGCCAGCAGGTCAAGAGGACCGGTGACGTGCTGTCGGTGCCCGTCGGTGACGCCTTCCTGGGCCGGGTGGTCAATCCGCTCGGCCAGCCGATCGACGGAGCCGGCGACATCGAGACCGACGAACGGCGCGTCCTGGAGCTTCAGGCGCCGTCGGTGGTCGAGCGCCAGAGCGTGAAAGAGCCGCTGCAGACCGGTATCAAGGCCATCGATGCGATGACCCCGATCGGGCGTGGCCAGCGTCAGTTGATCATCGGCGACCGCAAGACCGGCAAGACCGCCGTCTGCGTCGACACGATCCTCAACCAGCGGCAGAACTGGGAGACCGGTGACGAGAAGAAGCAGGTTCGCTGCGTCTACGTAGCAATCGGGCAGAAGGGCACCACGATCGCTTCGGTCCGGCGCGCGCTGGATGAAGGTGGCGCGATGGACTACACCACCATCGTCGCGGCACCCGCTTCCGACGCTGCCGGCTTCAAATGGCTTGCCCCATATACCGGTTCGGCCATCGCCCAGCACTGGATGTACCAGGGCAAGCACGTTCTGATCGTCTTCGACGATCTGACCAAGCAGGCCGAGGCATACCGTGCGATCTCGCTGCTGCTGCGCCGTCCGCCCGGTCGCGAGGCCTACCCGGGTGACGTCTTCTACCTGCACTCGCGGCTCCTCGAGCGTTGCGCCAAGTTGTCCGACGAACTCGGTGGTGGCTCGCTGACCGGGCTGCCGATCATCGAGACCAAGGCCAACGACATCTCGGCCTACATCCCCACCAACGTCATCTCGATCACCGACGGGCAGTGCTTCCTGGAGAGCGACCTGTTCAACCAGGGCGTCCGGCCCGCAATCAACGTCGGTGTGTCGGTGTCCCGCGTCGGTGGCGCGGCGCAGATCAAGGCGATGAAAGAGGTGGCCGGCTCGCTGCGTCTGGATCTGTCGCAGTACCGCGAACTGGAATCCTTCGCCGCGTTCGCTTCCGACCTGGACGAGACGTCCAAGAAGCAGCTGTCGCGCGGTGAACGACTGGTCGAGTTGCTCAAGCAACCGCAGTTCTCGCCGTTGCCCGTTGAGGAGCAGGTGGTTTCGATCTTCCTGGGCACCGGCGGTCATCTGGACTCGGTGCCGGTGGAGGACGTCAAGCGGTTCGAAGCCGAACTGCTTGACCATATGCGGGCATCGGAAGAGAAGTTCCTCGAAGGCATCCGCTCCAGCGGGAAGCTCGGCGAGGACGACGAGCAGAAGCTCACCGAGATCATCAACAAGTTCAAGAAGGGCTTCGCGGCTACCGGCGGCGAGTCGGTGGTGCCCGACGAGCACGTTGAGCCTATGGACGAAGAGGAATTGGGCAAGGAGTCGGTGAAGGTCAAGAAGGAAAAGCCCAAGAAGAAAGACGAAAAGAAGGACAAGAAGTAGCTAACAATGGCTGCCACACTTCGCGAATTGCGCGGGCGTATCAAGTCGGCGGGCTCGATCAAGAAGATCACCAAGGCTCAGGAGTTGATCGCCACCTCGCGTATCGGTAAGGCCCAGGCTCGGCTGCACGCGGCGCGACCGTACGCATTTCAGATTACGTCGATGCTCACCACGTTGTCCGCCGAAGCCGCTCTTGACCATCCGCTCCTTGTCGAGCGGGAGGACCCGAGGCGGGCAGGCGTGCTTGTGGTGTCCTCCGACCGCGGTCTGTGTGGTGCATACAACTCGAGCATTTTCCGTCGCTCCGAGGAGCTCTTCTCGCTCTTGCGGGAAGAGGGCAAGCAACCCGTGCTCTACACGGTCGGGCGAAAAGCATTGAACTACTTCTCATTCCGGAACTGGGATATCAAGCAATCGTGGACCGGGTTCTCCGAGCAACCCAAGGTGGAAAACGCCTCCGAGATCGCCGAGACGTTGGTCAGCACTTTCATGGCCGGCACCGGAGATGACGAGAATGACGAAGAACAGGGCGTCGACGAACTGCATATCGTCTTCTCCGAGTTCAAGTCGATGATGTCGCAGACCGCCGTGGCTCACCGGATCGCTCCATTGGTGGTGGAGTACGTCGAGGAGGACACCGGTCTGCACACGCTGTATTCGTTCGAGCCGGATGCGACGACCCTGTTCGAGGCGTTGCTACCGCGGTATCTGACTACCCGCGTGTATGCGGCGCTGCTGGAATCGGCGGCCTCAGAACTGGCGTCGCGCCAGCGCGCCATGAAATCGGCAACCGATAACGCCGACGACCTCATCAAGGACCTGACGCTGCAAGCCAACCGGGAGCGGCAGGCCCAGATCACCCAAGAGATCAGCGAAATCGTCGGTGGCGCAAATGCGCTCGCCGACGCCGCCAAGTAGGCCCCACGAGGAAGCGATTAGATATGACTACTACCGCAGACGAGAAGACCGAGAAAAAGTCGGGCGGCTCCGACACCAACGGCCGCGTGGTTCGGATCACCGGTCCCGTCGTCGACGTCGAGTTTCCGCGGGGCTCCATTCCGGAACTGTTCAACGCTCTGCATGCCGATATCCCGTTCGAGTCGCTGAAGAAAACGCTTACCCTGGAGGTGGCACAGCACCTCGGTGACAACCTGGTGCGCACCATCTCGATGCAGCCCACCGACGGATTGGTGCGCGGCACCGAGGTCACCGACACGGGCGCCTCGATCTCGGTGCCGGTGGGCGAGAAGGTCAAGGGTCACGTATTCAACGCGCTGGGTTACTGCCTGGATGAGCCGGGCTACGGAGAAGACTTCGACCACTGGTCGATTCACCGCAAGCCGCCGGCCTTCGAAGACCTGGAGCCCCGCACCGAGATGCTCGAGACGGGCCTCAAGGTCGTCGACCTGCTGACCCCCTACGTACGTGGTGGCAAGATCGCGTTGTTCGGCGGTGCCGGCGTGGGCAAGACGGTGCTGATCCAGGAGATGATCAACCGTATCGCCCGGAACTTCGGTGGGACTTCGGTGTTCGCCGGCGTGGGGGAGCGCACCCGTGAGGGTAACGACCTGTGGGTCGAGCTGAAGGAAGCCGACGTCCTCAAGGACACCGCGCTGGTGTTCGGCCAGATGGATGAGCCGCCCGGCACCCGTATGCGGGTGGCGCTGTCTGCGCTGACCATGGCCGAATGGTTCCGCGACGAAGCCGGCCAGGACGTTCTGCTGTTCATCGACAACATCTTCCGTTTCACCCAGGCCGGTTCGGAGGTGTCGACCCTGCTCGGTCGTATGCCCTCCGCAGTTGGCTACCAGCCGACGCTGGCCGACGAGATGGGCGAACTGCAGGAGCGCATCACCTCGACACGAGGCAAGTCGATTACCTCCATGCAGGCCGTCTACGTGCCTGCCGACGATTACACCGACCCGGCGCCGGCCACCACGTTCGCGCACCTGGACGCCACCACGGAGCTGTCCCGTAATGTGTTCTCCAAGGGCATCTTCCCCGCGGTGGACCCTCTGGCATCGAGCTCGACCATCCTGGACCCCAGCGTCGTCGGTGACGAGCACTACCGCGTAGCGCAGGAAGTCATCCGAATTCTTCAGCGCTACAAGGACCTTCAGGACATCATCGCGATTCTGGGTATCGATGAGCTGTCCGAGGAGGACAAGCAGTTGGTCAACCGGGCGCGCCGTATCGAGCGCTTCCTGTCACAGAACATGATGGCGGCCGAACAGTTCACCGGCCAGCCCGGATCGACCGTGCCGGTCAAGGAGACGATCGAGGCGTTCGACCGGTTGTCGAAGGGCGACTTCGACCACGTGCCCGAGCAGGCATTCTTCCTGATCGGTGGACTCGACGACCTGGCGAAGAAGGCCGAGACCTTCGACGTCAAGCTATGACGCGGGACTTCCGGCTGACTCGAGAAGGTGTTGTGGCATGGCTGAATTGAACGTTCAGATCGTGGCCGTCGACCGTGAGATCTGGTCGGGTGAGGCGACGTTTCTCTTCACCCGCACCACTGCCGGGGAAATCGGCATTCTGCCCCACCACATTCCGCTGGTGGCGCAGTTGGTCGACGACGCCATGGTGCGGGTGGAACGGGAAGGCGAAGACGACTTGCGGATCGCGGTCGACGGCGGCTTCCTGACGGTCACCGAAGAGGGCGTCAGTGTGCTCGCCGAGTCCGCCGAGTTCGAGAAGGACATCGACGAGAGTGCTGCCAGGCAGGATTCCGAGTCGGACGATCCCCACGTTGCCGCCCGAGGGCGCGCGAGGTTGCGCGCCGTCGGCGCGCTCGACTGATTCACACGATGAGCGCGCCCATGGTCAGCATGGTCGTGCTCGTCGTCCTGCTGGGAGCCGCCGTCCTCGCCCTGAGCTTCCGGTTGTGGAAGTTGCGCCGCGGTGGCACGGCAGCCATCATGCGCGACATTCCGGCGGTGGGTGGCCATGGCTGGCGGCACGGGGTGATTCGTTACCGCGGTGGCGAAGCGGCCTTCTACCGGTTGTCCAGCCTGCGTCTCTGGCCGGATCGCCGGCTGAGCAGGCGCGGCGTGGAGGTCGTTGCGCGGCGAGCGCCGCGTGGCGACGAATTCGACATCATGACCGCCGAGATCGTGGTGCTGGAACTGCGCGACACCACCCAGGAGCGCCGGCTGGGATACGAAATCGCTTTGGACAGAGGGGCTTTGACAGCGTTCATGTCATGGCTGGAGTCACGGCCGTCACCACGCGCCCGTCGCCGCAGCGTGTGACGCTCAGCTGTCAGACCTACCGCCGCCCGGCTGCCACAGGACGTCCCCGTCGGGGTTAGTGACTCGCGAAAGGATGAACAGCAGATCGGAAAGTCGGTTCAGGTATTTTGCGGGCAACACGCTGACGTCGTCGGGATGTGCCTCCACGGCAGCCCACGCCGCGCGCTCCGCGCGCCTGACCACCGTGCGGGCCACGTGCAGCAGCGCCGAAAGTGGTGAACCACCAGGCAGCACAAATGAATTCAACGCCGGCAGGTGTTCGTTGTAGCTGTCGCACCACCGTTCGAGGCGATCGATGTAGGCCTGGGTGATACGGAGCGGCGGATGCTCAGGGTTTTCCACCACCGGGGTCGAGAGGTCTGCGCCGGCGTCGAACAGGTCGTTCTGAATCTGCCGCAGGACGCCGGCGATCTCCTCCGCGGGGCCGCCCAAGGCGACGGCGACTCCGATAGCGGAATTGGCCTCGTCACAATCGGCGTAGGCCACCAGTCGCGGGTCCGTCTTGGCCACCCGTGAGAAATCGCTCAATCCCGTCGTGCCGTCGTCACCGGTCCGGGTATATATGCGGGTCAGATGGACTCCCATGAGCCAAACGGTACTCGGCTTGCGCGACCTGGATGAGGGTTGGCTGACTGACAAGGCGTTGCCGCTTCACTAGACTGACCCGGGTGGCGGAGCGATTCGTGGTGACTGGTGGCAACCGGTTGTCCGGCAGAGTCGCCGTTGGGGGCGCCAAGAACAGCGTGCTCAAGCTGATGGCCGCGACGCTGCTGGCCGAAGGCACCAGCACGATCACCAACTGCCCGGACATCCTCGACGTGCCGCTGATGGCCGAGGTGTTGCGTGGTTTGGGGGCGACCGTGGAACTCGACGGTGACGTCGCGCGCATCACCTCACCGGACGAGCCTAAGTACGACGCCGACTTCGCCGCGGTGCGCCAATTCCGGGCGTCGGTGTGTGTGCTGGGACCCTTGGTTGGCCGATGCAAGAAGGCCAGGGTGGCCTTGCCGGGCGGTGACGCGATCGGATCGCGCCCCCTGGATATGCACCAAGCGGGTCTGCGGCAACTGGGCGCTCAGTGCAACATCGAGCACGGGTGCGTCGTGGCCCAGGCAGATACGTTGCGCGGGGCTGAGATTCAGCTTGAATTCCCCTCCGTAGGGGCAACGGAGAATATCCTGATGGCCGCGGTGGTGGCGGAGGGGGTCACCACCATCCACAATGCGGCGCGCGAACCGGACGTGGTCGACCTGTGCACCATGCTGAATCAGATGGGTGCGCAGGTCGAAGGCGCCGGCTCGCCGACCATGACCATCACCGGCGTGCCGCGACTGCACCCGACCGAACATCGCGTCATCGGGGACCGCATCGTGGCCGCTACCTGGGGTATCGCCGCGGCGATGACCCGCGGTGACATCACTGTGACGGGAGTAGATCCCTCGCATCTGCAGTTGGTTTTGCACAAGCTGCACGATGCGGGCGCCACGGTCACTCAGACCGACGACAGTTTCCGGGTCGTGCAATACGAGCGTCCGAAGGCGGTCAACGTCGCAACGCTGCCGTTCCCCGGGTTCCCTACTGACTTGCAGCCGATGGCGATTGCGTTGGCTTCGATCGCCGACGGTACCTCGATGATCACCGAGAACGTGTTCGAAGCGCGGTTCCGGTTCGTCGAGGAAATGATCCGGCTGGGCGCAGACGCCCGCACCGACGGACACCACGCGGTGGTCCGCGGATTGCCGCAGTTGTCGAGCGCGCCGGTGTGGTGTTCGGACATCCGGGCCGGTGCCGGCTTAGTTCTCGCCGGGCTCGTCGCAGACGGAGACACCGAGGTCCACGACGTGTTCCACATCGACCGCGGCTACCCGTTGTTCGTTGAGAACCTGGCGATTTTGGGAGCTGAGATTGAGCGGGTACAGTAGCCGAGTCACGTCCGATCGGCGCGATCACCTCCTCAAGAAGTTTGATCGAAACCAGGGCTTGACTCTCCTGCCGGATCTGTATTAAGCTGGCAGGGTTGCCCCGAAACGGGCGAAAACATTGCGAGAAGTGTTGTTTGAGAACTCAATAGTGTGTTTGGTGAATTGTTTGTTGTTGTTTTTTTGACTGCACCTAGCACTCCCCGTGTGTGGGTGTAGTCGCAATTTATAGATGCCAGTTTTGGTGTCTTTGTTAGGTCAGATTTTCTCTGATTGTAAATTCACCTCGTTATCGAGGGGTCTTTGTTTGGAGAGTTTGATTCTGGCTCAGGACGAACGCTGGCGGCGTGCTTAACACATGCAAGTCGAACGGTAAGGCCCTTCGGGGTACACGAGTGGCGAACGGGTGAGTAACACGTGGGTAATCTGCCCTGCACATCGGGATAAGCCTGGGAAACTGGGTCTAATACCGAATAGGACCACGGGATGCATGTCCTGTGGTGGAAAGCTTTTGCGGTGTGGGATGGGCCCGCGGCCTATCAGCTTGTTGGTGGGGTGATGGCCCACCAAGGCGACGACGGGTAGCCGGCCTGAGAGGGTGTCCGGCCACACTGGGACTGAGATACGGCCCAGACTCCTACGGGAGGCAGCAGTGGGGAATATTGCACAATGGGCGAAAGCCTGATGCAGCGACGCCGCGTGGGGGATGACGGCCTTCGGGTTGTAAACCTCTTTCACCATCGACGAAGGTCCGGGTTTTCTCGGATTGACGGTAGGTGGAGAAGAAGCACCGGCCAACTACGTGCCAGCAGCCGCGGTAATACGTAGGGTGCGAGCGTTGTCCGGAATTACTGGGCGTAAAGAGCTCGTAGGTGGTTTGTCGCGTTGTTCGTGAAATCTCACGGCTTAACTGTGAGCGTGCGGGCGATACGGGCAGACTTGAGTACTGCAGGGGAGACTGGAATTCCTGGTGTAGCGGTGGAATGCGCAGATATCAGGAGGAACACCGGTGGCGAAGGCGGGTCTCTGGGCAGTAACTGACGCTGAGGAGCGAAAGCGTGGGGAGCGAACAGGATTAGATACCCTGGTAGTCCACGCCGTAAACGGTGGGTACTAGGTGTGGGTTTCCTTCCTTGGGATCCGTGCCGTAGCTAACGCATTAAGTACCCCGCCTGGGGAGTACGGCCGCAAGGCTAAAACTCAAAGAAATTGACGGGGGCCCGCACAAGCGGCGGAGCATGTGGATTAATTCGATGCAACGCGAAGAACCTTACCTGGGTTTGACATGCACAGGACGCCGGCAGAGATGTCGGTTCCCTTGTGGCCTGTGTGCAGGTGGTGCATGGCTGTCGTCAGCTCGTGTCGTGAGATGTTGGGTTAAGTCCCGCAACGAGCGCAACCCTTGTCTCATGTTGCCAGCGGGTAATGCCGGGGACTCGTGAGAGACTGCCGGGGTCAACTCGGAGGAAGGTGGGGATGACGTCAAGTCATCATGCCCCTTATGTCCAGGGCTTCACACATGCTACAATGGCCGGTACAAAGGGCTGCGATGCCGCGAGGTTAAGCGAATCCTTTTAAAGCCGGTCTCAGTTCGGATCGGGGTCTGCAACTCGACCCCGTGAAGTCGGAGTCGCTAGTAATCGCAGATCAGCAACGCTGCGGTGAATACGTTCCCGGGCCTTGTACACACCGCCCGTCACGTCATGAAAGTCGGTAACACCCGAAGCCAGTGGCCTAACCCTTTGGGAGGGAGCTGTCGAAGGTGGGATCGGCGATTGGGACGAAGTCGTAACAAGGTAGCCGTACCGGAAGGTGCGGCTGGATCACCTCCTTTCTAAGGAGCACCACGAAGAGCACTCCAATTGGTGGGGTGCGAGCCGTGAGGGGTCCTCGTCTGTAGTGGACGAAGACCGGGTGCACGACAACAAGCAAGCCAGACACACTATTGGGTCCTGAGGCAACACCCTCGGGTGCTGTCCCTCCACCTTGGTGGTGGGGTGTGGTGTTTGAGAACTGGATAGTGGTTGCGAGCATCAAAATGTATGCGTTGTCGTTCGCGGCAACGTGTTCTTTTTGTGCAATTTTATTCTTTGGTTTTTGTAGTGTTTGTAAGTGTCTAAGGGCGCATGGTGGATGCCTTGGCATCGAGAGCCGATGAAGGACGTGGGAGGCTGCGATATGCCTCGGGGAGCTGTCAACCGAGCGTTGATCCGAGGATTTCCGAATGGGGAAACCCAGCACGAGTTATGTCGTGTTACCCGTACCTGAATATATAGGGTGCGGGAGGTAACGCGGGGAAGTGAAACATCTCAGTACCCGTAGGAAGAGAAAACAATTGTGATTCCGCTAGTAGTGGCGAGCGAACGCGGAAAAGGCTAAACCGCATGCATGTGATACCAGGTAGGGGTTGTGCGTGCGGGGTTGTGGGAATGATCTTCTCAGCTCTACCTGGCTGGGAGGCAGTAAAAAAGTGTCGTAGTTAGCGGAAGTGGCCTGGGACGGTCTGCCGCAGACGGTGAGAGCCCGGTACGCGAAAACTCGACACCTGCCTTGATCAATCTCCCGAGTAGCAGCGAGCCCGTGGAATTTGCTGTGAATCTGCCGGGACCACCCGGTAAGCCTAAATACTTCTCGATGACCGATAGCGGATTAGTACCGTGAGGGAATGGTGAAAAGTACCCCGGGAGGGGAGTGAAAGAGTACCTGAAACCGTGTGCCTACAATCCGTCAGAGCCTCCTCGTGGGGTGATGGCGTGCCTTTTGAAGAATGAGCCTGCGAGTCAGGGACATGTCGCGAGGTTAACCCGCGTGGGGTAGCCGCAGCGAAAGCGAGTCTGAATAGGGCGTATCCCCGTAAGGGGTGTAGTGGCATGTTCTGGACCCGAAGCGGAGTGATCTACCCATGGCCAGGGTGAAGCGCGGGTAAGACCGCGTGGAGGCCCGAACCCACTTAGGTTGAAGACTGAGGGGATGAGCTGTGGGTAGGGGTGAAAGGCCAATCAAACTCCGTGATAGCTGGTTCTCCCCGAAATGCATTTAGGTGCAGCGTTGCGTGGTTCACCACGGAGGTAGAGCTACTGGATGGCCGATGGGCCCTACTAGGTTACTGACGTCAGCCAAACTCCGAATGCCGTGGTGTCAAGCGTGGCAGTGAGACGGCGGGGGATAAGCTCCGTACGTCGAAAGGGAAACAGCCCAGATCGCCGGCTAAGGCCCCAAAGCGTGTGCTAAGTGGAAAAGGATGTGCAGTCGCAGAGACAACCAGGAGGTTGGCTTAGAAGCAGCCACCCTTGAAAGAGTGCGTAATAGCTCACTGGTCAAGTGATTGTGCGCCGATAATGTAGCGGGGCTCAAGCACACCGCCGAAGCCGCGGCACATCTACTTTGTAGGTGTGGGTAGGGGAGCGTCCCTCATTCAGCGAAGCCATCTGGTAATGGATGGTGGAGGGTGGGGGAGTGAGAATGCAGGCATGAGTAGCGAATAGGCAAGTGAGAACCTTGCCCGCCGAAAGACCAAGGGTTCCTGGGCCAGGCCAGTCCGCCCAGGGTGAGTCGGGACCTAAGGCGAGGCCGACAGGCGTAGTCGATGGACAACGGGTTGATATTCCCGTACCCGTGTGTGCGCGCCCGTGATGAATCAATTGTGCTAACCACCCAAATGGTTGCTGATCAATCCCTTCGGGGTGCGACGGTGACCGGCTGCGTGGGACCCCGGTTGGTAGTAGTCAAGCGACGGGGTGACGCAGGAAGGTAGCCGTACCAGTCAGTGGTAATACTGGGGCAAGCCCGTAGGGAGAGCGATAGGAAAATCCGTCGCTCATTAATCCTGAGAGGTGACGCATAGCCGATTGAGGCGAATTCGGTGATCCTCTGCTGCCAAGAAAAGCCTCTAGCGAGTTCACACACGGCCCGTACCCCAAACCAACACAGGTGGTCAGGTAGAGAATACCAAGGCGTACGAGATAACTATGGTTAAGGAACTCGGCAAAATACCCCCGTAACTTCGGGAGAAGGGGGGCCGGCATGTCGTGAACACCTTTTCGGTGGGAGCGGAAGCCGGTCGCAGAAACCAGTGAGAAGCGACTGTTTACTAAAAACACAGGTCCGTGCGAAGTCGCAAGACGATGTATACGGACTGACGCCTGCCCGGTGCTGGAAGGTTAAGAGGACCCGTTAACTCGCAAGGGTGAAGCGGAGAATTTAAGCCCCAGTAAACGGCGGTGGTAACTATAACCATCCTAAGGTAGCGAAATTCCTTGTCGGGTAAGTTCCGACCTGCACGAATGGCGTAACGACTTCTCAACTGTCTCAACCATAGACTCGGCGAAATTGCACTACGAGTAAAGATGCTCGTTACGCGCGGCAGGACGAAAAGACCCCGGGACCTTCACTATAGCTTGGTATTGGTGTTCGGTACGGTTTGTGTAGGATAGGTGGGAGACTGTGAAGCTTCGACGCTAGTTGAGGTGGAGTCGTTGTTGAAATACCACTCTGATCGTATTGGACTCCTAACGTCGAACCGTATATCCGGTTCACGGACAGTGCCTGGTGGGTAGTTTAACTGGGGCGGTTGCCTCCTAAAATGTAACGGAGGCGCCCAAAGGTTCCCTCAACCTGGACGGCAATCAGGTGTTGAGTGTAAATGCACAAGGGAGCTTGACTGCGAGACCTACAAGTCAAGCAGGGACGAAAGTCGGGATTAGTGATCCGGCACCTCTGAGTGGAAGGGGTGTCGCTCAACGGATAAAAGGTACCCCGGGGATAACAGGCTGATCTTCCCCAAGAGTCCATATCGACGGGATGGTTTGGCACCTCGATGTCGGCTCGTCGCATCCTGGGGCTGGAGCAGGTCCCAAGGGTTGGGCTGTTCGCCCATTAAAGCGGCACGCGAGCTGGGTTTAGAACGTCGTGAGACAGTTCGGTCTCTATCCGCCGCGCGCGTCAGAAACTTGAGGAAACCTGTCCCTAGTACGAGAGGACCGGGACGGACGAACCTCTAGTGCACCAGTTGTTCCACCAGGAGCACTGCTGGATAGCTACGTTCGGACAGGATAACCGCTGAAAGCATCTAAGCGGGAAACCTTCTCCAAGATCAGGTTTCTCACCCTCTAGGAGGGATAAGGCCCCCAGCAGAACACTGGATTGATAGGCCAGACCTGGAAGCTCAGTAATGAGTGCAGGGAACTGGCACTAACCGGCCGAAAACTTACCAACACAACCAATCGCAACCACTATTCGTTCCTCGACCATACGGTCGAGTTACACCGCATCCCGCCACCAAACACAAATTTAAATAGAGTTACGGCGGCCACAGCGACAGGGAAACGCCCGGTCCCATCCCGAACCCGGAAGCTAAGCCTGTCAGCGCCGATGATACTGCCCTCTTCGGGTGGAAAAGTAGGACACCGCCGAACATACACAAAAACACCCCCATTCATTTGGGGGTGTTTTTGCATCCCGGACTGCGCGCGCGGTTCCCCCGAGGGGGACGTGCCCCGAGCCCGCAAACCCCCAATTCGCACCGAAATGCCGGCTGGGACTGCCTGCGCTGTTATTGCTAGTCGAACAACGTCAGATCGGCCGGTGCCCGTCGCTGCTCCAGGGTCAGCAGCGTTTTCAGATCGGCCGGTGCCCGTCGCTGCTCCAGGGTCAGCAGCGTTTGTTTGCGTTCGAGGCCACCGCCGTATCCGGTCAATTTGCCGGCCGACCCGATGACGCGATGGCACGGCACGATGATTGCGACGGGATTGTGTCCGTTGGCCAATCCGACGGCGCGTGCGGCGCCGGGCGCGCCGATTTGCTCGGCAATCTGTCCGTAGGATCGTGTTTCGCCATAAGGAATGGTCAGCAGCGCGCGCCACACTCGTCGCTGAAATTCAGTGCCGCGCAAATCCAGCTCAACGTCGAAGTCGTACAGATCGCCGGCGAAATAGGCGTCGAGTTGACGGACAACCTCAGAGAACACACTGTTGTCCCGGGTCCAGTCGGCGCGGCTCGGTTCGTAGGTCTGATCGACCATTCGGAGATTGGTCAGCACGTCGTCGTGTCCGGCCAGGGTTAGTAAGCCGATGGGGCTGTCGATGGTGCGATAGTGGATCATGCGACCTCCTGGGGTGGCCATTGGTTTACCGAGTGTTCGAGTGTGGTCCAGAGATGCTGGGTGGCGTAGGAGCGCCAGGGCCGCCACCGGGCGCTGTGCTCCATCAACGCTCGTTCCGGGGCCGGCAATCCCAGCCGTTCAGCCGCTAGTTTCAACCCGAGGTCACTGGCCGGGAACGCATCCGGATCGCCCAGCCCACGCATGGCAATCACCTCCGCGGTCCAGGGGCCGATTCCCGGGAGTTCCAGCAGCTGGCGGCGTGCCCGGGACCAATCACATCCAACGTCCAGGGTGACGTCGCCCGCCGCGAGACCCTCGACAAGCGCGCTCAACGTCCGCTGCCGCGACTTGGGGACGGCGAGATGAATCGGATCGATTTCGGCCAGCTGCTCGACCGAGGGGAATGTATGGGTCAAGGCGCCCGAGCCGTCGTGCACCGGTTCTCCGTAGGCGGCGACGAGCCGGCCGGCGTGGGTACGTGCGGCCTTCGTGGACACCTGCTGTCCCAGCACCGCCCGCACTGCCAGCTCTGCCTCATCGACGGTACGGGGGATGCGCTGTCCCGGCGCCTTGGCGACCACGGGGGCCAGGTCCGGGTCAGCGCTGAGGGCTTCCACCACCGCTTCGGGGTCGGCATCTAGATCGAGCAGCCGTCGACACCGCGCCGTGGCGGTCGCGAGGTCCCGCAAGTCATCGAGCACCAGCACGCACCGCACGTGATCCGGGGCGGGGGCCAGCGAAACCACACCGTTGCCCGTTGCCAGCCGCAGCGTGCGACGGTAGACGCCGTTGCGAACCTCCTCACAACCCGGGACCGCGCTAGCCGCCAGATGTCCGAAAACTCCTTCAAATGCGAATGGAGTGCGCACCGGCAACCGAAGCGACAGCACACCCGGTGAGGTATTGGATCCGAATCGGGTGCCCGCTCGCCTGCGCAATGCCGTCGGGGTGCTGTCGCACACCATTCGGACGGTGTCATTGAACTGGCGGATGCTGGAGAATCCGGCGGCGAACGCCACATCAGCGAATGGCAGGTCGGTGGTCTCGATCAACACTCTGGCGGCCTGCATCCGCTGAGCACGGGCCAGCGCGAGCGGACCCGCTCCGACCTCGGCCTGCAACAGCCGTTCCAACTGGCGGGTGGTATAGCCGAGGTGACCGGCCAACCCGGTGACCCCGTCACGGTCGACGGTTCCGTCGGCGATCAGTCGCATGGCGCGCGCGACGACGTCACCGCGCATGTTCCACTCCGGGGAACCCGGCGAGGCGTCAGGACGGCACCGCTTGCAGGCGCGGAAGCCCTCACGCTGTGCGGCCGCGGCCGTCGGGAGGAAGCGCACGTTGCGGGCGAAAGGGGGCCGGACTGGGCAGCTGGGCCGACAGTAAATCCGAGTGGTGAGAACCGCGATCACGAACCAGCCGTCGAACCGGGCGTCCTTGGCCTGGACCGCCCGGTAGCAGCGTTCGAAATCTTCATGCACGCTTCAACAGTTACACCCCGGCACCGACAAGACTGGCGGAAAAACGACATCAACGTGTGGGTGCTACTTGCGACGCGTGGCGGGCTCGGCCGGCGAAGCCAGCTTGGTGCGCTGATCGTGCCCGCGGAGTTTTACGCTCCTACCCAACGTCCAGAGCGCCCTTTCCTCCTCACCGGCCCCCTCCAGGGTCTGCGCCGACGTCAGCAGTTTGCCGGGACGGGATTTGGCCAGTTCGCACAGGCGGGCCGCCTCGTTGACCGGCTCGCCGATCACCGTGTATTCGAACCTCTCTTTGGCACCCACGTTGCCGGCGACGACCGTTCCGGCCGCTACTCCGATGCCGGCCTGTAGTTCGGTCATCTCGTCGGCCAGTCGGTCGGCGATGGCCCGGGCACAGGCCAAGGCCTCGTCTTCGGGGGAGTCCAGGTAATTGGGAGCGCCGAAGATCGCCAGCGATGCGTCACCCTCGAATTTGTTGACCAGCCCGTGGTGACGGTCGACTTCCTCGACGACGATCGTGAAGAACTGATTGAGCAGATGAACGACCTCCGCCGGCGGGCGGCTGGTCACCAATTTCGTCGAGCCGACGATGTCGATGAAGACGACAGCCACGTGGCGTTCTTCGCCGCCGAGTTTCGGGCGCTCGCGTTCGGCTGCGAGCGCCACGTCGCGTCCGACGTGCCGCCCGAACAGGTCACGGACTCGTTCGCGCTCGCGCAGCCCGTCGACCATGGCGTTGAAGCCTCGCTGCAGCTCACCTAGTTCCGTTCCGTCGAACACCACGAGATCGCCGCGGAGGTCACCCTGCTCGACGCGCTTGAGTGCGGCGCGTACCACCCGCACCGGTGTCGCCGTCAGCCAGGCGAAAATCCACAACAGGATGAAGCCGAAGATAAGCGTGGCTGCCGAGATGATCAGCACCCCAACCGCGAATTGGGTCTGAGTCAGGTTCTTCAATGTCATCTCGAAAAAAGCCATCAGGCCGATGCCGACGACCGGCACCCCCGAGCCGAGCAGCCACACCATCATGGTTCGGCCCATGATTCCCGGCGCGAGCCGCCGCGGCGGCGGCCCCGCCTCCAGCGCCTGCGCGGCTATCGGCCGCAGAGCGAACTCGGTAAGCAGGTAGCTCCCGGTGGACACCAGCAGACCGCAGAAGCTCACCGCTACGAGGAAGCGGGGGATGAACATGGTGTTGGCCATGCCGTAGAGGGTGGTCGTCAGCACAGTGCCGATCCCCCACAGGACGAGGTGGCCGACCGCGACTCGCCACGGCGCCATGAAGGTGTTCCGCTCGTCCCTGTCGGTGGGCTTGCGCTCCTCGATCGCCCACCGTAGCGCTTCGACCGTGCCGCGGGTGATGGTAAAGGCGCCGACGATCAGGGCGGCCACGATGTAGGCCGGGACCGCGACGAAGGAGACCCAGAGCGGGGCGTCGTCGAACACGCTGGGTACGGGGACGGCAACCGTCACCACCAGCACGGCGACGGCGATTCCGATCAGATTCGCGGCCATGATCAGGACGGTCATGATGACCTGAATGCGGACCCGTCGGCGGTGTTGATCTTCAGACACCCGCCCCAGAAGCCACGAGCCATACGCGGGTGTGTCCGGCAGCCGACCGCTCTGACGGGTCACCTTCTCGAGGACCCGGCCCAGACGCTGCGCGAGGCTTTTCCTGGGGGCCGTATTGGGCGACATGGTGGCGTCAGCCTAATTCTCGAGTGGCGATCCTGATGAAGTCGGGTATGACTGGCCGGGCCGTTGAGGTGAGTGGCCGTCGTCGCGCATACGTCGCGCGCCTCGCGCTGCCGCCAACGTTTTAAGGTGAGCGGGTGCGTCTCGTCATCGCTCAGTGCACGGTCGACTACGTCGGCCGTCTCACCGCGCATCTGCCGTCCGCGCGGCGGCTACTGCTGTTCAAAGCGGACGGCTCGGTCAGCGTGCACGCCGACGACCGCGCATACAAGCCGCTGAACTGGATGAGCCCACCCTGCTGGCTAACCGAAGAGCCGGGTCCGGTATGGGTGGTCGAGAACAAGACCGGCGAGCAGCTGCGCATCACCGTCGAGGCGGTGGAGCACGACTCACGCCACGATCTCGGTGTCGATCCGGGTCTGGTCAAGGACGGGGTCGAGGCCCACCTGCAGGCGCTGCTCGCCGAGCACGTCGGATTGCTCGGGCAGGGCTACACGCTGGTGCGCCGGGAGTACATGACCGCGATCGGGCCGGTCGATCTGCTGTGCCGCGACGAAACGGGCGGCTCGGTCGCCGTCGAGATCAAGCGACGCGGCGAGATCGACGGCGTAGAGCAGCTCACCCGTTATCTGGAACTGCTCAACCGCGACACCGTCCTCGCACCGGTAAAGGGCGTATTCGCCGCGCAGCAGATCAAGCCGCAGGCCCGGACCTTGGCCACCGATCGCGGAATCCGTTGTCTGACATTGGACTACGACAAGATGCGCGGTATGGACAGCGACGAGTACCGGCTGTTCTGACATGGCTCGGCGTCGCAAACCGCAGCCCCGGCAGCCGTTGCGGCTACCGAGCCGAGTTGAAACGGGACCGGACGGTTACGACTACGAAGTTCGCCCGATCGCGGCCGCGCGTGCCGTCAAGACCTATCGCTGTCCCGGTTGCGATCACGAAATCCGTTCCGGCACAGCGCATGTGGTGGTGTGGCAGGTCGGGATTTCAGCGGCGATGGACGACCGCAGGCACTGGCACACGCCGTGTTGGACCCACCGAGACAATCGCGGTCCGACCCGGAAATGGTCTTAGTGCGCCGGCTCCACCAGCTCGATCAGCACGCCGCCGGCGTCCTTGGGGTGGATGAAATTGATGCGCGAGTTCGCAGTGCCACGGCGTGGCTGCTCGTAGACCAGTCGTACACCCTGGGCGCGCAATTGCTCGCACATGGCATCCAGGTCCCTGATCCGGCAGGCGAGCTGCTGAATGCCGGGTCCGCGCTTGTCGATGAACTTCGCGATGACCGACGTCTCGTCGAGCGGAGCCATCAGCTGGATCTGCGCGCTGGTGCCCGGCACCGCCAGCATCGCTTCGCGAATGCCCTGGTCGTCGTTGATTTCCTCATGAACCAGGATCATGCCGAGGTGATCGTGATACCACTCGATTGCAGCATCCAGGTCGGCGACTGCAATGCCGACGTGATCGAGCCCGGTCACCAGTGAGGTGGCCAGCGTTGGACGGGCCTCAACTTGATCGGTCGTCATCACTTAACGGTAACCTCATAAGAAAGAATCCGCTTCTGCGGGTTGGCCCGATCGGCCGTTCCCGTGCGGTGTAGGAGGTTTGATGACGACGTCGGTGATCGTTGCTGGGGCGCGGACGCCTATCGGCAAATTGATGGGCTCGCTCAAGGACTTCAGTGCCAGTGACCTCGGTGGCATCGCGATCAAGGCCGCGCTGGAGAAGGCCTTTCCCGGCGTGGAAGTGCCGCCGTCGCTGGTTGAGTACGTGATCATGGGCCAGGTGCTGACCGCGGGTGCCGGGCAGATGCCGGCGCGCCAGTCTGCCGTCGCCGCCGGTATCGGTTGGGACGTGCCCGCGCTGACCATCAACAAGATGTGCCTGTCCGGCATCGACGCGATCGCCCTGGCTGATCAGCTGATCCGTGCCGGCGAGTTCGACGTGGTGGTCGCCGGCGGCCAGGAGTCCATGACAAAGGCGCCCCACCTTCTGATGGACAGCCGGGCCGGGTACAAGTACGGCGATGTGACGGTGCTCGACCACATGGCCTACGACGGCCTGCACGACGTGTTCACTGATCAGCCGATGGGTGCGCTCACCGAGCAACGCAACGACGTCGACAAATTTACCCGCTTGGAGCAGGACGAGTACGCGGCACGGTCGCACCAAAAGGCCGCGGCCGCATGGAAAGACGGCGTGTTCGCCGACGAAGTGGTTCCGGTGGACATCCCGCAGCGCAAGGGTGATCCGCTGCAGTTCAACGAGGATGAAGGTATCCGTGCGAACACCACCGCCGACTCGCTGGCCGGCCTCAAACCCGCCTTCCGCAAGGACGGCACCATTACGGCCGGGTCGGCGTCGCAGATCTCCGACGGCGCTGCCGCGGTAGTGGTCATGAACAAGGAGAAGGCCCAGGAACTGGGTTTGACCTGGTTGGTCGAGATCGGTGCGCACGGCGTGGTGGCCGGACCGGACTCAACGCTGCAATCGCAGCCCGCCAACGCCATCAAGAAGGCGCTCGACCGGGAGGGCATCTCCGTCGACCAGCTCGATGTCGTGGAGATCAACGAAGCGTTTGCGGCGGTGGCTTTGGCGTCCACGAGGGAACTCGGGGTCGATCCGGAGATCGTCAACGTCAACGGCGGCGCGATCGCCGTCGGGCATCCGATCGGTATGTCGGGAGCGCGGATCACGCTGCACGTGGCGCTGGAACTGGCGCGGCGCGGGTCGGGCTACGGGGTGGCGGCGCTGTGCGGCGCCGGCGGACAGGGCGACGCCTTGATCCTGCGGGCCGGGTAACCGGCGCCAAGGGGTTTGCTGGCTGGACTGGTGAACCTTCCGTCGAGATTACTGTGAGATTGGTCATAGCCGCTGGCGGCGAGCTTCGACGTGCGAATTCCGTTCACTCTATTCGGTCATAGGAGGTCGGCGCGAGCAGGGCAGAACGGCGTGACAGACTTGACGGCGTGACACGTCCCCGACCCTCGATGGGGCCAGCGTTGGCCGGTGCGGTCGACCTGTCCGGCCTCAAGCAGCGCGCTCAACAGAAGGCCAGCGAGGCGTCGCAAGGACCTCCCGGCGAACGCGTCGGCCCGGGCGGTCCCGGTGGCCAGGAGATCATTCAGGTCACCGAGACAAATTTCGAGCACGAGGTGATCAATCGGTCCGATGAGGTACCGGTTGTGGTCTTGCTGTGGTCCCCGCGCAGTGAGGTGTGCGTCGACTTGCTTGAGACGCTGGCCGGGCTGGCCGCCGACGACAACGGCACCTGGGCATTGGCGGCGGCCAACGTCGATGCCGCGCCGGGAATCGCCCGGATCTTCGGTGTACAGGCAGTCCCCACCGTCGTGGCACTGGCCGCAGCGCAACCAGTTTCAAGTTTTCAAGGTCCACAGCCGGCCGATCAGCTGCGGCGCTGGATCGACTCGCTGATCGACGCGACGGCGGGCAAACTGCGAGGCGCGCCGGGCTCGGGGCAACCGGAAGAGGTCGATCCGGTGGTCGCCCAAGCGCGCCAGCAACTGGAGGCCGGCGATTTCGAGGCGGCCAGAGAGTCCTATGAAGCGGTCCTGAGTGCCGATCCGGGGAGTGTGGAGGCCAAGGCGGCCATCCGCCAGATCGAATTCCTCACCCGCGCCACAGCGCAGCCGCCGAACTCGGTTGCGTCAGCCGATGCGGCACCTGATGACATCGATGCCGCTTTCGCGGCTGCCGACATCCAAATCCTCAACCAGGATGTCGCGGCGGCCTTCGAGCGGTTGACCGCGTTGGTGCGCCGGACATCCGGGGACGACCGCAGTCGGGTGCGTACCCGGCTCATCGAGCTGTTCGAACTCTTCGACCCGGCCGACCCGGAGGTGGTCGCCGGACGGCGCAACCTCGCCAACGCGCTGTACTGACCGGTCCTTCCGCGAGCCACGCGGCCCAGGCCGGCTACAGGCCCGGTTGGCCATTGACGCCGGGCAGTCCGATCAGGCCGGCGGCGCCACCGACCCCGCCCTTGCCCGGCGTCGTGGCGACGAAGCCGCCGCCGCCGTTGCCGCCGTTGCCGCCGTTGCCGTAGAAGACGGCGTTGCCACCGGCTCCGCCGGCCCCACCGGCAGCGCCGGCGACGAAGGTCGCACCGCCGGTACCGCCGACGCCGCCATTGCCGAACAATCCGGCCTTGCCGCCGGCGCCGCCGGCGCCACCGTCGCCGTTCTGACCGAGCCCGCCTGCGCCACCGGTGCCGCCGTTGCCGGCCAAAAGGCCCGCTGCGCCGCCCGCCCCACCGACTCCGCTGGTATCGGCGGCGCCCCCGACGCCGCCGTATCCGCCGTCACCGAAGAACAAGCCCCCGGCCCCGCCGACTCCGCCCGTTCCGCCAATGGAGCCGGCTTCGAAGCCGTTGCCCCCCCTGCCGCCAGATCCGCCGGTGCCGAACCAACCGCCGTTGCCGCCGTTGCCGCCGGCGCCGGCGGCGGATTTGAAGCCGAAGCCCCCGTCGCCGCCGCTGCCGCCCGGGCCGGACAACACGCCGGCGTTACCGCCCGTACCGCCGGCACCACCGGCCGCGCCGAGGAAGCCTTCGCCGCCGGTGCCGCCGGCGCCGCCGCCACCGACCAGCAGACTGGCCCCGCCGGCGCCACCGGCGCCACCTGCGGTACCCCCGACCCCACTGCCGCCGGCGCCGCCGGTGCCGCCGGAGCTCAACAGCCCGAGCACCCCGTTGGCTCCACCGGCGCCGCCGGCTCCGCCGCCGGCGCCGACGCCCCCGTCGCCGCCCGCCCCGCCGCCGCCGAACAGCACGCCCGCGCCGCCGGCGCCCCCTGCTCCACCGGTTCCGGTGCCCGTCCCGCCGATTCCGCCGCCGCCTCCGGCACCGCCGTTACCGAACAGCAGGCCGCCGGCACCGCCTGCACCACCGGCGCCGCCGGTGCCATTGATAAGTGCAGCGGTACCACCGGCCCCTCCCGGCCCTCCGTTACCTAACAGGCCCGCGTTGCCGCCGGCGCCGCCGGCTTGGCCGATGCCGCCGGACCCACCGGCTCCGCCATTGCCGATCAAGAGTCCACCATCCCCGCCCCTGGCCCCGGTCCCCACCCCCGCGTCGGTGCCGTTTCCGATCAGCGGACGTCCCAACAACAGCTCCGTGGGTGTGTTGATCAGGTTGAGCAGCTGCTGAATTGGCGATGCGTTCGCAGCTTCGGCCGCGGTATATGACGCCGCGCCCGTGGTCATGTTCTGGACGAACTGAGCGTGGAACGCCGCGGCTTGAGCGCTGAGCGTGTGATAGGTCTCGGCGTGCGCGCCGAATATCGCGGCGATGGCGGCCGATACTTCATCAGCACCGGCGGCCATTACGTTCGTGGTGGCGGCGGCGGCCGCGGCGTTGGCCTCGCCGAGAATCACTCCGATGTTCGCCACATCCGTAGCTGCCCCCGACACCATTCCCGGCACGGTGAATACAAAAGACATCTTGCCACCCTTCAACGGCCCGACCGCCATCGATGGGTGGCGGCACGGAAGCATATCGCGATCCGGCGCCACAGGTTTGCCGATTCGGCGACCAAACTTGGAGTTTGGTAAGCGATTTCGGTTCCGGGTCAGGGAAACGAAATCAGGCGGGTTCCAGCCAGATTGCCGAAAGCGGCGGCAACACAAGTACCGCGGACGCCGGACGGCCGTGCCACGGGTCGTCGGTAGCGTCGACGCCGCCGAGGTTGCCGATTCCCGAACCGTTGTAGACGGTCGCGTCGGTGTTGAGCACTTCCCGCCAGCGGCCGGCCTGCGGCAGGCCCAGGCGGTAGTTGCTGTGTTCAGCTCCGGCGAAGTTGAACACGCATGCGAGCACCGAGCCGTCGCTGCCGTAGCGCAGGAAGCTCAACACGTTGTTGGCCGAGTCGTTGGCATCGATCCACGAATAGCCCTCCGGTGTGGTGTCCCTGCTCCACAGCGCGGGGTGGCTCGAGTAAATCCCGTTGATGTCTCGCACCAGGCGCAGCACGCCGTTGGAGAAGCCCTGCTCGTCCAGCTGCCACCAATCCAGTCCGCGTTCCTCTGACCACTCGGCGCGCTGGCCGAATTCCTGGCCCATGAACAACAACTGCTTGCCGGGGTGTGCCCACTGGTAGGCGAGCAGACTGCGTAATCCGGCCGCCTTGGCGTGGTTGTCGCCGGGCATCCGCCCCCACAGCGTGCCCTTGCCGTGCACCACCTCGTCGTGGCTGAGCGGCAGCACGTAGTTCTCGCTGAACGCGTACAGCATCGAGAACGTCATCTCGTGGTGGTGGTAGGTGCGATAAATCGGATCGCGGCTGAAGTAGGCGAGCGTGTCGTGCATCCAGCCCATGTTCCACTTCATCGAAAAACCCAGGCCGCCAAGGCTGGTCGGCCGCGTGACACCGGGCCACGACGTCGACTCCTCGGCGATGGTGACGATGCCCGGTGCGGCCTTGTGGGCGGTGGCGTTCATCTCCTGCAGGAATTGCACCGCCTCGAGGTTCTCACGCCCACCGTAGATATTGGGGGTCCAACCCCCTTCGGGACGCGAATAGTCCAGGTACAGCATCGACGCGACCGCATCGACCCGCAAGCCGTCCATGTGGAACTCCTTTAGCCAGTACAAGGCGTTGGCCACCAGGAAGTTACGCACCTCCGGACGTCCGAAGTCGAAAACGTATGTTCCCCAGTCTAATTGCTCGCCACGCTTGGGGTCGGAGTGTTCATAGAGCGGGGTTCCGTCGAAGCGCCCCAACGCCCAGGCGTCTTTGGGGAAGTGCGCCGGTACCCAGTCCACAATGACGCCGATGCCGGCTTGGTGCAGCGCGTCGACCAAGGTCCGGAATTCATCGGGGGTGCCGAAACGCGACGAGGGCGCGTAGTACGACGTCACCTGATAACCCCAGGATCCGCCAAACGGATGCTCGGCGACGGGCAGTAGCTCTACATGGGTAAACCCTTGCCCGACAACATATTCTGTGAGCTGTGCGGCGAGCTCCCGGTAGCCGAGTCCGGGTCGCCAGGAGCCGAGGTGGACCTCGTAGGTGCTCATCGGCTCGAACACCGGGTTGCGCTGAGCGCGCTGCTGCAGCCATTGCTCGTCGTTCCAGGTGTACCCGCTGACCGTGACCCGCGACGCGGTCTGCGGCGGCACCTCGGTACCGAACGCGAACGGGTCGGCACGATCGGTCACGACACCGTCGGCGCCGTGAACCCGGAACTTGTACAGGCCGTTGATCGGGAAGTCGGGCCAGAACAGTTCCCAGACTCCGGACGAGCCCAGCACCCGCATCGGGGCGTCGGCTCCGGTCCAGCCGTTGAAGTCGCCGATCAGGCTGACGCCCTTGGCGTTGGGCGCCCATACCGCGAACGAAACCCCGGTGACCATGCCGTCGGGTGTGGTGAAAGAGCGGGGATGGGCGCCCAGCACCTCCCACAGGCGCTCATGGCGTCCCTCGGCGAACAGGTGCAGATCCACCTCGCCCAGCGTGGGCAGAAAGCGGTAGGCGTCGGCCACCGTGTGCGGGTCCGACCCGTCGTAGGTCACCTCGAGCCGGTAGTCGATGAGGTCGACGAAGGGTAGTGCGACCGCGAACACGCCGGAGTCGATGTGCTGAAACGGAAATCGATCCTCGCCCACCAGCGCGACGATGCTCGCCGCATGCGGCCGAAACGCCCTGATCACCGTGTGATCGCCGTACTCGTGGGCGCCGAGAACGCCGTGCGGATTGTGATGCGTTCCCGCGGTCAGGCTGGCTATTTCAGCGGGGTCGGGTGCCAGATCTGTTCCGGCGAGTTGGTCGGTGCGATTCACTTGCCCTTACCTCCTGCGCAGCAGCGTGACTCGGGATTCCTCCGGTACGAGCGGCATGTTGATGACGTGGGCGACCGCTCGGCCCGGGTCAATGCGGATGTAATTGGATTGCCCCCATTGGTATTCCTCACCGGTGATCTCGTCGCGCACCCAGAACCGCTCGTAGGGCTCCATCCCCAGCGCCGCCATGTCCAACCACAGCGTCGCCTCTTCGGGCCCGAATGCGTTGAGCGTCACCACCACCAGAACACAGTCGCCGGTTCCCGCGTCAAACTTGCTGTAGGCCAGTAACGCGTCGTTGTCCACGGTGTGAAAGTGGATGGTACGCAACTGCTGCAGCGCCGGGTGCAATCGTCGAATTTCATTGAGCCGCGCGATGAACGGCTCCAATGACCTTCCTTCGGCCAGCGCTGCCTCGAAGTCGCGGGGCCGCAATTCATACTTCTCCGAATCCAGGTACTCCTCGCTGCCCTCCCGCACCGCGCGGTGCTCGAACAGCTCATAGCCGGAGTACACCCCCCACGACGGACTCATGGTGGCCGCCAGCACCGCCCGGATGGCGAACATGCCCGGGCCGTTGTGCTGCAACACCTCATGCAGAATGTCCGGGGTGTTGACGAACAGGTTCGGGGTGCGGAAGTCGGCGAGCTTGGCGATATCGTTTCCGAACTCCGTCAACTCCCACTTGGCGGTGCGCCAGGTGAAGTAGCTGTAGGACTGGGTGAAACCCAGCTTGGCCAGACCGTACTGGCGGGCCGGCGGGGTGAACGCCTCGGACAGGAACACGACGTCGGGGTCGGCGGCTTTCACCTGACCGATCAGCCAGGCCCAGAAGTCCGGCGGCTTGGTGTGGGGGTTGTCGACACGAAACACCTTGACACCGTGTTTGATCCAATGCCGCACCACCCGCAGTACCTCGTTGTAGAGACCGGCCGGATCGTTGTCGAAGTTGAGCGGGTAGATGTCCTGATACTTCTTGGGAGGGTTCTCCGCGTAGGCGATGGTGCCGTCCGGCAACTCGGTGAACCAGTTGCGGTGTTCGCGCGCCCACGGATGATCCGGAGCGCACTGCAGCGCCAGGTCCAGCGCCACCTCCATACCCAATTCCTTTGTAGCAGCAACGAAGTCATCGAAGTCGTCGATCGTGCCCAGCGCCGGATGGACAGCATCGTGCCCACCCTCGTCGCTGCCGATCGCCCACGGGGAGCCCACATCGCCGGGTGCGGCGGTCGGGTTGTTGTTGCGGCCCTTGCGGTGCACCTTGCCGATCGGGTGTATCGGCGGCAGATACACCACGTCGAAGCCCATCTCGGCGATCCGGGGCAGGGCCGCTACCGCTGAGGTGAAAGTCCCGTGCACCGGGCGCCCATCGGCGTCCCGTCCGCCGGTGGACCGGGGGAACATCTCGTACCACGAGCCGAAGCGCGCCAGTGGCCGGTCCACCCAGATTCCGTATTGCTGGCCGCGGGTCACCAGTTCCCGCAGCGGGAACTGGGCGAGCAGGTCCTCGATCTCGGGGGCCAATGCCAGGGCGGTGCGAGTCAAGGGATCACCGGGCTTGCGCAGGGCGGCGGCGGCGTCCAGGAGCGGGCGGCGCTGCTGGCGGGGGACGCCTGTGGCGGCGCGCTCGAACAGCGCCGCGCCCACCAGAAGATCGTTGGACAGCTCTTTTTCGCCCTGACCCGCATCGAGTTTGGCGACCAGGCCGTGGCGCCAGGAATGAATCGGGTCACCCCAACCGTCTACCCGGAAAGTCCACAATCCCACCCGATCGGGGGCGAACTGGCCGTGAAAAACGAACGGCTCCAGACCGGTCGTCATCGCAAAATGCCGGGGTTTCACTTTTTCGGCGACCGCGGCATCGGGCTCAGTGGCGTGTACGGCCTTCATTCCCCGGGCGTCGGCGAGCTGCGGGTAACGCGTCCCCAGATGCCGCACCACCAACGTCGCCGCCACGGCCTCGTGCCCTTCGCGCCACACCGCGGCGCTGACCGGGATCACCTCACCGACCACCGCTTTGGCGGGATACGTACCGCACGAGACCACGGGCTGAACGTCATCGATCTCGACACGACCGGGCACCAATCACTCCATTTCGATTGCCCGGCTCTTCCTCGGCTCAGCGTTGGGCCGTATCGTCGCCGGGGCGTTCCGGGTTGGTCACCCCGGCGGCCGCACCGGTCGTCGTCGGGGTTTCATTCGTCAGCTCGTCGTCCGTCGCCTCTGTGCGCCCCATACCCACCCTAGTGTCCGGCTACACCGAAGGGTGCCGAAGCGCACCGAGCAAGCGGTCCCTGTAAACCGCGCATGCAGCGAAAACCGCACTAGTGTTGAGACGCGTGAAAGCCCTTCGCCGCTTTACCGTCCGTGCTCACCTTCCCGCGCGGCTCGCCGCGCTCGATCAGCTGTCCACCAACCTGCGCTGGTCGTGGGAGAAACCCACCCAAGACCTGTTCGCGACGATCGATCCTGAACTTTGGTCCAAGTGCGGTAAGGATCCGGTTGCGGTGCTCGGGGCGGTGAAGCCGGCACGGCTGGACGAGTTGGCGGGCGACGGGGAGTTCCTGCGCCGGCTCGATGAGCTCGCGGCCGACTTGCACGACTACTTGACCCGTCCGCTGTGGTATCAGCAGCAGGAAGCTGCGGGCGTCGAGATGCCCACCGGAATCGCGTACTTCTCGATGGAGTTCGGCGTCGCCGAAGTACTGCCCAATTACTCCGGCGGCCTCGGGATCCTGGCCGGTGACCATCTGAAGGCCGCCTCGGATCTGGGTCTGCCGCTGATCGCCGTAGGTCTGTACTACCGCTCCGGTTACTTCCGGCAGTCATTGACCGCCGACGGTTGGCAGCAGGAGACCTACCCGTCGCTGGATCCGCAGGGATTGCCCTTGCGGCTGCTTACCGACGCCATGGGAAACCCGGTGCTGGTCGCGTTGGCGCTTCCGGATTCCGCGCAACTGCGGGCGCGGGTCTGGGTGGCGCAGGTCGGTCGGGTGCCGCTGCTGCTGCTCGATTCCGATGTGCCGGAGAACGAGCACGAACTGCGCAGCGTCACCGACCGCCTTTACGGCGGCGACCAGGAACACCGCATCAAACAGGAGATACTCGCCGGCATCGGCGGCGTCCGGGCGATCCGCGCTTTCACCGCTGTCGAGGGCCGGCCCGCCCCCGAGGTCTTCCACATGAACGAGGGCCACGCGGGATTCCTCGGCGCCGAACGGATTCGCGAGCTGGTCACCGACTCCGGATTGGACTTCGACACCGCCCTGACGGTGGTGCGATCGAGCACCGTTTTCACCACCCACACTCCGGTGCCGGCCGGCATCGATCGATTTCCGGTGGAGATGGTGCAGCGCTACTTTGACGGCTCCAGCGACGCCGTGACCACTCTGCTGCCGGGCGTACCGACGGCCCGGATCCTTGCCCTGGGCGCCGAGGACGATCCGACGAAGTTCAACATGGCACACATGGGGCTGCGATTGGCGCAGCGAGCCAACGGCGTTTCGTTGCTGCACGGCCAGGTGAGCCGTGAGATGTTCAACGAGCTCTGGCCCGGCTTCGACCCGGGCGAGGTGCCGATCGGTTCGATCACCAACGGCGTGCACGCCCGCACCTGGGCCGCGCCCCAGTGGCTGCAGTTGGGACGCGAGTTGGCCGGGTCGGACTCGTTCAGTGAGCCGGCGGTATGGCTGCGGCTGCAGCAGGTCGACCCCGGGCATTTGTGGTGGATCCGATCCCAGCTGCGGGCGTTGCTGGTAGAGGACGTCCGCGTGCGGTTGCGCCAGTCGTGGCTGGAGCGCGGTGCGTCTGAAGCTGAACTAGGTTGGATTGCAAAGGCTTTCGACCCCGATGTGCTCACCGTGGGATTCGCGCGCCGGGTCCCGACATACAAGCGGCTGACCCTGATGCTGCGCGACCCGGATAGGCTGGAGCGACTGCTGCTCGACGAGGAACGGCCGATTCAGCTGATCGTCGCGGGAAAGTCGCACCCGGCCGACGACGGAGGCAAGGCGCTGATTCAGCAGGTGGTGCGGTTTGCCGACCGGCCGGAGGTGCGGCACCGGATTGCCTTCCTGCCCAACTACGACATGTCGATGGCTCGGCTGCTCTACTGGGGCTGCGACGTCTGGCTGAACAATCCGCTGCGGCCGCTGGAGGCCTGCGGCACATCGGGAATGAAGAGCGCGCTCAACGGCGGGCTGAACCTGTCGATCCGCGACGGCTGGTGGGATGAGTGGTACGACGGCGAAAACGGGTGGGAGATACCGTCGGCGGACGGCGTCGCCAGTGAAGACCGTCGTGACGACCTGGAGGCCACCGCGCTCTATAACCTGCTGGAGCAGGCCGTGGCACCGAAGTTCTACGAACGCGACGATCACGGGGTGCCGCCGCGCTGGATCGAGATGGTGCGGCACACTCTGCAGACGCTCGGCCCCAAGGTGCTGGCCTCGCGGATGGTCACCGATTACGTCGAGCACTACTACACGCCGGCGGCGCAGTCGTTGCGCAACACCGTGACGGGTGGGGCCTTCGAGCCCGCCCGTGAATTGACCGCTTACCGGAGGCGGGCCGAGGCCGCTTGGCCTCGGATCGTGGTGACCGACGTCGACAGCACCGGCCTCCCGGATACCCCGCTGCTCGGATCGAAGCTGACATTGACAGCGACCGTGCAACTGGCCGGTATGGCGCCCGAGGAAGTGACGGTGCAGGCCGTACTGGGCCGGGTCGACAGTGGCGATGAGCTGTTGGATCCCGTCACCGTAGAGATGACCTATACCGGTAGCGCCGAGGGCGGCAACCAAGTGTTCTCGACGACCACGCCATTGCCGCTGGCCGGGGCGCTCGGCTACACCGTGCGGGTGCTGCCACGCCATCCGATGCTCGCCAACAACAGCGAGCTCGGCCTGGTCACGCTGGCCTGAGTCTCCCTGCTTGAGCAGACGCAAAGTCGCACGATCTCAGGGAGAATCGTGCGATTTCGCGTCTGCTCGCGCCAAGCGCGCCAAGCGCGTCAGCGCGGCGCGGACCTGCTCGGCGTTGGTGGTCTGCCAGAACGGCGGGAGCGATGCGCGAAGGTATTCGCCGTACCGGGCGGTGACCATGCGCGAGTCGAGCACCGCGACCACACCACGGTCGGTGACGCGCCGCAGCAGTCTGCCCGACCCCTGCGCCAGTAGCAGTGCCGCGTGGCTGGCCGCGACGGCCATGAAGCCGTTGCCGCCGTGCGCCGCGACCGCGCGCTGACGCGCGCTCAGCAGCGGGTCGTCGGGCCGGGGAAACGGGATCCGGTCTATCAGCACCAATGACAACGACGGGCCCGGTACATCCACGCCCTGCCACAGCGACAGCGTGCCGAACAATGACGTCTCGGGATCGCCGGCGAACTGCTCGACCAGCGCCGAGGTGTTGTCGTCGCCCTGACACAGCACCGGTGTGGACAGGCGGTCGCGCATGGCATCGGCGGCTGCCCGCGCCGCGCGCATCGACGAAAACAGGCCCAGCGTCCGTCCACCCGCCGCAGTGATCAACTCCGCAATCTCGGTCAGTTGTTCGGCCGAGCCGGTGCCTTCGCGGCCCGGGCGTGGCAGATGCGCGGCGACGTACAAGATCCCCGATTTCGCATGGCTGAACGGCGACCCCACATCGAGACCCCGCCAGGCGGTGTCCGAGCCTGCCAGACCCCACGCCTCGGCCATCGCGTCGAAAGCCCCGCCGACGGTCAGAGTCGCCGAGGTCAGTACCGCGGTAGACCGGGAGAAGACCTTGGCACTGAGCAGCCCGGCCACGGACAGGGGCGCCACACGGAGCACCGCGCGCTGCGTTCCCCGGTTGTCCTCGTGATCCAGCCAGACGATGTCGACGCGATCGGGTATCGCAGGCACGAACGAATCAAGTACTCGGGCGGCTGTATCGGAGATCTCGACCAACGCCGCGGCCGCTTCCGCGCGGGCCGCCGCCGCGCGCGGATCGTTGGTGCCCTCGATCGCCGAACGCGCCGCGCTGGCAGCGTCGCGCAACGCGGTCAGGTAGGTCGCCAACTCGTCGTCGAGATGATCGATGCGGCCGGGTCGGAAGTCATGTATCGCCGAGGAGAAAGTCGCCGAAGCGGCCTCCAGACGTTCCACCAGTTCCGGGCGGACCAGGCGGGCGATGCGCCGCGCAGCCGCGCCCAAGGTGGCCGACGTCAGCTCTGCAGTGGCCACCGATGTCACCCGATCAGCCAGTTCGTGCGCCTCGTCGACCACGAGCAAGGTGTGTTCGGGTAACACCGCCGAGTCCGAAACCGCGTCGATCGCCAGCAGCGCGTGGTTGGTGACGACCACATCGGCGCTCCCGGCGTGCGCCCGCGCTCGTTCGGAGAAACACTCGGCGCCGAAAGGGCAGCGCGCGACGCCGATGCATTCCCGCGCGGAAACGCTGACCTGGGACCACGACCGGTCCGGCACCCCGGGCTTCAGGTCGTCGCGGTCACCGGTGTCGGTGGCCGCCGACCATTCGGTGAGGCGCTGCACGTCGCGGCCCAGCGCGGTGACCGCCATCGGGTTGAACAGTTCCTCCTGTGGGCGGTCGTCGGCCTCTTCGCCAGCGCCGCCGTCATAAATCTTGTTCAGGCACAGATAGTTTCGGCGTCCTTTGAGCAACGCGAAGGTCACGCGGCGGGGCAACGCGCCGGCCAGTGACTCGGCCAGCCGCGGCAGGTCGCGGTCGACGAGTTGGCGCTGCAACGCGATCGTTGCGGTGGACACCACGACCGGCGCGTCATCGCTGATCGCCCGGACAATCGCGGGAACCAGGTAGGCAAGTGATTTGCCGGTGCCGGTGCCGGCCTGCACGACAAGATGCTCACCCGTTTCGAAGGCCTGCGCGACTGCAGTCGCCATTTTCCGCTGGCCGCGCCGTTCGCTGCCGCCCAGCGCGGCGACGGCGATCGCCAGCAGCGATTCCACGGACTCAGCCACAGCACCTACTACCGGTCAGGACGGGATGGTCTGCGTCGGGATCGCCGGTTCGCCCGGCGACAATTTCAAGCCCTCCCACGGCAGACTGCGCAAACCCGACGTCACCAACTCTCGCGCCGCCGCCAGATCGGTCTGAACGACGACTTCTCCGGCGCGCACCAGCGGCGTCGTCAGCAACCGGTGCGGTTCTCCCACGGCAGGCGGCCGCTGGAAGGGGTGCACGATCTCCTCGGTGATGGTCCCTGTCGGACGAGCCAGCCGCAGGGCCGCCTTGCGGCCGCCGCTGGACTGCTTCTGGCTACTGCGTTTCTGTACTGCGATGCCGTCCACCTCAACCAGTTTGTAGACCATGCTTGCTGTCGGCGCGCCCGATCCGGTGACCAACGACGTGCCGACACCGTAGCTGTCGACCGGAGCGGCGAGCAGTCCCGCGATGGAGAACTCGTCGAGATCGCCGGACAGCACGATACGGGTTTTGCCGGCACCCAGTTCGTCGAGTTGGGCACGAACCCGGTGGGCCAGTACGGCGAGGTCGCCGGAGTCGATCCGGACGGCGCCCAATGGCGGACCTGCGGCGGCCACGGCGTTGGCCACGCCTGCCGTCACGTCGTAGGTGTCCACCAACAACGTGGTGTCGGGCCCCAGCGCATCGACCTGCGCGCGAAATGCCGCCAGCTCGTCAGGCCCGTGCACCGTGGTATGCACCATGGTGAACGCGTGCGCTGCGGTGCCGACGGTCGGCACGCCGTAGCGGCGCTGCGCCTGCAGATTCGAGGTGCCGGCGAAACCGGCGATGTAGGCGGCACGGGCCGCCGCCACGGCGGCACGCTCGTGAGTGCGTCGCGACCCCATCTCGATCACCGGGCGGTCGCCGGCGGCGCTGACCATGCGGGCAGCGGCCGATGCGATAGCGGTGTCGTGGTTGAAGATGGACAGGACCAGGGTTTCGATCAGCACGCACTCGGCGAAGCTTCCGTGCACCGACAACACCGGCGAGTAAGGGAAGTACAGCTCGCCCTCGGCGTATCCGTCGATGTCACCCCGAAAGCGGAACTCCCGCAAAAATCCCACCGTGTCCGCATCGAGGAACTCGGACAGCAACTCGCAGGCGTCGTCGTCGAACCTGAACTGCGACAAGGTTTCCAGCAGTCGGCCGGTTCCCGCGACCACCCCGTAGCGCCGGCCCGCCGGCAGCCGCCGCGCGAACACCTCCCACGAGGTGCGCCGGTGCGCGGTGCCGTCGCGCAGGGCTGCGGCCAGCATGGTCAACTCGTATCTGTCGGTCAGCAGGCCAGCCAATACCGAGTCGTTCACATCGCCAAGGTATCGGCTGGCTGCAAGACGGGTCGGGCTCGGTATCCTTGGCGCATGGTTGTAGCGATAGCGCCGGCCAAGCCGGGCAGCACCGGGCAACGCGAATCGACACCGGTCGAAGCTACGACGAGTCCGTGGGTCACCATCGTCTGGGACGACCCGGTCAACCTGATGACCTACGTGACGTACGTCTTCCAGAAGCTGTTCGGCTACAGCGAGCCGCACGCCACCAAACTGATGCTGCAGGTGCACAACGAGGGAAAGGCCGTGGTGTCCTCGGGTAGTCGGGAATCGATGGAGATCGACGTGTCAAAGCTGCATGCCGCGGGCTTATGGGCGACGATGCAGCAGGACCGGTGAGTTCCGTAAGTATCCGGGACTGACAGTGCGCAAATGGAAGCGCGTCGAAACCCGCAACGGTCCCCGTTTCCGGTCGTCGCTGGCGCCGCATGAGGCGGCCCTGTTGCAGAACCTGGTAGGCGCCATGGTCGGCTTGCTCGACGAACGCCAGTCCACCTCGCCGTCCGACGAACTCGAGGAGATCACGGGAATCAAGACCGGCCACTCACAGCGCCCGGCCGACGCGACGCTCGGGCGTCTGCTACCGGATTTCTACCGCAAAGACGAAGGTGATCCACTGACCCTCGAGGCCTCGGAGGCGCTCAACTCGGCGTTGCGCAGCCTGCACGAGCCGGAGATCATCGAGGCCAAACGGGTTGCGGCGCAACAGTTGCTGGACACCCTGCCTAACAACGGCGGCAGATTCGAGCTGACGGAGGACAACGCCAACGCCTGGGTATCGGCCGTCAACGACCTTCGGTTGACCTTGGGCGTGATGCTCGAAATCGGCCCGCAGGGCCCCGAACGCCTGCCCGCCGACCACCCGCTGGCCGCGCACTTCGACGTCTACCAGTGGCTGACGGTGTTGCAGGAATACCTGGTCCTGGTGCTGATGGGTAAGCCCGCCGGATGAGCTCCATCACCGACGTCGGCGGGATCCGCGTCGGCCACTTTCACCGGCTGGACCCGGACGCGACCCTGGGAGAAGGATGGGCATGCGGTGTCACCGTCGTGTTGCCGCCGCCGGGGACGGTGGGTGCAGTCGATTGCCGTGGCGGTGCGCCGGGAACCCGGGAGACCGATCTGCTCGACCCCGTCAACAGCGTGCGATACGTGGACGCGGTGCTGCTGGCCGGCGGTAGCGCCTTCGGCCTCGCGGCCGCCGACGGCGTCATGCGCTGGCTGGAGGAACAGCAGCGAGGCGTGGCGATGGGCGCCGGAGTGGTACCGATCGTGCCCGGTGCGGTGATCTTCGATCTGCCGGTTGGAGGTTGGGGGTGCCGGCCGACCGCGGAGTTCGGGTATGCGGCATGCCAAGCGGCGGACGGCTCGGGCCCGGCGGTCGCAGCGGGGACGGTGGGTGCCGGCGTCGGGGCCCGTGCCGGAGTGCTCAAGGGCGGCGTTGGGACGGCTTCGGTCACGCTGCCATCGGGCGTCACCGTGGGCGCGCTGGCGGTGGTGAACGCCGCCGGCGAAGCCGTCAACCCGGGCACGGGGCTGCCGTGGATGGCCGAGTTGGTCGATGAGTTCGCGCTTGTACCGCCGCCGGCCGAACAGATCGAGGCGCTGGCGCAGTTGCCCAGTCCACTCAGCGAGCTCAACACGACGATCGCGGTGGTCGCCACGGACGCGGCCTTGAGCCCCGCGGCATGCCGCCGGGTGGCGATCGCCGCGCACGACGGCCTGGCCCGTACGCTGCGACCCGCCCACACGCCGCTGGACGGCGACACCGTCTTCGCGTTGGCCACCGGCGCGGTTGAAGTCCCCCCGTCGGCCGAGACCCCCGCCGCGTTGTCGCCGGAGACGGGTCTGCTCACCACGGTGTGTGCAGCCGCGGCCGACTGTCTGGGCCGTGCGGTGCTGGACGGAGTGATCGCAGCGCAGTCGGTGGCCGCAATCCCCGCTTACCGTGACGTGTTGCCGGGGGCGTTCGGGCGATGAAGGCATGTTCGTGTTGGTGATACGCGCCGACCTGGTTGATGCGATGGTCGCTCATGCCCGCCGCGACCACCCCGACGAAGTCTGCGGTGTACTGGCCGGACCGTACGGTTCTGGCCGCCCGGAGCGGCATATCCCGATGACCAACGCCGAGCGATCGCCGACGTTCTACCGATTCGACTCCGGCGAGCAACTGAGGGTGTGGCGGGCGCTGGAGCGTGCGGATGAGGCGCCCGTCGTCATCTACCACTCACACCCGAGCGGCGAGGCATATCCGAGTCGCACGGATATTGACCTGGCGGCCGAACCCGACGCGCACTATGTGGTGGTGGCCACCCGCGATCCGCACCGGCACGAGCTGCGCAGCTTCCGCATTGTCAACGGCATCGTGCGCGAGGAACCTGTTGACATCGTCGAGCAGTACGGAGCACGCCCGACAGGAAGGCCAGCATGACCGTCACCGTCACCATTCCGACCATTCTTCGACCCCACACCGGTGGCGAGAAGCGCGTCTCGGCCAGCGGCGAGACGCTGGGTGCCGTCATCAAAGACCTGGAAGCCAACTATTCGGGCATCTCGGATCGGCTCATCGACAAGTCTTCCCCGGGCCGCCTGCACCGCTTTGTGAACATCTACGTCAACGACGAGGATGTGCGGTACTCCGGCGGTTTGGACACTGCCGTCGCGGACGGCGACTCGGTCACCATCCTGCCCGCGGTCGCGGGCGGGTGATCGAGCAGCCCGTGGCGGCCACGCCGGTAACCTGGATGCTCAGAAACAATGCAATCGACAAGGAGCCGCGCAGATGAACAAGCGAGCGCCGGCGACGCAGTCGAATAAGAAGCCGGGGTGGGTGGTCGGTGCGACGACCATCATCACCTTCGTGGCGCTGCTGTACGTCGTCGAGCTGCTCGACCAGCTCAGCGGTGGCCGTTTGGACCGCAACGGCATCAGACCACTGACCACCGATGGCCTGTGGGGCATCGTCTTCGCCCCGGTGTTGCACGCCAACTGGCAGCATCTGATCGCCAACACCGTCCCGATGCTGGTGCTGGGCTTTCTGATGACATTGGCCGGGTTGTCCCGGTTCGTATGGGCCACGGCGATCATCTGGATCCTCGGCGGCCTCGGGACCTGGCTGATCGGCAACGTCGGTAGCAGCTGCGGTCCCACCGACCACATCGGAGCCTCCGGCCTGATCTTCGGCTGGCTCGCCTTCCTGTTGGTGTTCGGAATTTTCGTGCGCCAGGTCTGGGACATCATCATCGGTCTGGTGGTGCTGTTCGCTTACGGCGGTGTCCTGCTCGGCGCTTTGCCGGTGCTCGGGGTATGCGGCGGGGTGTCTTGGCAGGGCCACCTGTGTGGTGCGATCGCCGGTGTGATGGCGGCATATCTGTTGTCGGCCCCCGAACGCAAAGCCCGCGAGCGGAAGAAGGCTCTCCGCGCGCCACACTCGAAGATATGAGTTCGCCGCTGGCTCCTGTCGGAGTCTTCGACTCCGGAGTCGGGGGGCTCACCGTCGCTCGGGCGATCATCGACCAACTTCCCGACGAGGACATCATCTACGTCGGGGACACCGGCAACGGACCGTATGGACCGCTGACTATCCCGGAGATCCGCGCACACGCACTGAAGATCGGTGACGACCTGGTTGGCCGGGGAGTCAAGGCGCTGGTGATCGCGTGCAACTCCGCCTCGGCTGCCTGCCTGCGGGATGCGCGGGAGCGTTACGACGTTCCGGTCATCGAAGTGATCCTGCCGGCGGTGCGCCGGGCGGTCGCAGCCACCCGCAACGGCCGCATCGGGGTGATCGGCACCCGGGCCACCATCACATCGCACGCTTACCAGGATGCGTTTGCGGCCGCACGCGACACCGAGATCACCGCCGTGGCGTGCCCGCGCTTCGTCGACTTCGTCGAGCGCGGCGTCACCAGCGGTCGTCAGGTGCTGGGTCTTGCCGAGGGATACCTGGAGCCGCTGCAACGGGCCGAGGTCGACACCCTTGTGCTTGGTTGCACGCACTATCCGTTGCTGTCCGGACTGATCCAGCTCGTGATGGGGGAGAACGTCACGCTGGTCTCCAGTGCCGAGGAGACCGCCAAGCAGGTGCTGCGTGTGCTCACCAAGCTCGACCTGCTGCGGCCTCATGACGGGCCGCCCGCCACCCGCGTGTTCGAAGCCACCGGAGATCCCGGGGCGTTCACCAAACTTGCCTCACGATTCCTCGGGCCGGCCGTGGTCGGCGTCGAACCCGCGCGCCAGACCTCCGTCTCATGAACGCACCGGTGATTCTGACGGCCCAATGCGGCGATGTTTTCCCCATCGCCAGAACGGGCATGGCACAGTGGTGTCCGTGCGACTAACCGTGCTCGGATGCTCCGGCAGCGTCGTGGGTCCGGATTCGCCCGCGTCGGGTTATCTACTTCGGGCACCGGACACTCCGCCGCTTGTCATCGACTTCGGCGGGGGCGTGCTAGGGGCCTTGCAAAGGCATGCCGATCCAGGGACAGTTCATGTCTTGTTGTCGCATCTGCACGCGGACCATTGCCTGGATGTGCCCGGGCTGTTCGTCTGGCGCCGATATCACCCGACGGCGAAGCCCGACGGCAAGGCGTTGCTGTACGGCCCGAGCGATACTTGGTCGCGGCTGGGGGCTGCGTCGTCGCCGTATGGCGGCGAAATCGACGACTGCTCCGACATCTTCGACGTGCGTCACTGGGTCGATGGCGAGGCGGTGACCATCGGGGCGCTCAGCGTGCTGCCGCGGGTCGTGGCGCATCCGACCGAGTCGTTCGGACTGCGCTTCACCGACCCGAGCGGGGCTTCATTGGCGTACAGCGGCGACACCGGCGAGTGCGACGAACTCGTCGAGCTGGCTCGCGACGCCGACGTCTTCCTGTGTGAGGCTTCCTGGACGCATTCGTCGGAGCATCCACCCGCTCTGCACCTTTCCGGCACGGAGGCCGGCCGGGCCGCGGCGCGGGCCGGGGTGCGCGAATTGTTGCTGACGCACATCCCGCCGTGGACCTCTCGCGAGGACGTCATCAGCGAGGCCAAGGCCGAGTTCGACGGGCCGGTGCATGCGGTAGTGCCCGGTGAGACTATTGAGGTCCGGCGGACATAGCGGCGCTTTGGGCAGTCGCGCCCGTTCAGTGTGCATACACGGTGTTCAGTCTGCGGTGACGGCGGGGTTTTCGGACTTTCCGCCACCATGAGTGCACTCTGAAAAGCGGTGTCGTCACACTGAACGTGGTCCGTGCATACTCGATCATCCGGGCGAGGGTTGCGCTGCCGAGCTATCCCTCACGCCCTGCGGGCGTGCACCGCGACCGGACTAGGGTTGGTTCGTGTCCAAAAGAGAAGACGGCCGCCTCGACGACGAGCTTCGCCCGGTAACCATCACCCGGGGTTTCACCGACCATCCGGCGGGTTCGGTGCTGATCGAATTCGGCGGAACCAAGGTCATGTGCACCGCCAGCGTCACCGAGGGGGTGCCGCGCTGGCGCAAGGGATCTGGCTTGGGCTGGCTCACCGCGGAGTATGCGATGTTGCCGTCGGCCACCCACACCCGCTCCGACCGGGAATCCGTGAAGGGTCGAGTTGGCGGGCGCACCCAGGAGATCAGCCGGTTGGTGGGCCGGTCCCTGCGGGCCTGCATTGATCTGGCGGCGCTCGGTGAAAACACCATCGCGGTCGACTGTGATGTGCTGCAGGCCGACGGCGGTACCCGGACGGCAGCGATCACCGGCGCCTACGTCGCGCTCGCCGACGCAGTCACCTACCTGTCGGCGGCGGGTAAGCTCTCCGACCCCAGGCCGCTGTCGTGCGCGATCGCGGCGGTGAGCGTGGGCGTGGTGGACGGCAGGGTCCGCGTCGACCTGCCGTACGAGGAGGACTCGCGCGCAGAGGTCGACATGAACGTCGTCGCCACCGACACCGGCACGCTGGTCGAGGTGCAGGGCACCGGCGAGGGCGCGACCTTCCCTCGCTCGACGCTGGACAAGCTGCTCGACATGGCGCTGGGTGCCTGCGACAAATTGTTCGCAGCCCAAGGCCAGGCGCTGGCATTGCCGTACCCCGGCGTGCTGCCGGAGGGGCCGAAAGCACCGAAAGCGTTCGGGAGCTGATCGGGCCGATGGTAATCCGCCCAAACGGAACGCTAACGGCTCGGGGCGCCATCCCGGTGTCAACGTGCGCCGTATCTGGTTATGTACCATCGGCTAGCGGACCGGGTCAGGCAGTTCGAGTCCGTGGGCGCTGTCGTGTTGGTCATGGAGTGGGCATTGGCCGGCCGTAGCGTTTTGCCATTGTCTCGACTCAAAGTGGCTGGTCAGAGCCGCACACACGACCGTTATGGTAAACTAATCCACGTCCAATTTAGTTTTTACCAAAACTAATGTTTCGCCACTTTTTAGGATCACTGATGGATAGTCGGCGAGTCTCACTTGAACATTCTTTTCTCAATACGCCTTGGTGGGCAATGGGGCAGATGACGCATACACATGCGGAGCCGCGTATTAACGAAGTTGCGACCCGCGCAAGGGCGGGTCTGCTAAATGTTGTCTCGGCGGTCACGATTGCATTGTTGCTTATGCGTCCGGAAACCGATCCGGTGATCATTGTTGGTCCGTTCGTGCTTTTTGACATGTTGGCTGCGGCGGTTACCGGGTTAACTCCATTCAGCCCCACTGGCATTCTGGGCACAGCCTTGACAATGCACATGCGTCCGGTGTGGAAACCAACGCGGCCGAAGCGGTTTGCCTGGTTGCTGGGTGCCGGTTTAGCAGCGACGTGTCTTGCCATGCGCCTGCTGGGGGCCTCGCCCGTAGCGATGGCGGCTGTTGTTGCGGTCTGTTTTGTGCTGACGTGGTCGGAGGCCACGCTGGGATTTTGCGTGGGCTGTTACATGCACAAATTGATTTGGGGTTGTGAAGACTGCGAAGTCCCTTATGTCAGGGGAGTAGAATCACGACCAGCACTAATCCAGGAAAGTTCAGAAATAAACCTGGAAAGTCGCGCCTAGGTACGCGTCACAGTCGGTGCGGCTCAGGCAATTTTCGTGGCGCGCAGATGTGCGCCACGGAGGTCATGGCAAGTGACGATGACGCTGAGGATTCGACAACAGCCCGCGTTGCGGGCCGATACCTGCGACACGAGAGCAAGGCGAGATATTTCCTGCAGAGGTGAAACCGTGTTTTGGATTGAATGGTGACTCGCCTATTGGTGGCCAGCCGCAACCGCAAGAAGCTGGCCGAGTTGCAACGGGTACTCGACGGCGCAGGAATGTCCGGGGTGACGCTGGTGTCGCTGGATGACGTGGCGCCCTTCGACGAGGCGCCGGAAACCGGTGCCACGTTTGAGGACAACGCGCTGGCCAAGGCGCGTGACGCGTTCGCCGCGACCGGGTTGCCGAGCGTCGCCGACGACTCCGGGTTGGAAGTCGCCGCGTTGAACGGCATGCCCGGCGTGCTGTCCGCGCGGTGGTCGGGCAGGCACGGCGATGAGGGCGCCAACACCGCACTGCTGTTGGCGCAGTTGCGCGACGTGCCCGACGAGCGGCGTGGCGCGGCGTTCGTCTCGGCCTGCGCGCTGGTCTCCGGTGCACACGAGGTGGTGGTGCGCGGCGAGTGGCCCGGGACGATCGCCCACGAGTCGCGTGGGGACGGCGGGTTCGGTTACGACCCGGTCTTTCTTCCCGCCGACGCCGACGGCCGGACGGCCGCGCAACTCAGCCCGGCAGAGAAAGACGCGGTGTCGCACCGAGGTCGCGCGCTGGCTCTGTTGTTGCCGGCGCTGCGGGCGCTTTAGGCGGTCAGACGCCGAAGTTCGCCTTGACCTCTCTGGTCTGACGGTGCTCGACGATGATTCCCAGCAACGGGATGGTGCCGGCGAGCAGCACGCCGATGGTCTTGCCGATAGGCCAGCGGACTTTGATCGCGAGGTTGAACGCGGCCAGCACGTAAACGAAGTACACCCAGCCGTGTACGACTTCGATCCACCGGATCTCATGGTGGTAGACCAGGTGCGAGACGACTTCTCCGCACAACACGATGAGCCAGACACCCGTCGTCCACGCCATCACCCGGTATGCCAGCAACGCTGTGCGGATCTTTTCGGCGGGGAACGCCGAAGCGCCGCGCTCGGGTGTCTCGGGCGTGCTCATGCGGTCGTCCTTCTCTGCTTTGCAGCGTCGTCCTTGGCGAGCTCGGCCAGATAGGCGTTGTACTCGCGCAGTGCGGGATCATCAGGCGGTTGCGGTTCGGGCTTCGGTCGCTCAGGAAGCAGGCCGGGTGGGATCTCGGTGACGGTGGCCCGCGGGGCGGGCGGCGTATCTTCGTAGCGAACGAACTTGCGGTATGCATAGATGCAGAACGCGGCGAACATCGGCCACTGCAGGGCGTAGCCGAGGTTCTGGTACGTGCCCGACACCGACTGGAATCGGGTCCACTGCCACCAGCCCAGCGCCAGGCAGCCGCAGGCCGCGAAGATCACCAATGCGATCGCTGCGGGCCGTCGGCGTCTGGTGCGGACCGGGGTGGACACCCTACGACGGTACCGCGTGGGCGTTTCGGGTCACCGGTCCTCAGGCTCCACAGGGCCGCACCGTGGTGAGCGTTCGGCAGAGTTTGTCACCTTCGCGTGCCGGTAGGATCGCTAGCGCGCGGGCGTGGCGAAATGGCAGACGCGCCGGCTTTAGGTGCCGGTGCTCGAGAGAGCGTGTGGGTTCGAGTCCCTCCGCCCGCACCGTCACCGCCGCGGTTCGGAGTTTCAGCGAACAAGTGTTTATCGAAAGCCTTATCGGGAAGTCCGTGACTTGCCGCGTTTTGAATGATGCGCGGAAAACCCTCGATACCGACGGAGCAGAACTATGGTTCGACACTTCCCACTGTCCTGCGATGGAGCAAAGCGCCCGCAGAGGGCGTTTCAACAGCGTCAACGCCGGGGGCGAACATGGCGCGTGGGCTGGCTGCCCGAGCGACCACGCCACTGCTGCCCGATGACCTCTGAAATTCTCAACCCGCTCTGGTCGGCGCGCGCGCTGCGTGGCCTGATCGTCGATGTACACCCGGAGTTCGAGAACGAGACGCACGGGGAAAGGTGTCTGCGTCAGATGCTCGGGTCGGCGAACTTCAACGCCGGACCGATCTTCATCAGCGGCTACCTGTTGTCACGGACACCTGTGCTACCAGATCGGGCACCACCTCTTCTCGGATCTCCCCGGCAACCGCTGTGCCGAGATCTCCGTGCGAGTGCGCGAGCTTTGTGAGAAGTACGACCTGCCCTACACGACGGGATCCATTGGCCGCCAGTACTTCCAGTAATTCTGGACGATCCTCAAAGTCGCGTCGCCGGACCGCTCGCTCACCGCGACATCCGATGACGCACCGGAACCCGCTCGGCGTCGAAGTTCCGCGTGCGCGCCGGCCTGAAAGGGAGCTTCGCCGATACCGAGACAGGCCGACGCCGTGGTTTGCGCACCGCATTGCGCGAATTGCGTTCGACCGCAGCCTAACCCGTACCGCGGCCGGTCCTCTGCTGCAACTCCTCGATTACCTGGGACGCCTGAGCTTTGGTCAGGTCGTCGGGAACATCCGCGCCGACCTCTTGGGCCAGGGTTTGTAGGTAACTGCGCTGGGGACCCGTCATCGGTTCATCGCCGGTCACCCAGTCGGCGGGGTCCTTCTCCGGGTTCTCCTGGGGGGCCTGCGGTGCTTCGTTGTTGCTCATGTTTGTCACCTCCGGACCTCGGATAGCCATCGCACAAACTTTCGAAACCTGCGTGCCGGCGGTGAATCGATACGATCACAGGGGCGTTCGCGCAATGCGCCCTGGAACTGACAGGAGATCACGTGTCCATTGCACAACGCGAGCGAGCTGCGCTGGTCGAGACCATCCGTGCCGCGGGGCCCGAGGCGCCCACTCTGTGTGAGGGGTGGAAAACCCGCGACCTGGCGGCTCATCTGGTGATCAGGGAGTACCGGTTGGACGCCGCACCCGGCATCCTCATACCGTTCTTCGCCCGGCACACCGAAAAGGTGCAGAATGAGGTCGCTGAGCACACCGATTGGGACGAGTTGGTGGGCAAAGTCGCGTCCGGCCCGCCGACGTACTCTCCCTTCAAGGTGCTCGACCCGGTGATCAACGTTGCGGAGATGTTCATTCATCATGAGGACGTTCGCCGCGCCGCCGCGAGCTGGGAGCCCCGTGAACTCGAGCCGGGCCTGAAAAGCCGGCTGGCCCGGACCGTCCCGCTTATGGGCCGGCTCACCTTGGCGAAGGTTCCGGGCCGGGTCGCGCTGCGCACCGCCGAAGGCAAGACGTTGTTGACCGCCGGTAGCGGACCGGCGGTCACGGTCACGGGTGAGCCTGAGGAACTGCTGCTGTTCGCGGTGGGCCGGGCGGCCCGAGTCGACTTCGACGGCGACGAGTCGGCGGTGCGGGCGGTCCGGGAGGCACCCAAGGGCTTGTAGCTCCGGAAGTGCAGAAGCCGATGCCGTATGCCTTACAGTCTCCTACCTAGCTCGTAACCTGGCTGGAGGCGGTGTCGTGCGTACTTCACGGCCACCAGTCTTGATTCGCAGCTGCGTGCGACCATCGAGCAGAGCCTGGTCGACGATTATCACCAAGCGCTGCTGGGCCACGGCGTCACCGGCTATGACCGCGAGACCTGCTGGCGTGACTACCACCTGGGAGTCGTTCAGGCCCCGCTGATCTCGGCGTTGGGGTTCGCGTTCGCCTCCTCAACCGACCGCGGCGACGACATGGTGCTGACCATGCTCAGTCGTGGGTCTCGGGCGATTCGCGACCTGGGGGCCCTGGACCCGATCGGTTGATCACCACGGGTGCTTCGTGAGCGGTGCGACCATCTTCTCTACCTGCTTGCGGTCGAGCACCACCGTTGACCCGTCGGGTAACCCCAGAATGCGGTCCGTTGCAACGCCATACAGCTTCAGCCGTCTGACTGCGTCATCGATGGCCGCGCGGCGCGTCCGCGCGTTCGGGGCGTCCATGATGCGAATCACGTGAGTGTCCATGCTGGCTGCGAACCCCTGAATCATGTCACCTACCCCCTCGGGGTCGAAGGTGTCGAACACGCCCTGTCGGACTCCATCAGTGATGAGCTCGGTCAATACCGGCCGAAACAGGTCCTCCCAGATGGTGACGATCCTTCGCAACAGGGCCCGGTTCTGCGGTTTCAGCAGTGATCTCATCGCTGCGATCTGTTCCGGAGCTCCCATGGCCATCTTGACCTGATAACTCGCCGCAAGTCCGGCATTGAGACGTTCCAACGCATTCTTGCCCGGCTGGGCGAACACGGGACGCAATGCCTCGAAGGCTTCTTCAGCGCTGCGTTGAGCCAGCGCTTCGACCAGCGCCTCCTTGGACGGGAAGTAGTGATAGAAGGCGCCTTTGGACGTTCCGGCCATAGTCAGCAGATCGTTCAGACTGACATTCGCGTAACCGCGTTCGAGGAAGAGCGTGAGCGCCTGGTCCAGCACTTCGGCTTGCCGGACATCCTTACGTTTCACGACACGTGCCATTGCCGTGGCGACTCAGTCGGACTTCACCCACCCCACGTATGCGAGATAGAGACCGCACAATGCGAGCAGTCCGAATCCGATCCGCACGAAGTCTAGGGCGGATCCGGCGGGTTGAGTTGAGGCTGCGGCGGCGTTGACGATCAGCTGCGGCATGGCGAGTAACGCGAAACCGCGCAGCAGCAAGAACCAACCGAACAGGGAGATGATCACGGCGGCGACGTTGCGCCAATACTGGTGGAAGGCAATGATGAACAGCCCGCAGAAGAACAGCAGGGCGCCCGCCGCCCATGGCCACATGGGGTCCCTCGCGAAGGTGGACAACAGGCTGCCGAGGTCTGCGGCTCGGATTGCCACGATCGCGGGGACCACGGCGATGAACGGTCCGAGTACGCGCGCGAAAGAGCGGGTGCGTTGGCGGCGATCGGTCGGGATGGCAAGGCTGTTCATCGTTATCACTCCGGGTGCTAGTGCTCAGCAGCGGCCCTAAGTTAGACCACTGGTCTAATAGATTAGACCACCGGTCTAAATTCCGCGAGAACGTGCTTGTCAGGACGAGCCTGACACGGCTATAGTGTCAGGGTGGCCCTGACAAGGAGCGTGAACCCATGTCGGCAATGACAGCTCAGATCTGGTGCTCGTTCTGCGGTAAGCCGAATACCAAAGTCGACAAGTTGGTCGGCGGTCCGGGAGTGCAGATCTGCGACGAATGCGTCGCCGCCGCCGGCGCGATCATTGAACAGTCCAGGGGCAAGCCGGCCGAACTGCGACTGCCGGTATGGGAGCCCATGAGCGACAAGCAGATGCTCGATCACATACCGCGGATTGCGGTGGTCGCCCGGCAGGTGGAAACCGATCTGCGTTCGTGGGTGCAGGAACTGCGCCGGCGCGGTGTCACATGGGCGAAAATCGGTGCAGCCCTGGGCATCACGCGTCAGTCCGCCTGGGAACGATTCGCGGGGGAGGAATAGACCGCTACCGCTGCGCAGCTTTGACGAGGTTGGATCCGATTATCAGTTGCTGGATCTCGCTGGTGCCCTCGTACAGCCGCAGTAGTCGGACGTCACGATAGATGCGTTCCACCGGGACCCCGCGCATGTAGCCACTGCCACCGTGTACCTGCACCGCGAGATCTGCGACCTTGCCGGCCATTTCGGTGCAGAACAGCTTGGCCGCCGACGGCGCGATACGCCGGTCGGAATTGTCGACCCACCGTCGTGCGGTGTCGCGCACCAACGCGCGCCCGGCCAGCACTCCGGTTTGCTGCTCGGCCAGCATTGCCTGCACCAACTGGAAGGTGCCGATCGGTGTACCGCCCTGCGTCGCGGTCGCGGCGTAGGCCACGGATTCGTCGAGCGCGCGTTGGGCCGCACCGACTGCGATTGCGGCGATGTGGACCCGTCCGCGCGCCAAGGACGTCATGGCTGCGCGGTAACCGATGTCTTCGTTGCCGCCGATCAGCGCGCTGTCGTCGACGCGCACCTCGGTGAAGCTGACGTCGGACGTCCATGCGCCTTCCTGGCCCATCTTGGCGTCCTTGACGCCCACTTCCACGCCAGACGTGTCGGCCGGGACCAGGAACACGGCGATGCCCGGACCCTTGTCGTCGGCGGGCCGGGTGCGGGCAAAGACGATGAACAGGTCGGCGACGGGGGCGTTGGTGATGAAGCGCTTCTGTCCGTCGATCACCCAGTGTTGGCCGTCGCGAACCGCTTTCGTTCTCAAGCCGGCTGGATTGGAGCCGGCCCCGGGTTCGGTCAGAGCAAAGGAGGCGACGGTATCGCCCGATGCGATCGACGCCAGCCACCGAGCCCTTTGTTGGTCGGTGCCGAAGCCGACCAGGACCTGGCCGGCAATGCCGTTATTGGTGCCGAACATCGACCGCAGCGCCAGCGAGGTGTAGCCCAGTTCCATCGCCATTTCGACGTCCTGCACCAGGTTCAGGCCCAGGCCGCCGAACTCCTGCGGAATCGCATAGCCGAATAGGCCCATCTTCCTGGCCTGGTCACGCAGATCGTCGGGCACCCGGTCCTCGTCGAGAATCTCCTGCTCACGCGGGACGACAGCGGTCCGGATGAAGTGGCGGGTTTGCGCCAGGATTTCCTGGAAGTCCTCGTCGCCAACTTCGGCGACCTCTGACGTCATGGTGAGGATCTCCTTTGGACAGGCTTGGCGTCGCAGGGCCATATCTTATATGAAATATGATATTGCATGATGCGTGCCCGGCTGCGGGCCATGACGAAGGATGCGTGGTATCGGTGGCGATGCTGGACGGTCAGACCGCGGTGGTCACGGGCGCGGCTCAAGGACTCGGATTCGCCATCGCCGAACGGTTCGTCGCCGAGGGTGCCCTGGTGGTGCTCGGTGACGTGAATCTCGAAGCCGCCGAGGCGGCTGCCCGGAAACTCGGTGGCGATGACGTCGCGGTTGCCGTGCGGTGCGACGTTACGAAAGCCGTTGAGGTGCAAGCGCTTCTGGATACCGCCGTCGTGCGGTTCGGCGGGTTGCACATCATGGTCAACAACGCCGGCATCACCCGCGATGCGACCATGCGCAAGATGACAGAGGAGCAGTTCGACCAGGTGATCAATGTGCACTTGAAGGGAACGTGGAACGGCACCCGGCTGGCTGCGGCGATCATGCGGGAGAACAACCGCGGCGCCATCATCAACATGTCGTCGGTGTCGGGCAAGGTCGGGATGGTCGGCCAAACCAACTATTCGGCGGCCAAGGCCGGCATTGTCGGATTGACAAAAGCCGCCGCCAAAGAGCTTGCCTACGTTGGTGTTCGGGTAAATGCTATTGCCCCCGGGTTGATCCGCTCGGCGATGACCGAAGCCATGCCGCAGCGCATCTGGGACTCCAAAGTCGCCGAGGTTCCGATGGGCCGCGCGGGTGAACCCAGCGAGGTGGCAAGCGTCGCCCTCTTCCTGGCCTCAGACCTGTCCTCGTACATGACCGGCACGGTCATGGAGATCACCGGGGGCCGGCACCTGTGATCAGCGGCGCTCGGCAGGAGGCGGTGATCTGCGAGCCCGTGCGGACACCGATCGGCCGCTACGGCGCAATGTTCACGTCGTCGAGCGGCGGCGGTCAGGGATTGGCGGCCGTGTTCGAGCGGGTGACATGAACGGTCCCGCATTGCCGCTGGCCGGCACGACCGTCATCGAGGTGTCGAGTTTCGTCGCCGCGCCGCTGTGCGGTATGACCCTGAACCAGTTGGGCGCGCGAGTGATTCGCATCGATCCGATCGGCGGCGCGGCGGACGTGCGGCGCTGGCCGCTGGCCGCCGACGGCACCTCGATCTACTGGACCGGGCTCAACAAAGGAAAGCGTTCGGTCACCGTCGATCTGCGCTCAGAGCAGGGACGGGAGCTGGTCCAGCGGCTGGTCGTCGAGTCCGACGGGATCATCGTCACCAACGCCGCCGGTATGACCTGGCTGGGGCACGAGGCGCTGGTGGCTAAGCGGCCGGACGTCATCCATGTGCAGCTGCTCGGGCGCGGGGACGGGTCCACCGGCGTGGACTACACCGTGAATGCGGCCGCGGGCTTTCCGCTCGTCACCGGGCCGGCCGAGCACGCCGGCCCGATCAACCACGTGTTGCCGGCCTGGGATGTCAGTTGCGGCCTCTATGCCGCGCTTGCCGTCGTCTCCGCGGTGCGCCGCCGGGACCAATCCGGGCAGGGCGCGCGCGTCAGCATCGCGCTCGAAGACGTCGCGCTGGCCACCGCCGGCAATCTCGGCCTGCTGACCGAGCCCCAGGTGCTCGGGACCCAGCGGCCACGGGTGGGTAACTCCATCTTCGGCCAGTACGGCCAGGACTTCATCAGCCGGGACGGAGTCAGATTCATGATTGTCCTGTTGACGCGACGGCATTTTGGTGACCTGGTGGAGGTGACCGGCACCGGCGCGGCGGTATCGGCACTGGCCGCGGCGTTGGAGGTGGACTTCGGCTCCGAGGGCGACCGCTACCGGTACCGCGACGTGCTCTCGGGCCTGTTCGCCACCTGGTTCACCGACCACGACGCCGAGCAGATCAGCGCGGCGCTGGCTGCTACCACGGTGCTGCACGAGAGGTACCGCACCTTCGCCGAGGTTGCCAGAGATCCGAAAGTGACTGCCAATCCAGTCTTTTCCCGGCTGCAACAGCCGGGGGTTGGAGACTATCTGGCCCCGGCGATGCCGGCCGCGTTCGACGGCGTGCACCCGGGCAGCGCGCCCGCGCCGGCGCTCGGCGCGGATACCGCCGACGTGTTAGCCGAGTACCTGGGTTTGACAGCCGACGACATCGCGCGGCTGGCCGGCGCGAAAACCATCGCAGGCCGAGAGGAATCCAGCGCATGACCAAAATCGCCCAGACACTCGGTCTCACCGACGTCCAGACCGAGATTGTCGCAACGGTGCGCCAATTCGTCGACAAGGAAGTCATTCCGCACGCGCAAGAACTCGAACGCACCGACACATACCCTCAGGCGATCGTCGACGGATTGCGCGACATGGGGCTGTTCGGCCTGATGATCCCGGAGGAGTACGGCGGCCTGGGGGAGTCACTGTTGACCTACGCGCTGTGTGTCGAGGAGCTCGCACGCGGCTGGATGAGCGTATCGGGCGTGCTGAACACCCATTTCATCGTGGCGTACATGCTCCGCCAGCACGGCACCGACGATCAGAAGCAGCGATTCCTGCCGCGGATGGCCACCGGAGAAACGCGCGGCGCCTTCTCGATGTCGGAACCGGAACTGGGTTCGGATGTGGCGGCGATCCGCACCCGGGCCACTCGCAATTCCGATGGCACATACACCATCGACGGTCAGAAGATGTGGCTGACTAACGGCGGCAGCTCGACGCTGGTGGCCGTGCTGGTGCGAACCGACGAAGGCGCGGACACGCCACACCGTAACCTGACCGCGTTCCTGGTAGAGAAGCCAACGGGTTTCGGTGAAGTGCTACCGGGCCTGATCATCCCCGGCAAGATCGACAAGCTGGGTTACAAGGGCATCGACACCACCGAACTCATCTTCGACGGCTTCGGGGCGGGCGCCGACGACATCCTCGGCGGCAGGCCCGGGCAGGGCTTCTTCCAGATGATGGACGGCATCGAAGTCGGCCGAGTCAACGTGTCGGCCCGCGCGTGCGGGCTCGGCATTCGGGCCTTCGAGCTTGCGGTGCGTTACGCCCAGCAACGCCAGACCTTCGGCAAGCCGATCGCCGATCACCAGGCCATCGCTTTCCAGCTGGCTGAGATGGCCACCAAGGTCGAAGCTGCCCACCTGATGATGGTCAATGCCGCCCGGCTCAAGGACTCCGGAGAACGCAATGACGTGGCCGCCGGAATGGCCAAATACCTTGCCAGCGAGTTCTGTTCGGAGGTCACTCAGCAGAGCTTCCGTATCCATGGAGGCTACGGTTACTCCAAGGAATACGAGATCGAGCGGCTGATGCGAGATGCACCGTTCCTGCTGATCGGCGAGGGGACCAGCGAGATCCAGAAATCCATCATCAGCAAGCGACTGCTCGACGAGTACCGAGTGTGATGCCATGACGGTGCCCGATTTCGGCGCACGCCCCCAGCTCTCCGAAGACGTTGCCAGCTTCGTCCGCAAGCGGATTTTCGAGGGCACCTACGCCGCGGGACAGTATGTGCGGCTGGACCAGTTGGCCATTGAACTGGGCATCAGCGTTACGCCGGTACGTGAGGCATTGTTCGCGTTACGGGCGGAAGGCCTTGTCGCCCAACAACCTCGTCGCGGGTTTGTGGTATTGCCGTGGACGCAGCGCGACCTCGCCGATGTCGCCAATGTACAGGCTCACGTCGGTGGCGAGCTTGCGGCGCGCGCCGCGCTGAACATCACCGACGACCAGCTGCGCGAACTTCAAGAGATCCAAAGTCAACTCGAGGCAGCCTACGCCGCCGATGACGACGAGCGTACGGTCCGCCTGAACCACGAGTTCCACCGGGCCATCAACATCGCCGCGGACTCGGCGAAGTTGGCGCAGCTGATGTCACAGATCACCCGCTATGCGCCCGAATCGGTTTTCCCGATGATCGAGCACTGGCCCGAGCAGGCCGTCATAGATCACCGGCGGGTGCTCGACGCGCTGGGCAAGCACGACGGGGAGCAGGCCCGCGCCGCAATGTCGGAACATCTGGCCGCAAGCGCTATTCCACTGATCGACCACCTCATCGACCGGGGCGTGGTGCTGCGGGCGGCGCCGTCGGGTGAGCACTGAATCGATGTCGGTACCCCTCAATAGAATTCGGGTATGCGATGCAGCACCCCTGAGGACTTGGCCGAGGCGTTGGAGGCGCTTCGCGGGTCGGTGTCGCGGCTGCTGGAGCTGACTTCGGGTATGCTGACGACCCCGGAAGCCCTGGCCCAGCTGGGCGACCTGGAAGCGGAGTTGCGGCGGATACCGGTGGCCGGGCACGCGTTGATCAATGACCTTGCCGCACAGTCCACCCCGGCAGAACTGGGCGGCACTCTTGGCCAGGCGCTGGCCGATCGGCTGCGGATCACCGAGGGCGATGCGGATCGGCGCATCGCCGACGCTGCCGAACTCGGCCCGCGCCGCGCCCTGACCGGGGAAACGTTGGCGCCGCTGTTGCCGGCCACCGCGGCCGCGCAACGCCGGGGCCTCGTCGGGGACGCACACGTGAAGCTGATCCGCAAATTCATCAAGAAGCTGCCCGACAGCATCGACGCGCCCATCCGGGACGAAGCCGAAGCTGACCTGGCCGGCAAAGCCGCCGCCGGATACCGGCCCGATGAATTAGGTTTCTACGCGCGGCTTCTGCATAACTACCTCGCACCCGAGGCCTCGCCGACGAACAACGCGCCCGTTCGCGCGGCATCACGATCGGCGCACAACAACCCGACGGCATGTCGCCGATCAGCGGCCACCTGACACCCGAGTGCAGGGCCATCGTGGAACCCGGTACTGGCCAAACTCGCCGCCCCCGGTATGTGCAACCCCGCCGACGAGACCCCTGTCACCGAGGGGAAAGCGCCCGTGGACGCGGTCGACCGCGACACCCGCACCCCAGCCCAACGCAACGATGACGCCATCGCAGCCGGCCTGCGAAAGCTACTGGCAGTCAAAGCGTTAGGTCGCCACCACGGATTACCCACCTCCATCATCGTCACCACCACCCTGGCCGAGTTGGAAGCCGGTGCCGGGCGGGCACTGACCGCCGGAGGCACCCTGCTGCCCATGTCCGACGTCATCCGGCTGGCCTCCCAGGCGCACCACTATCTGGCCATCTTCGACAAAGACAAAACCCTGGCCCTCTACCACGGCAAGCGCCTGGCCTCCCCCGAACAACGCCTCGCTCTCCTGGCCAGGCATCGTGGCTGCACCCGCCCGGGATGCACCGTGCCCGGCTATTGGACACAGGTCCATCATCTCGAAGGCTGGTTCAGCACCCGCCGCACCCACATCGACGAACTCACTCTGGCTTGTGGCACCGACAACCGGCGGGATCACCCGCAGAAACGCTCACGGCGACACCGAATGGATACCCCCGGAACACCTGGATAACAATCGGCCGCGCGTCAATTGTCTGCATCATCCGGAGAAACTCCTCCAACCCGGCGATGACGACGACGACGAGAGTAACTGACCGCGGCAGCTCTATTGCTGGTCGAACGGGGCTGGGCCTACTGTGCGATAGGGGGCCGTACGCCGGGAGAAAAACATGCCGCGCACATTGGCCCGCGCTATGGCAATAGCGACCGCCTGCCTGTCAGCGATTGCGGTGGCGCCGCCGGCCTCTGCTGAACCACTGGACCCCATTCCGGGCAACGGTGTCTTCGTCGTCGGGACCGACATCGCGCCCGGCCTCTACCGGACGGCCGGGTCCGCCTCGACGTTCGGAGTGTGGATCAACAACGTGCCGACCCAGGACTCGATGTGCGCATGGTTCACCTACAGCACGCCCGACGCGAACAAGGAGCATGTCCTTCAGACGAATATCTCTGTCGGCCCGATGTTCGCCAATATCAACACCTCGGTGAAGGCGTTCGAGTCGCAGAACTGTCAACCGTGGACACGGGTGCCCTGAGCATTCAGCAGCTGCAGGGATGCCGACCTTTCCGGTACCGCCACCGGGCAGGTCGTCATCGGAGCAGCAGCCACACGGCATCGAGGCCGAAACAGACCACCGCAGCACCCACCTGGCCTTCGACGTCCCGTGTTCTTTCATCGGTTGGGTCCGGTGCTACCCCAGCGCCTACTGCTGACCGGCGACATCATCGCGCCCGTCGATGTCGAACACCGCGGAATCTTCGTTGAGCGCGGAGCACGGCGCCAAAGATGCGTTCCGGTTGCGCGACGAACACTTACACGTTCGGAGCCCGAGGCGTCATGACCTTCAGCGAGGGGTCGAGGTCTTGGCGCGGGCCCGACTCGGGGTGGACTTCGTTGCTTTCGACGGCGACTTGCCCGCCTCGATCAATTGACTCGCATGGTCGAGGATGCACTCGAGCCCGTACTCGAAGTTGGTTTCGTCGGGAGCCGCGATGCGGTGCCCCTTGCCGGTGACCTGAGCGATCAGCGGCGTAGTCTGCGGATCCACGGCCACCGCTTCTTCGATGGAGCGTATCCCGTCCTGCGACGACTGGTTCTTCTCGTGCAGTCGATGCAGCACTACGGATCCGCGGACGTGCAGCGATATTGCGGAGTAGGTGTCGAACGCATCCTCGGGTGAGAGGCCCGCCTCGACCAGATTGGCGATGGCCTTCTCCATCTCCTGTGCGCCGACGCGGGCCGCCTTCGGGCTCAGCGCCGCCCGAATCAGAATCAGGTCGCAGAGGATGGGGTTGCCCATGAACGTCTTGCGCATCAAGCGCGCATGGTTACGCAGCGTTTCGCGCCAGTCCTTGGCCTCGACGTAGGGTGTGGCGAACACATACTTGCTCAGGGCGCGGTCGGTCATCGCGTTGAGCAGATCGTCTTTCTTGCGGAAGTACCAGTAGATGCTGGTGACTCCGACGCCGAGGTGCTTGCCGAGCAGCGGCATGCTCAGGTTGTCGATCGAAACCTGTTCTGCCAGTTCGAAAGCGCCGCTGATGATGTCATCGGGATTGATGGAACCGCGTTCGCGCCGCTGCCGCTTCTCCGCAGTCGCCTGCTTTGCCACTCCCGGATACCTCCACTGAAATCCACCCCGCGTACGGGTTTCTGTCTGCTACTGTAATGCCTATCGTAGGCTTTTTGATATAGATCGCCGGGCGGGCGGACATGAAGGTGACGCGGCCATCGAATCAGCCACAGGCTAGGCCATCGAGCCGGGTGTGGCGAGTGCTGACGCGGTCAGATGCCGCTGAGGGGGCGGTGATGGCGACGATATCGACTGGGACACTTACCGAGACCTGGTCCGGTACTGCGTCGGCGAGCTCGGGCATCCGATGTACCGGGCCGGGTGCCTTCTGAGGCCAAACGCAGATCGAGTTCGCAGATCGGCGGTTGGGACTGTTCGGGTAGCTCAGACGCTCTGCCGCACAAGGATTTACATATGACGAAGGCCCGGTCGTTGACCGGGCCTCCAACATACGGCTAACTACTGGTGTGCCTCTTGGCGCGCCTCTTGAACCTTTGCCTCGCCGCGTGCCTTCTCGGCCTCGGCCTCGTGCTTCGCGGCATCGCGCTGGGATTCGGCCTTGTCCTGCTGGGCCTTACCCTCGTTGACCAGGTCGTTGCGGCCGGTCACCGTACCGATGACCTCCTTAGCCTTGCCCTTGACGTCTTCCACGACACCCTTGACGGCCTCGGCCGGCCCACTGTTCTCGTTCGCCATTGCGCTCTCCTTTTTCGTTTGTAGCCCCTGTCTTCCCTGTCGGAGGGTCAGTGCAAACGGTTTAGTGCTGTGTCACTCGTCACGACGTCGGTGGGCGACGCCGGCGGGGGTGTTGAGGAGGCAGCCGTCTGCGCGCCGGAGGTGAGCCGACGGCGAGCCCATAGGGCGACCGCGACCACCCCGCCGATCAGCGACAGCCAGAACAACAGCTGGGTCACCATCCACGCAAGCTGAGCGCGCAACGCCAACCCGCGCGCCTGCCCGACGCGATGAGCGACTGCTTTCGTGGTATTCATCGAGTCCTCCCATGGGCCGTGATTCCTGGCGGAGCCTGCTATCGGTAACCCTGCCACTGACGTATTCAAACCACCCGGATTGCCACCGGGAGATGACGGGCATACCGGTGCGGACCACCGCGACGGCAGTCGTCGCTATGGAAAGGACTGAAGAATGCTCACTCTCGGAATCATCGGCTGGATCATCATCGGCGGTCTGGCCGGCTGGATCGGCAGCAAGATCATGAAAACCGACGGGCAGATGGGGCTCGTGCTCAACATCGTGGTCGGCATCGTTGGAGGCCTGTTGGGCGGGTTCCTACTGCGCGGCTTCGGCGTCGACGTGGCCGGCGGCGGACTCCTGTTCTCGTTCCTCACCTGTCTGCTGGGGGCGGTTATCCTGCTGGGGATCGTCAAGCTGGTGACCGGGCGGCGGGTGTCCCGCTAGCCTGTCCCGCGCGCTGCTCGCCCGACGCCCGGCGGCGCAACCCGCCCGATGGCGGTGATCAAACGCCAGGCCTACAGCGACGCTGCGCGCGATGTCGTCACAGCGGCCGCGAACGCGGAGGCACCCATGTGGGAGGCATTGCCGCTACCCGATGTCGTCGAACGGATTATCAGCTTCCTGCAGAAACGGCCACCGCAATTCCCCTCGCTAGCCGACGCTTGACCCCCGTGCGGCGAACGCCGCGCGGTGTTCTGATCCCGGGTCCCCTCCAACTTCGACGCTCGCCGGGCTGATACCTGCTGCGTCCGACCGCATGCACATTGCTGAACGCTTGCTCGATACAATACCCGGTAGGGTATATTGGGCGGCCAGGACGGATCCTGCGCTGAACCAGGAGGTCGGGGATGAGGGAGGCAGATTCCGCCGGTGCGACGGAAGGCCATCGGAATGGGTGTCAAACGACCCTTACGATGTCGCGGCGTCGTCACGAGAATCGCTAAGACGAGGGAAGGAACAGACGCCATGCTGACCTTGCTCAAGCGAGCCTGGATACCGCTTGTCGTCGTAGTGGCTGTCGTGCTGGGCGGCGTCGCCGTCCAGCGGCTACGCGCTGTCTTCGGCTCTGACAAACTGTTCTCGACGACCGGGAGCGCCGCGGAGACGATCGTGCCCTTCAACCCAAAGACTGTGACTTACGAGGTCTTTGGGCCCAGCGACACGACGGGAAGCGTCAGCTACTTGAACAAGAACGCCGAGGCTGAGGAAGCGAGATTCAGCAGTCTGCCCTGGACGTACACGATTTCGACGACGATCCCGGCCGTGATTGCCAACATCGTGGCACAAGGGAACAGCGACCGCATCGGATGTCGCATCACGGTGAACGGCGATGTCCGCGATGAGCAGTCGTCCAGCGGCCACCACGCCCAAACCTTCTGTCTGGTGAAAGCGGCATGAACACCGATACTGAGCGGCGTCCGCGCTTCATGCGCTTTGTCCGCGCGTTCGCCATCCCGATCATTCTGGTGTGGCTGCTCTTAACGCTGGCCGTCAATCTGTTGGTGCCGCCTATCGAGTCGGTCGCCAGAACCCATGCGGTGACAATGTCGCCGCAAGATGCACCCGCGATGATCGCCGCGAAACGAATCGGTGCCACGTTCCACGAGTCCGATTCGGACAGCATGGTCATGGTCGTCCTGGAGAGCGGCAAAGACCTCGGTGACCAAGCACACGCCTACTACGACGGTCTGGTCAGGAAACTGGCAGAAGACATCAAACACGTTCAGCACGTGCAAAATCTCTGGGGTGACCGCATCACCGCGGCGGGGTCGCAGAGCGGGGACGGCAAAGCGGCCTACGTCCAGGTCAATGTGGCCGGCAATCAAGGCAGCACCTTGGGAAACGAGTCCGTTGACGCGGTCCGAAAAATCGTCGACGAGTCAAAGCCACCTCCCGGCATCAAGACATATGTGACCGGCCCGGCAGCGCTGACGACGGACATGAACGAGGCCGCCGACAAGAGCATGTTCAAGATGATGGGCGTGACCGGTGTGGTCATCATGATCATGCTGTTCGTCGTTTATCGTTCCGTCGTCACGGTGCTGCTGGTCCTGGTGATGGTCGGCTTCGAGATGGGCACTGCCAGAGGGGTTGTCGCGATCCTTGGTAACTACAACCTGCTGGGTTTCTCCACGTTCGTCGTCGCCATGCTGTCGTCACTGGCCATCGCGGCCGGGACGGATTACGCGATCTTCCTGATCGGGCGTTATCAAGAGGCGCGGCAGTCTGGCCAGGATCGGGAAACCGCCTACTACACCATGTTTCGCGGCACCTATCACGTCATCCTGGGGTCGGGGCTGACGATCGCCGGTGCGTCATTTTGTCTGCACTTTGCTCGGTTGTCGTACTTCAAAGCCCTCGGCATCCCATCGGCACTGGGTTTGCTCGTCGTGATAGCGGGAGCGCTGACCGCGGCGCCGGCTGTCGTCGCGGTGGCTACTCGATTCGGCTTGCTCGATCCCAAGCGGATGATCAAGACGCGGGGATGGCGGCGGATAGGGACAGCAACCGTTCGCTGGCCGGGGCCGATTTTCGTCGCGTCACTGCTCATCGCCCTGGTGGGTCTGCTCGTCGTGCCGACCATGTCGATCAGCTACAACGACCGCTACTACATCCCGTCCAATCTGCCGTCGAACGTCGGATACAACGCCGCGGAAAAGCATTTCAGCGCGGCCCGGCTCAATCCCGACATTATGATGATCGAGGGCGATCATGATATGCGGAACTCGAGCGACATGATCATCCTTGACCGCATCGCCAAGGACATCTTCCGCACTCCGGGAATCGCCCGGGTGCAAAGCATTACCAGGCCGTTGGGCGGGCCGATCGAGCACAGCTCGATCCCGTTCCAGGTCAGTATGCAGTCGCTGCCGATCCAACAGAACTTGCAATTCATGAAGGACCGGATGGCCGACATACTCACCATGAGCGATGATCTCGGCGTCATGGTCGGTTCCATGCAGCGGATGCAGGGCCTGATGCAGCAGATGAGTGGCACGACTCATCGCATGGTCGGCGACATGGGTGCGATGAAGGCCACCCTGGACGAGATGAGGGACCACTTGGCCGACTTCGACGATTTCGCTCGGCCGTTCCGCAACTATTTGTATTGGGAGCAGCACTGTTTCAACATTCCCGCCTGCTGGGCGGCGAAGTCGGTGTTCGAGGCGATCGACGGAGTGGACAAGTTCAGTGCGGACATGACCACCCTGCTGGGTGACATGAAAAACATCGACGCCCTGCTACCCAAGATGCTCGCCGAGTTTCCCCCGATCATCGCGGTCGCGCAGTCCATGCAGGGAACCCTGCTGACCCTGCACAGCAGCTTCTCCGGCCTGGTGACTCAGATGTCCCGGATGACCGACACCGCAAGCGCAATGGGTCAGGCTTTCGACTCGTCCAAGGCCGACGATTACTTCTATCTGCCGCCGGAGGCGTTCGATAACCCCGACTTTCAGCGGGGGCTGAGGTTGTTCTTGTCGCCGGACGGTAAGGCGGCCCGGTTCATCATCACCCACGACGCGGATCCGGCGACGCCCAAAGGCATTGCGGCCGTCAAACCGGAACTCAACGCCGCGCACGAAGCGGTGAAGGGCACGCCACTGGCCAACGCCAAGTTCTACCTCACCGGCACCGCCGCGGTGTACAACGACGTCCAGACCGGCTCCCAATTCGATCTTTTGATCGTCGGAATCGCCGCGCTGACACTGATATTCGTGGTGATGGTGGTTATCACGCGGGCCCTGGTCGCCTCGCTGGTGATCGTCGGCACGGTGTTGCTGTCGCTGGGCGCGGCGTTCGGACTCTCCGTGCTGGTGTGGCAACACATACTCGGCCTCGACCTCAACTGGATCGCACCGGTGTTCGGGCTGATCATCCTGCTGGCTGTCGGATCCGACTACAACTTGTTGCTCGTCTCGCGGTTCCAGGAGGAGATTGGCGCAGGCCTGCGGACCGGCATCATCCGCTCGATGGGTGAAACCGGTGGCGTCGTCACCGCCGCCGGCCTGGTGTTTGCCTTCACCATGATGTCCATGGCAGCCAGCGATCTGAGTTCGATCGGCCAGGCCGGCAGCACGATCGGGCTCGGCCTGTTGTTCGACACGCTGATCGTGCGGTCGCTGATGACACCCTCGATCGCCGCCCTGCTCGGCAGGTGGTTCTGGTGGCCGCTCAAGGTGCGGCCGCGTCCGGCCAGCTACATGCTCCGGCCGTTCGGGCCGCGGCGGCTGGTCCGCTCGTTGCTGCTGGGTGAGGAGTCCGATGCGGTGAAGCCTGTCGAACGCCGTGAGCAGGTTGGGGCAAGCGCCTCGTAGCGTGCTGCATTGGATGCCGCGTGGCGGGGCCGGTTGCCCGTGGTTCTCCGGTTGACTTCAAATCAGTATCACAGAGCGCCGCTACCCCTACCGCCTCGAAGCAATCGAAATCTCCCACGCTCCTTGCGGTATGTCGTGAAGACTAATGAGCCCGGATTATCCGCATCATCCGGAGATTAATTCGGACGAAGCGCCACAACTGGATGGCAAGGTTCTGACGTTTGCGCAGTGTCGCGTCGGTCGGTAGAGGGGCATCCGCGATGCGCTCGGCGGTCTGGACGTTGACCTGCGAATCAATGTCGGTCATGGGCCTACCTTTCATTCGGGGATCAGCCACCAGAACGGCCGTGCTTTGGCTTTGTAGATAAAGAGATAGTGCAGCAGCACCTTGATCCAGTGACCCGCCAATCCGAGTTCACCTGAGGTGCCCGCGATGTCGCGGCCGGTCTGTGGGTACTTCGCAGGGTTCGGCACCACCGGGAACATCGTCATCGCGGCCGCGGACCCCTCACGAAGACCGGTGCCTGCCGAAGCGACGCATGCGGCCCCCATGCTCGCCATCGAGGCGCGGTTGGCAGGAGTGTTGATACCCTTCACGATGCGGTCCCGGATGGTTTCAGCAACCGTCTTGGCCATGATGCCTGACGGCATGCCGGTACGCGGCGGGCTCGGGGTGATGACAGTCCCGTTGGGACTCTTGCGTGGTTTGGAAATCGGGTGGGGAGGCGCAAATGCGATTCCCGGGGCGAAGATGTTCGGATAGGCGGTGGACTCGTAAGTGTGCGGCCAGTCCTCGGCAGTCCACTCGTCGTAAGGTTTGGCCGAGTAGTCGGCGTCCACCTTGAGGAAACCTGAGGCGGCGAACAGGTCGGAGGTGATGTCGTTGCCATCCCTGTCGTACGCAGCGAGGCTTGCGCCCTTGAACGGCGGCAGCAGCATGGCGAAGTCAAAGTCCAGATCATGCTCTTTGCCGTCGAGTTGCTCGTAGCGCAATTTGCCGTCCATAACCTCGTGCACGGCTGCCTGGGTGATTGCCGTGACCCCGCGCTCACGGAATAGCGACTCCGTCCACAAACGGCTGGACTGGACGAAGCCCTTCTCGACGAAGCTCATGCCGCCGACACCGAAGTCGCCAAGTTCGTATTCATTTGTCAAGTAAACGATTTCGGCGAGGTCGCGGACCCCGGCGGTACGCAGGGTGTGCTCGACATTGAAGGCGTATTCAAAGGCCGCGCCTTCACACGTGCAGGTGCCGTGCCCGACCCCGATCACCAGTCGCTGCTTGTGACCGGCTTTCAGCCTGGCGATGACCCGGTCAAGCGCGTGGGCGGCTTCGATGGCGTGGGCGGCGGTGCACACCGAATAGGAGTGTCCCTCAGGCCCGAGCCCGGGTGTTGCCGCGAAGTTCAACTGCGGGCCGGTGGCGTTGATGAGGAAGTCATAGGTGAGGTTGGCGTCCTCGCCGTGGTGTTCCTCGTCTGTGTAGGTGAAGTCCACCGACGCCGTCGACTGGCCGCTCTTTCCCTCGGGGTGGATCGCCTTTGCGAGCCCTTGGTGGAAAACGATGCCCTTGCGGCGGTATATCGGCCTCAGTGGAATGAGTACCTTGGCCGCGTCCATGCGACCAACGCCGACCCAGATGTTCGATGGGATCCAGTTCCAGTCGGGATTCGGAGAAATGACGACCACTTCATGGTTTCGGTCTAGCCATCGACGCAGATGCAACGCGGCGGTGTGCCCCGCGATACCCGCGCCGAGGATGAGGACTCGTGCCATCGGACTTCCTTTGTTTCTCCGCCGACATGAGGCGGGCGTCCAATCAGTATATACCTATAGGGGTATATGAGAAGCGTGCACTTCGACTGCTCTGCTCTCAGAATGTCTCTGCCGGAGCGGCTTTCCTAGGGTCCAATGGCCTCCGCTACGTGGGTACCGACCGCCCCGTCGGCCGATACGGGCGTGCGGCGGAATACGGGAGGGGGTATTCATGTTATGAGAGGCATGAGCGAACGCCACCACTACCACCGCGGTCGCGGACGCGACGGCCGACAACGCCGATGGTTCGACTCGCTGATCAGTTCAGAACTTCTCCAGAGCAGTGTCCCTACCAGAGATAAAGGAAAGAACAATGACCGTCAAATCCCTCACCGCCACCGATTTCGAGACAACGATCGTCGCTAATCCTATTGTGCTGGTTGACTTCTGGGCGCCGTGGTGCGGACCGTGCCGGGCGTTTGCGCCGGTGTTCGAGCGGTCCGCGCAGCAGCACGCCGATGTCGTGCACGCCAAGGTTGACACCGACGCGCAGCGTGATCTCGCCGCCACGGTCGGCATCCGATCGGTGCCCACCATCATGGCATTCCGGGACGGGATCCTGGTCTACAGTCAGGCCGGGGCGATGCCGCCCGCCGTCTTGGAGGACCTGATCGGCAAGGTCAAGGCTCTCGACATGGAGGCGGTGCGCGCCAAGATCGCACAACGCAAAACTGCGGCCAGCGCGTAACCAACCCGGTCAGGCAATTGCGCCGGCGTCTTTCAGTTCGGCGATGCGGTCCCAGTCCATGCCGATCTCCATGAGAACGATCTCGGTATGTTCGGAGGCTTGCGGGGCGCGGGTGGTCTGCAACGGTTCGTGGTTGAACTGGACGGGCCCGCGCACAACCTTGAACGGCGCTCCGCCGCTGGCTACTTCGACTTCGGCGATCATGTCATTGGCGATCGCCTGCTCGTCTTCGGCCAGGTCGAGCAGGCTCTGAAAAGGTGCCCATTGACCCTTCATGGTCTTCAGATGTTGCCGCCAATAGTCGAACGGCTTCCCGGCGAACGCCTCGCCGATGAGCTTGCCGGCGGCATCGGCGTTCTGTATCAGCGGCAGCACCTCGGAGAAGCGGGGATCGTCGGCGGCCTCCGGGATCCCCAGGTGTTCGAAGGTATCCCGGATCAACCCGGTGGGGCTGATGATGCAGAGGTTGATGGTCCCGCCGTCGGACGTCAGGTAATTGCCCATGAAGGGATTCACCGAGGGCGCCGGCGAGCCGGGCATGGGTGTCCGCATCACCTCGCCGGTCTCCATGCCCTGGGTGACGCTCGCACCCGCTGCCCACCATGCGGTGCTCAGCAGCGATACGTCGAGTTCAACGGCCTCACCGGAACGTTCCCGGTGCAGCAGTGCCGCCGAAATGCCCCCGGCGATGAACATGCCGCCGATGGAGTCGCCGAACGCGGGAATGCCTTGTCCCAGTGCGCCGCCCAGTTCTGCCGGGGTCAGGGCGTACCCAACGCCGCTGCGGGTCCAGAACGCCGTGCCGTCGTACCCGCCGGTGTGCCGCTCGGGGCCCTTGTCGCCGTACGCCGAACCGCGCGCGTAGATGATGTCGGGGTTTGCCGCCCGGATGTGCTCCACATCGAAGTTGTTCTTCTGCCGCTGTGCGGGCAGGTAATTGGTGAGGAAGACGTCGGAGACCTTGGCCAGTTCGTAGAGCACTTCCTGACCGCCGGGCGTGGACACGTCGATACCGACGCTGCGTTTGCCGCGATTGGGATGCTCCATGAGGGGATGGCGGTCCGGATTGACCTGGATGCCACCCATATTGAGGAAGCCCCGCTGGGTGTCTCCGCGCGCCGGGTGCTCGACCTTGATGACGTCGGCTCCCCAGTCGGCGAGGATCGCCCCCGCTGCCGGAACGAAGGTGAATTGTGCAACCTCGAGGACCCGAATGCCCTCCATCACCCTGATCATCGGCAACCTCTTTCGGCTGGGCGCATCGAACGTGAGACCTACTGTAGTCAGTACGGTATAACGCTACGCGTATCCCGGGTGCCCCGCCGACCTTGCGGTACCGTTGAATCGCACACTCATACGCCCTTTGATCAGGCGTTCTTCGAGTTTGGGTAACCTCGGCGGTCATTGTAGAAAGCAGTACCGATAGGTATACAGTATGTACTGGGCGGCCGCGCGTCGGCGGGTCAGCAGCTTACTGGGGAAGGACGTCCACGATGGCAACGCTGGGCTACCGGGCGATAGACGTCGACAATCACTACTACGAACCGATCGACTCGTTCACCAGGTATCTGCCAAAGGCGTTCACGCGGCGCGGCGTGCAGATGCTGCGCGACGGCAAACGTACCTGGGCGGTGATCGGCGAGCGCATCAATCAGTTCATCCCGAACCCCACCTTCGATCCGATCATCGAACCGGGTTGTCTGGACCTGCTGTTTCGCGGCGAGATTCCCGACGGCGTCGACCCGGCCTCGCTGATGAAGGTCGACCGGCTGGAGAACCATCCCGAATACCAGAATCGTGATGCGCGGGTGCGCGTGATGGACACCCAGAATCTCCAGACGGTGTTCATGTTGCCGACTTTCGCCTGTGGCGTCGAGGAGGCGCTGAAGGACGACATCGACGCCACCATGGCATCGGTGCATGCGTTCAACCAGTGGCTCGATGAGGACTGGGGGTTCGATCGGCCGGACCACCGCATCATCGCCGCGCCCATCATTTCGCTGGCGGACCCCGACAAGGCAGTCGAGGAGGTCGAGTTCGTGCTCGGCCGGGCCGCCAAGCTGGTGCTGGTGCGTCCGGCGCCGGTGCCGGGCCGCATCAAGCCGCGCTCGCTGGGCGATTCCCTGCACGACCCGGTCTGGGCCCGGCTGGCCGAAGCCGGCGTCCCCGTGGGGTTCCACCTCAGTGACAGCGGATATCTGGCGATCAACGCCCTGTGGGGCGGCAAGGCCACCTTCGAAGGATTCGGCAAGAAGGATCCGCTCGACCAGGTGCTGCTGGACGACCGGGCCATCCACGACACGATGGCCTCGATGATCGTCCACCAGGTACTCACCCGCCACCCGACGCTTAGAGTCGCCAGCATCGAAAACGGCTCGTACTTCGTCTACCGCTTGATCAAACGGCTGAAGAAGGCCGCCAACACCGCGCCCCACCACTTCACTGAGGACCCGGTGGAGCAGCTGAAGAACAACGTCTGGATCGCGCCGTACTACGAGGATGACGTGAAATTGCTCGCGGAGACGATCGGCGTGGAGAAGATTCTGTTCGGCTCGGACTGGCCACACGGCGAGGGCCTGGCCGATCCGATGTCCTTCACCGCCGACATTCCGCAATTCCCCGAGTTCAGTGCCGAAGACACCCGGAAAGTCATGCGCGACAATGCTCTTGACCTGTTGGGTGGGAACGTCTCAGGCGCGAGTGTGAATCCTGCGACGCGACACGCGGCTGGGCCGTCGCCGGATTCACCGTCGCGACGCACCGCGTCGGTGTAACAACCCGATGAGCGAATGGACCATCGGAGCGGTATTGGACGCGGTCGCCGCGGCCGTGCCCGATCGGGTGATGACCGTCTGCGGTAGTCGCCGGAGCACATTCGCCGAATCCGCGGACCGGACCCGTCGACTCGCCAACTATCTGGCAGGTAAGGGTTTCGGCGCGCACACCGAGCGTGCGGCGCTGGGTAACTGGGAATGTGGTCAAGACCGGGTGGCGCTCGTCATGCACAACGACCTCTACCCTGACATGGTCATTGCCTGCCTGAAGGCGCGGGTGGTGCCCGTCAACGTCAACCACTACTACACCCCACGCGAAGTGGCCGACCTGCTGGCCTACGTCCGCCCGCGCGGCGTCATCTACCACCGATCCCTCGGCGCCGAGTTCGCCGATGTGTTGCCTGGCGCCGACCTGCTGCTGTCGATCGACGACGGCAGCGAAGCTGCTGAGCTCGCCGGCTCCGTGGCGCTCGAAGAAGCTCTGGCGCAAGGCGATTGCGACCACGCTGACACGCCGTCACCGGACGATCTGCTGATGATCTGCACAGGCGGCACCACTGGCCGGCCCAAAGGCGTGTTGTGGCGGCAGGCCGACATGTATGTCGCGTCGATGAACGGTGACGACCACGCTGGAGTGGACGAGATACGCCGGCGCGCGCAACGCGCCGGCGCGCCCTGGTTCGCGGTGTCCCCGCTGATGCACGCCGCAGGTATGTGGACCGCCTTCTCGGCGATCCTGTCCGGGCAGACGGCCGTCCTCTACGACACCCGCCGGAAGTTCGATCCGGCCGCGGTGCTCGAGATCGCCGAACGCGAGCACGTCGGGCTGATGACGATGGTGGGTGATGCCTACGCGGCGCCTCTGGTCGACGAACTCGGCCGGCGCAGCTATGACCTGTCTGCCTTGTTCGCGATCGGTACCGGTGGCGCGGCCACCAACGTTCGTCATCAGCAGGCGCTGCTGAAGCACCTGCCGCATATCACGGTGATCAACGGCTACGGGTCTTCGGAGACGGGAAACATGGGTTTCGGGCACAGCCGGCAGGGCAGTCAAGCCGACACCTTCACGATCCGGACCGGCGGTCTGGTGCTGGCTGAGGATTACAGCCGGTTCCTCGAACCGGGCGAGCCGCAGATCGGCTGGGTGGCACGCACCGGCCGTATTCCGTTGGGCTACTTCGCCGATGAGGTCGCGACCGCGAAGACGTTCCCGGTCGTCGAGGGGAAGCGGGTGGTGATTTCGGGCGACCGCGCCTCGCTGGAGGCCGACGGGACACTCCGATTGTTCGGCCGGGATGCGCTGGTGATCAACACCGGCGGCGAGAAGGTGTTCGTCGAAGAGGTCGAAGAGGTGCTGCGAGCGCACCCCGTCATCGCCGATGCCTTGGTAGTGGGCCGCGCCAGCGAACGTTGGGGGCAGGAAGTGGTCGCGTTGGTCGAACCGCGCGACGGCGGCGAGCCGGACACCGACGCATTGCGCGCGCATTGTGCCGCCGAGTTGGCTCGGTTCAAAGTGCCCAAGGTGTTTATCGTGGTAGATCGGATCCGTCGGCTCGGCAACGGCAAGGCCGATTACCGATGGGCCGCCCGCCACGCCGAAAAGTTATGCACCGCAAGGACTGCGCGCCCATGACGCCACCTGATCCCCGGCCGGTCATCGACTGTCTGGTCAATGTGCATTTCGGTGAAACCGAAACCCAGCCCGAATTCATGAACAAGGTGCGCGACGACTACTTCAAGGGCCCGCAGACGATGTTCGACCCCGTCGACCTCGCCGAACTGCTCGATGAGATGGACGAACACGGGGTGCGCAAGGCCGTCTTGATGGACAACCTGGCCAAACCATCGGTCACCGCCCGCAAGTTCGTCGATGAACGTCCCGACCGGTTCGCCCTGGCCATGGGCGGGATGAACCTGCTGCGTCCGGTGAAGTCGTTGCGCGAGTTGACCGCAGCGGCAGCCGACCTGCCGGTGGCCTACGCAGTGGTGGGTCCCAGCTTCTGGGCCGACGGCCACTACCCGCCCAGCGACGCGGTGTACTACCCGCTGTACGCCAAGTGCGCGGAGATCGAGCTGCCGCTGTGCGTCAACACCGGTCTGCCCGGTCCGCCCATCCCTGGCGAGGTGCAGAATCCGATCCACCTGGACCGGGTGTGTGTGAGGTTCCCGGAGCTGAAACTGTGCATGATCCACGGCGCCGACCCGTGGTGGGACATTGCGATCCGGATGCTGATCAAATACCGCAACCTGCGGCTGATGACCTCGGCGTGGTCGCCGAAACGGCTGCCGGACAGCCTGATTCATTACATGCGTAGCCGCGGTCCGGACAGGATCATCTTTGCCTCCGATTGGCCGGTGCTGCGCCAGCATCGGGTGGTACCCGAGGCGAAAGCCCTGGACCTGCCCGCGCAGGTCCTCGACAACTACCTCTACAACAACGCCAACGAGTTCTTCTTCGGCGCCGAACAAGGTCAGGAGCGGTGACGGATGGATCGCTACGAATTACGCCGGATCGACTACAGCCTCAGCGAGGATCACAAGGCCCTGCAGGCCGCCTACCGCCAGCTGCTGGACACCCACTGCCCGATCGAAACCGTTTGGGCCGCGCAGGAGTCCGGGTTCGACAAGAGCCTCTGGGAGCGGTTGTGTGCCATGGGCGCCACCTCGATGGCGGTGGGGGAGCACGTCGGCGGTGACGGAGCGACGCTGGTCGATCTGGCGTTGGTCGCCGAGGAGGTGGGGCGGGCACTGGCGCCGGTGCCATGGATCGATCACGTGTGTGCGTCTCGCCTCGCCGCGCGGCTCGGTGCCGCGACATCCGATGTGGTCCACGGCAACCGGATTCTCGGCCTGGACATCGCGCCGGAACCTGTTGCGGGCCGGCGGCTCATCCCGTCGGCGGCGGTGGCCGACGGTGTGATCGTGCGGGCCGGTGACGACATAGTGCTGCTGAGTTTCGCCACCCACCCCGAGCGGGTGCCCAATCTCGGCCAGCTGCCGATGGCCTGGGTTGATTTCGACACGGCCGATTCGCGGAGGGTGCTGGGTTCGGGGCCGCAGGCGGTCGCGGCCTACTGCCGTGCCATCGACGAATGGCGGGTACTGACCGCCGCCGCGCTGACCGGCCTGGTCGAGCAGACGATGACGATCGCGGCCGAGTTCGCCAAGTCGCGCTACACACTCGGAGTGCCCATCTCGACGTTGCACGCGATTTCGCATCCGCTGGCCAACATGGCGATCGCCGTTCAGGGCGGCCGTAACCTCGCACGGCGCGCCGCGTGGTTTCTCGACAACGAGCCCGACGAGCGACCGGAATTGCCCGGGTGCGCCTTCGTGTTCATGGCCGAAGAGGCGCCCAAAGCGGCGACGATGGCCGTACACATCCAGGGTGGTCTTGGGGTCTCGGTGGAAGCGGCCGCGACGGCGTATCTGGTACGGGCCCGAGGCTGGGCGCTGGCCGGAGGCGATCCGGGTCGCACGGCCAGACAGGTCGGGCGGATGGTCGCCGAGCGGGAAAGCGCTTAGTGGCAATGGATTTCAGCCTCGTCGAACTCAGCGACGACGACCACGCCTTTCTCGCCGAGGTACGCGACTTTCTTGCCGAACACGTCACCGACGAGGTACGCCGGCGCGACCGGGAAACCGGTGACAACTTCGACGAGGGCGTGCATCTGGCCTTCGGCGCGGCGGGGTATCTGGACAAGGAGTGGAAGCCGTCGTCGGCCGGCGGCTTCACCCGGGTCCGACGTCGAATTTGGGAGCTCGAGAAACGCCGTGTGCACACCCCGTGGGTGACGTGGGGGACGACGGCGATGGTGGCACGAGCCGTCGCGGCCTTCGGCAAGTCCGAACTCGTCGAGGAGGTGATGCCGAAGGTTTTCACCGGCGAGGTGCGAATGTGCCTCGGCTACACCGAACCCGAGGGCGGCTCCGACATCGCCACGTGCAAGACCCGGGCAGTGCGCGAGGCGGATGGGTCGAGCTGGATCATCAACGGCTCCAAGATGTTCACCACCGGCGCACACAATTGCCAGTACGTCTTCCTCATCACCAACACCGATTCGGATGCGCGAAAGCACAAGAGCCTAACCATGTTTCTGGTTCCGCTCGATCTGCCCGGCATCGAAATCCAGGGCATCCGCACCGTCGACGGCGACCGGACCAACATCGTGTACTACAGCGACGTCCGGGTCGATGACAAGTATCTGCTCGGTGAGGTCAACGGTGGGTGGACGGTGCTGCGCGGGCCGCTGGATGCCGAACACGGCGCCGTCGCCGCCGCGTCGGACGGGTTGCAGGACGTCGCGATCATGCAGCACCAGACCGGGTTCATGTCCGCGGCACTGGACGCGGTGGCGGCCCGGGTCGGACAACGCGATGGGAACGGTGCGCGCCCGATCGACGACGGCGCGGTCGCATATCGGCTGGGCCGCAGCGTCGCTCGCCTGGAGGCGGCGCTGTCGACTCCGAGCATTTTCGGCCGTGTCGCGCAGGCGCAGACCATGCGCGACGTCGGCCCGGACCTGATGGATATCGTCGGGCCGGCGTCGGTGCTGCCCATCGAGACCGACGGTGCCGCTGACAACGGGGCCACCGAATACCTCTACCGCTTTGCTCCGCTGGCCGGGATCTACGGCGGCACGCTGGAGGTGTTCCGCAACATGATCGCCCAGCACGTGCTGGGCCTGGGCAAGCCGAACTACTCATTTCCCGCGGCAAGGCGTGGCTAGGTGTGCGATGTGGGGCTTTGCGCGGACTCCCATTTCGCTTCCAGTGACCTCGCGACGGGGGTGCCGGCGGTCAGCTCGACCTGAAACGTCTCGCCGTTGTCGCCTTCGAGTGTGACCACGTATCCCGAATCGTTGGGGTCCTTGAACACCACTTTGTAGGGCTTCTCGCCCGATCCGCGGTCGACGGCGATGACATCGCCGGGGGCGACGTCATCGATTCGGTCTTTTCCGGAGATTTCGGCCATACCTTCGACGGTAGACGATGGGCCATGGCGTTCGCCGGGAACAGTCGCGGTGGCACCGGCGTTGTATCCTGCGATGACTGCTGTTGCGCTGGCCGATGGCCTTTTGGATATCCGGCGGATCAATCATGAACCTAACATTGAGCGCTTCGCGCGCGCCCGTCAGGTTCTCGACCGCTTTCCCGACGCGCAACGCATCGAGGTGCCCACACACCAGTCGATCCCAGGTCTCTAGGGCAACGTCGACGATTGGGTACGAATCAAACGCGAAGTGCTGGTCCTGGGAGAAAAGAAGAGCTTGTCCGCGCGCCGCAACGAGCGCTCCAGCGACCTGATCGCGCCGTCGACGGCCAACGGCTGCGCCATGTCCTGCTCGTACTGCTACGTCCCTCGCCGCAAGGGTTATGCGAACCCGATCACGGTGTTCGCCAATATCGAGAAGATCACCGGCTATCTGGAGCGGCACGCCGCGCGCCAAGGGGTCAAGTCGTTCGCCAATCAGTGCGACCCCGTCGATTGGGTTTACGACATCGGCGAGAACAGCGACTGCTCGGCCGACGCCCTCGTCTCCGACAACGTCCGGGATCTCGTTGAGCTGTTCGCCCGAATCCCGAACGCCAAAGCGAGCTTTGCGACCAAGCTGGTCAACCGTGACTTGCTTGGGTACGACCCGCGTGGCGGCACCCGGATACGGTTCAGCCTGATGCCGGAAAAGACTTCTCGCGTCGTCGACATCCGCACGTCAGAGGTGAGCGAACGCATCGCCGCTCTGGACGATTTCGTCGAGGCCGGCTAAACCCACAACGAAGGCCTGCACGACGTGAACCTCGGCTGGCATCCCAAAGGCGAGGAGCTGTTGTGGCGACCGGACCTGCAGCAGCTCAAGCGCAGTCAGAGCGGCCAGAGGAATGTCCGGTACAAAACCCCGTGGAAGGGGCGCTGGGTGCAGGAGCTGACCGATCTGCTTGCCGCCAATTTGCCGAGTTGCCTTGTGCGATAAGCGTTCTGAGCCGCCGTCATTCGCGTCGGCCTCGGGTGCGGCGCAACCACCGCCCGCGTCGGATGTCCTTGCGCGCGGCGGCGGCGTTCTTGTCGAGGACACGAGTGTCTTTGGGAGGCAGCTGCAATTCGTGTTCGGCCTCGATTCCGGCTTGTAGTTGCCGTCCCCGCTCGAGCTCGGCGTCGAGTTCGGCGCCAAACAGCAGCGCCAGATTGGTGATCCACAGCCAGAGCAGGAACACGATCACGCCGCTGAGTGCGCCGTACGTCTTGTTGTAGCTGCCGAAGTGGCTGACATAGAAACCGAATCCGGCCGAGGCGGCCGCCCACACCACGATCGCCACCGCAGCTCCGATGCTGAGCCAGCGAAACCTCGGCTGCTGGACATTGGGTGTCGTGTAGTAGAGGATCGCGACCACGAGCGTGACGATCGCGAGGATGGCCGGCCACTTTGCGATCGACCAGGCTGTCTGGGCGGCGCTTCCCACTCCGATGGCGCGCCCGACGGCTTCGGCGACCGGACCACTGATCACCAGCATGAAAGCCACTGCAGCGGTGAGCACCAGCCCGGCCAGGGTCAGCGCCAACTGCAGCGGGCGCAGCTTCCATAACGGGCGTCCCTCGCCGATCTCGTACACACGGTTCATCGCCCGACCGAACGCGCCGACATATCCAGACGAAGACCACAGCGCTGCGAGCGCACTGAACACCAGCGCGAGACCGGCCGAAGGGTTGTCGACCACCTGCTGAATCGGCTGGCGCAGCATATCGACCGCAGATGCCGGTGCCACCCCGCCCACCACCTCGAGCAGTGCCTCGGTGGTACGGCGGCCCTCACCGAGGACGCCGAGGAGCGAGACCAGCACCAGGAGCGCCGGAAACAGCGACAGCACCGCGTAGTAGGTGAGGCCCGCGGCCAGGTCGAGACATTGATCTTTGTTGAACTCGTACGCGGTCTTGCGCAGCACGAACAGCCAGGACGCCTTGGTCAGGTCGTCCGGGGAGTCCGGTTTACTCGGGTCATCGGGATCGGGTGCGCGCCTGCGCTCCGTCCGCGGTGCGTCATCGGTGTCGGATCGGGTCATACCATCCCGTTCCCGCTACAGCGCCGGTCCACACTCGATACGGGTAATCGACCTACGCGGTCGCAAGAGTCGCCCAAGCATCCTTCAAGAGCACCTACCGCAGCATTGACGTCACGCCACTCGAGGCAGCGAGCGCCAGGGCGGACGTCGCGCGAGAAAGCCGACTACGCGACCCGCGAGTAGTCGCAAATTCGCACGGGAACGCCGGTTGCAGTGCGATTTTGTGTCTGCTCGGCTTCCCGCCGGGCTGCGACGTCGACTGGACAGGCTGCAAACCGGTCACATGCAGAACTTGGCCGGCTGGAGCAGCGTGCCGGTCCGGGCGTTGAATCAGCGGTCGCGGCGCCAGACCAGGATGCTGTGCGTGGTGCCCTCGGCGGAGGTCAGGCGCGCCGACAACGTCAACCGGTCGTCCTCGACCCGGGCGTACCGAATCTGCGGTTCTCGCAACAGCTCCGGCGTCGTCGCGATCATCACGTGGTGGGTGATAATTGCCGCCGCTTCGTCGACCTCGAATCGTCCTCCGTAGGAGACGAATTCGCCCTGGCCCGGCGTCAGCTGTGCGGACATGTGGCCGTCGGCGGTGTAGAGGATGAGGCCGGCGGGATGCTCGCCGAACGGATGCCGGACGGAGCCGGTGTTAGGTCGAGAGACGAAGGACTCCAACAGCCAACCGCCGAGGAGCGCTTGTCGCAGGTTCACGGATTCAGCGCCTGCTCACGCGCCCACCGGTAATCAGCCTTGCCCGACGGACTGCGCTCGATCACGCTGCGGAACACGACGGCCTTGGGCAACTTGTAGCGGGCCAACGACTGACCGGCGTGGGCCACCAGTTCCTGCGAATCGACGCTGGCACCTTCGGCCAGTGCGACGACGGCGACGACCTCCCGACCCCAGCGCTCGCTGGGCCGGCCCGCGACCACCACGTCGGCCACCGCGGGATGCGACGCGATCGCGGTCTCGACCTCCTCGGCGAAGATCTTCTCGCCGCCGGAGTTGATGGTGACCGAGTCTCGTCCGAGCAACTCGATGTGGCCGGTTTCGTGGTGGCGGGCGCGGTCTCCCGGAACGGCATATCGCACACCGTCGATCACGGGGAAGGTCGCCGCCGTCTTCGCGGCATCGCCCTGGTAACCCAGCGGGACATAACCGCGCTGGGCCAGCCAGCCGATGCCGTCGTGGCCCGGCGTCAGGATTGACGAAAGGTCCTCGGCCGCAACGACAGTGTCCGGACCGGCAGTGAAGGTGCCGGTCGACACCGCGCCCGAGGTGGACATGTGGTGCATCTGGGCGCCGGTCTCCGAGGACCCGACGCCGTCGACGACCATGGCGTTGGGCAGCGCATCGATCAGGCGCTGCTTGACGTACGGCGTGAGCAGGGCGCCGCCGTTCGCGACGACGAACAGCGACGACACGTCGGCGATCCCTTTCTCGATCGCGGCGACCAACGGACGTGCTATGGCGTCGCCTACCACCGTCACCACCGCCACGCGCTCGCGCTCAATGGTGCGCACCACGTCGTCGGCGTCCAGATGGTCGACGACCGTGGGGAAGACGATGGTCTGCCCGGTGGTCGCGGCCATCATCACCGTCCATTGCGCGGCACCGTGTATCAGCGGTGGCAGCACCAGCACTTTGGTGCCGGCGCCTGCCGTCACGCGCGCCACGATCTCGTCGACGGAACTCACGAATTGGCCCGTCATCAGATCGCGACCGCCGAAGGAGGTCATGAAGATGTCGTGCTGACGCCACAGCACGCCCTTGGGCATGCCGGTCGTGCCGCCGGTGTACAGGACGTACAGGTCGTCGGGGGAGTGCTGCACCGGCGGCGGGTCGGCGGGCTCGGCGACAATGCTCTCGTAATCGACTGCCCCGTAAACCAGTTCGTTGTCCGAGTCATCGGCGATCTGAATCAGCACCCGCAGCTTCGGCAGGTCGGGCAACACTTCGGCAACCCGCGGCGCGAACGCCGCATGGTAGAGCAACGCGGTCGCCCCGGAATCCGCCAGCAGGTACTGCAGCTCGTTCTTGACGTAGCGGTAGTTGACGTTGAACGGAGCAACGCGCGCCGCGAAGCTGCCGAACAGCGCCTCGACGAACTCGTTTCCGTTGTAGGCGTACAGCCCCAGCAGGTCCTGGCCGGCTTCGTGACCGGGCAGTTCCGAGCGTTCGGTGTGGCAGCCCAGCCCACGAGAGTGCAGGTAGGCCGCCAGCCGGTTCGAACGTTCGACGATCTGCGCGTATGTAAAGCGCTCGTCGCCCTGGATCACCAGTTCGCGGTCGGGTATGGCGGCGGCAACGGCCGCTACGACAGCAGGCACAGTGAATTCAGGCACGTCGGTCCTTCCTGCCGAGCAGTCGCAAAATCGCACGTGCGGGCCCCAACGGGTGCGATTCTGTGTCTGCTCGCGACATTACGGTTGGTGGGGGAGCAGGCGGACCATCAGGCCGGTCGCCTCGGTGAGCGCCACACCATCGGAGCTTGTCATGCTCGCGGTGGTGAACACCTTCCGGCCCTCGATTCGGTCGATGCGCCCACGGGCGGTCAGCCGTTCGCCGATCGGGGTGATCTTGCGGTAATCGACATGCAGGTACGCCGTTCGGGTGGGACGGATGTCGGCGGCAGTGACCACCATGCCGAACAGCCAGTCGTAGAACAGCGGGATCATGCCGCCGTGCACCGCGTAGTTTCCTCCGACATGGGACTGGGTGAAGTGTCCGTGCATAACGACTCCGTCGGACCGCAATGCGGTGAGGGTCCACGGCGGCATCAGCGGATGACCCAAACCGGGGATTTCCAGGACGCGGCCGGCCGGCACCTCGATCTCGGGCACCCGATGTGATTCGACAATGGCACAAGCGCTTTCGAGGTGCTCGCTGGCGGCATCCCACGCTGCGGCGTCCGGATTGGTGGAAACGGTCAGGTCCTGCAGGCGTCGCAGCGCGGTGATGTAGCGCTCCAGCCCGGGCGGTGCGGCCAGTGGCCGGACGTCGGGGAAACCGCCGCGGATCTCGCTGGTCGTTTCTGTCATGATGTCCCATCAGCCCAGGCTTGGAGCGACCGGTGGGTGGCCAGTGACGCGTGTTGGTAAAACAACGCAAGGGGCTTCGGCTGCCAGTAAGGCCAGTCCGGCATCCGAGCCCATCACCGCAGCCTGGCACTCCCGGAGGACGACGGCCGTGTGCCCGGACGCCGCCAGCTGCGCAAGAGCGGGCTTCATGCGGAGGCGGACTCCGGCGACCAGCCGCTCATGAACCTACCGATGAACGTCCAGGTGAACACAAACCTCATGTCGGGCACCTCCGGTCGTCTGATACTAAATTCGTTACAGTATAGATTTCAGCAGTTCGGCACTACTGATCCGGTGTGGCGAGGAGCGAGATGACCGAAGCGGTTGCCGGTGCCGGGGCGCCGGCCGACCCGGACGTCGTGGTGATCGGCGTGGGGTTCTCCGCGTTGTACATGCCGCACCGCCTGCGTCGGTTCGGACTTGCCCGCGTACCTGAGGCAGCCGAAAACGTTGCAGCACATGGCTTGTCGACCGATCGAGCACACCACGGCGCTGGTGGCGCCGACGGTGCTTGTTCACCCATGCTGGTACAACGGGGGCAATGTGCTCGGCAAGAAGCGGATGCACATGGGCTATTCGGCGGAATCCCCGAATACCGGCGGCGCTGCGAGGAGATCGCGGCCACCGGCTACACCGGTTTCAGGCTGAGGTAGGTGATAAGTCATGTCATGGGCACAGCGTGGACTCGGGATCACCCGAGAATTGGGCATGGTGTTGCCGCGGACCGTCGCCGGCTTCAATGAGTCGGCCCGACTGGCACCGTCGGGCCCGCGCGGTGTCCGCCAATTCGGTGAAGTGTTCCTGGACGAGCTTGTGCTGAGCGGGTTTTCGGTGCTCGGCGGAAGTGTTCCCAGCAACATCCGGTCGCTGGAGGCCTGCGCCCCGGCGGCGGAGGAGTTGTCGGCGCTGGGCATCGACGGTGCACACGCCGCACCGGCTCCGCTGCGGGTGCGCGCCATCAAGCGCCGTCGGATCGCCGGACTGTCCTACGAACGCATGTCCTTCGAGCATGATCCCGCGCTGCCGCAAACGCTGATCGACGAAGGATTCGGCGGCCCATCGCGGGCCGCGGTGCACCTGTGCCGCCACCGCTCACCCGGACCGCATGGTCCGCGGCCCTGGCTGATCTGGATTCACGGCGCCGGGCAGGGCGGGGCCGAAGACATGCTGATGTCGCGCCTTGACCGCATCTACCGGGACCTGGGGTACAACGTCGCGATGCCGATACAGCCCGGCCACGGGAGCCGCCGGGGCTACTGGCCGAGCTACCCAAACATGGATCCACTGGGCAACGTCGCTGGCATGATGCGGTCGGTCTCGGAGATCCGCGCGGTGCTGCGCTGGGCGCAGCGCCAAGCCGGCGCCGTTGTGGTGGCCGGGGTTTCGATGGGCAGCCCGGTGGCCGCGCTGGTGTCGCATCTCGAGCGGGAGGTCGACGCGGTGGCGCTCTACACGCCCATCCTGGGACTCAACGCGATGATCGCGCGACACCTGGGCCGTTCGGGGTCCGCACACCGCGAATGCCGGCGGCTGCTGCGGTCCGAGGTGGTCTCGCGGCTCACCTCGGTGATCGATCCGCTGATGGCCGACCCCGCGCCCCCACCGCGGCGCCGGCTGATCGTCGCCGCGCGCCACGACAGGATGGCGATGCCGGAGCCGGCGCTGGTGTTGCAGGAGAAATGGGGCGGTCAGCTGCACTGGTACGGCGGCGGCCACGTCAGCCATGTGTTCTCCCCTCGCGTCCAGAGGATCTCGGAGCGGTTTCTGCGGGAGGTCCGAGACGATATGGCGCCGCGGACGGCCGATTGATGGGCGCGGTGCGTACCGCGCGCGAGGTGGTGGAGCTCTACAACCTGGTGGTGTGGAACGAGCATGACCTGCAGCTCGCTGGGGAGTCGTTCGCCAACAACGTCATTCGGCACGAGGTTGGTGCGGCTCATATCTTGACCCACGACCGGGCGGTGCGACGTGTCGCCGACATGTGGCAGGTGCGTGACTCGCTGCACTTCGACCTGAATATCGGCATTGCAGGTGATGACCGTGAGCACGTGGCCATCGTCTATGACTCCACGGTCAGGGCCCACGGCGAAGAAACCAACGTGGCCAGCGTCGAGGTGTTCCGCGGTGTCGACCGAGGTCTGGAATTGCGGCTACCAGCAAGGGGTTTGGAAATGAGTGAACGGGTGCTTGATGAACTGGGCTACTACCTGCTGGCCGGGGCGGGGGGTGAGGGGCCAGCGACGCTGATGGACGAGGCGCGCCGCGGCGAAGAGCTCGGCCTCGGCACCGCCTTCATCTCCGAGCGCTGGAACATCAAGGAGGCGTCGTCTCTGGTCGGCGCGGCGTGCGCGGTGACCAGCAGGATGCAGATCGCCACCGCCGCAACGAATCACAACACCCGTCATCCGCTGATCACCGGCTCCTGGGCCACTACGATGCACCGGCTCTCCGGTGGACGCTTCACCCTGGGCATCGGTCGCGGCATCGCCGCCATCTATGGGGCGTTCGGTATACCGGTTGTGACCACGGCGCAGATGGAGGACTGGGCAGCGGTCATGCGCCGGTTGTGGCACGGGGAGATGATCTTCAATCACGACGGGCCGATGGGCAAATATCCCATCCTGTTTCTGGACCGGGACTTCGACGAGGACATACGCCTGGCGCTGGTGGCCTTCGGCCCGAAGACGCTGGCGCTGGGGGGACGCGCGTTCGACGACGTCATCTTGCACACCTATTTCACGCCGGAAACGTTGCGGCGCTGTGTGACAACGGTGAAATCCGCGGCCGAGGAGGCGGGCCGGGACCCGGCCGGCGTGCGGGTGTGGTCGTGCTTGGCCACCGTCGGGGATCATCTGCCCGAGCCGTTGCGCCTGAAGAAGACCGTCGCCCGGCTGGCCACCTACCTGCAGGGCTACGGCGACCTGATGGTGAAGACCAACGATTGGGATCCTGCCGTGCTGCAACGGTTCCGGGAAGACTCGGTGGTCACGTCCATCGCCGGCGGGATCGATCACAAGGCCACGCCGGAGCAGATCGAGCACATCGCCACCCTGATCCCCGAGGAATGGCTGGAGCCGTCGGCGACGGGGTCGGCCCAGCAGTGTGCACAGCGGATCCGTCGCGAGTTCGACTACGGCGCCGACGCGGTGATCCTGCACGGCGCCACGCCCGACGAGCTGGAACCCGTGGTCGCGGCCTACCGCGCCCAGCCCCGCGAGCAGACACAAACTCGCACGAATTCAGGATGAATCGTGCGAGTTTGTGTCTGCTCGCGCAATGAAATCAGGGCCATATCACGGTGCGGGTCACCGGCTCCGCAGCCACCTGCCGTGTGGACAGAGCTCGCCGCAGCGAGGCCAGCAGCGCGTCACGGGTCTCGCTCGGGTCGATGAGTTCGTCGAATCCGAAGCCCTCGGCCGAGCGGAAGGAAGCCTGCAATTCCGCGTCGCGCAGCTTGGCCGTCAGGTCCTCACCGGCGTGAGAGGCGCGACTGAGTGCTGCCGCACTCATGGCGCCCATGGTGGCGCCCGGATAAGCGAACGTGGCGGACTGGTGGTCAAAGCCGAGCAGCGACATCACCATGGAGCCGAAGCCGTAGGCCTTGCGCAAGGTCAGATGCAGCTTGATCGTCGTCGCGGCGGTCTGGGCGGCGAACATCCGCCCGCCGCTGCGCAGCACGCCGCTGCGCTCGGAGCGGCTGCCGGGCAACATCCCCGGATTGTCGGCCAGAAACACGATCGGCAGGTGGAAGGAGTCGGCGACCAGGATGAAGTGGGCCGCCTTGTCCGCGGCGTTGGCATCGATCGAACCGGCCAGCACCTGCGGCTGGTTGGCGACGACGGCGACGGGATGCCCGCCCAGGTGCGCCAGTGCGCAGATGATCGCCTTACCGAATGACGGCTGGACTTCGAACCAATCGGGGCGATCGAAGACGACGTCGAGCACCGCGCGCATGTCGTAGACGCGACGATTGTCGCGGGCAACGATGTTCAGCAACTCCGGCGTCGCCCGCGGCGCAGTCGTTTCGTCGGCGGGCAGGCCGGCAGGGTAGGACCAGGCGCTCGTCGGGAAATAGGACAGATAGCGGCGGATCTCGTCGAGCACGGTTTCGTCGTCCTCGGCGACATTGTGAATGACCCCGCTGGGCAGCGCCACACCGGGACCACCCAGGTCCTCCTTCGAAATGTCCTCTCCCGTGGACTCTTTCACTACCGGCGGGCCGGCAGTGAAGATGGTGCCATGACGGCTCATGACGCGGAAGTCGCAAACCGGAGCCACCAGGGCGCCATGTCCGGCCGAGGGCCCGAGTACCGCGGCGACCGTCGGCACCCGGCCCGAACACCGCGTCTGGGCGAGCAGGTCGGTAGGTGTGCGTCCGTAGTGCCCGCCGGTGGGCCGGAAGCCGGCGCCGTCGAGCAGCATCACCAGCGGAACCCGGTCGCGCAGCGCCAGTTCGGCGATCCGGTAGCGCTTGGAATTGCCTCCGGGCCCGATGCTTCCGGCCAGCGTCGTGAAATCCTCGCTGCCGACCATCACCGGGATGCCGTTGATCAAACCTGAACCCGTGATGATCGCGTCGGCGGCGACATCACCGCCGACCAGGGTGCCGATCTCCCGGAACGTGCCGGGGTCGAGGAGCCGCTCGATGCGGGCCCGGGCGTCCAGCCTGCCCTTGCCGCGGTGCTTGTCGAGACGTTCCTGCCCGCCCATGGCCCGCGAGCGTTGACGCCGGCGATCGAGGTCGTCGAGCGTCTCCTGCCAGTCTTCAGAGTTGCCCATGCCTGCGGTCCTTACTCGCTGCGGGGATGCTACTGAATGTAGCTGCCTGCGAACGCCGGGGCGCCGCCCTGACGTTGACCCTACCGAATCGCTTACTGTAGCTTTTGCCTCATGGTGCGCGGGGGCCTCAAAATCGATGGTGGCATACCCAACAGACTGGATCGGGTGGTCGAGGCGGCCGGCACCCTGGAAGAGCAGGGTTACGACGGCGGCTGGACCGCCGAAACCAGCCACGACCCGTTCCTGCCCCTGTTGCTGGCCGCCGAACACACCTCGCGTATCGAGCTGGGAACCAACATCGCGGTGGCCTTCGCCCGCAACCCGATGACCGTCGCGAACTTAGCCTGGGACTTGCAGGCCTACTCACAGGGCCGCTTCATCCTCGGATTGGGCACCCAGATCCAGGCACACATCGAGAAGCGATTCAGTATGCCCTGGAGCCATCCGGCACGCCGCATGCGGGAGTTCGTGGCGGCGCTGTACGCAATCTGGTCAGCGTGGAACGAGGACACCAAGCTGCGTTTCGAGGGTGAGTTCTACACGCACAAGATCATGACCCCGATGTTCACGCCGGAGCCGCACCCGTACCCGCGGCCGAAGATCTTTCTGGCGGCGGTCGGTGAGGCGATGACCGAGATGTGTGGCGAGGTGGCCGACGGGCATCTGGGTCACCCGATGGTGTCCAAGCGCTACCTGACCGACGTGACAATGCCGGTACTGCTGCGCGGACTGGAGCGTTCGGGTCGTGACCGTAGCGCCTTCGAGGTGTCCGCCGAGGTGATGGTCGCGACGGGCATGGACGACGACGAGTTGGCCGCCGCCATGGCGGCCACCCGCAAGCAGATCGCGTTCTACGGTTCTACGCCGGCGTACCGCAAGGTGCTCGACTTGCACGGCTGGGGTGACCTGCATGATGAACTGCACCGCCTTTCCAAGCGGGGCGAGTGGAACACCATGGGTTCGCTGATCGACGACGAGATCCTCGGTACGTTCGCCGTTGTCGCCCCGGTCGATGACGTGGGTGCCGCGCTGCGCAGCCGGGCGGAAGGAGTGGCCGACCGGGTGCTGCCCATCTTCTACTCCGCCACACCGGATTGTATTGCCGCCGCGCTCAAAGAGTTTCGCCGATGAGTGCCAACGATGGCTGAAGCGGCGCAGATGCCGGCGGACCCACAGGCCCATACCGCCGAGCGGCGACTGCACCGAGCTCTGTCCTATCTGCGTGCCAAAGCCCCGGTGTGCCCGGATCGCGGTCGGCAACTTCTTCACCGAATTGCTGCCGCGGCTGAAATCCCTCGAACTGGCCGGCGATCCGCAACCGGTCGCCGCCATGTTCGTGGGGCGCCTCGAGCACCTGCCGGTTCGGTACTCGCTGTGCCAGGATCGGTATGACGCACAAGACGATCATCATCACGGGCGCCAGTGACGGCATCGGTGCCGCAGCGGCGCGGCGGCTGAGTCGCAGCGGCGAAAACGTTGTCGTGGTGGGCCGTTCGCAGCGCAAGACCACTGCGGTGGCGAAGGAACTCGGTGCGGATTATTTCGTCGCCGACTTCGCCGACCTGTCTCAGGTGCGGGCGTTGGCGGACAAGATTCGCTCGGAGTACCCGCGCATCGACGTGCTGGCCAACAACGCGGGTGGCATGTGCAGGGAACTCGAGATGACGGCGGACGGGCTGGAGAAGACGTATCAGGTGAACTATCTGGCGCCCTTTCTGCTCACCACGGAGTTGATTGACCTCCTCGTCGATTCCCGCGCGAGCGTCCTCAACACCACCAGCTCATCGCAGCGGCTGCTGCCCGGGGTCAAGGTCGCCGACCTCGAACGCACCGGCCAGCGCCGGCCCATTGTCGCCTATGCTCTCGCCAAACTGGCGATCGTGTTGTTCACCAAGGAATTACATCGCCGCTACCACGACAGCGGACTGGCTGCAGCCACCTTCCACCCGGGGTATGTCAACTCCAACTTCGGCGATGCCTCAGGATCGCGATTTCTGCTGTTCATGAAAACCCGCGTCCCGTTGACCACCCGCTTCACCGCCACACCGGAGCAGGGAGCAGAACAACTGATCTGGCTGGCGACGAGCACCCCCGGAGTCGACTGGCGGCCGGGGGAGTACTACGCCAAGCACACGGTCTCCAAGGCCAACCGCACCGCCTACGACCCCGCCCTCGCCGTCGACCTATGGGACCGCACGCTTGCCACGCTGGCCCGGAGGTAGGATCGCTGTTCGGTGATCCCCGCGGCAGCGGTAATACTGGACACGCTACCGGAAGGGGAATTCGTGCTGGGTGTTCATCACGCCGCGATCTGTACCGCCGATGTCGGACGCTCGCTGCGTTTCTGGCGGGATGGGCTCGGATTGACCGAATTGTTCGATCACACCTTCACCGGTGACTGGCCAGAACTGTTCGGAGCCAAGACGGATCAGTTGCGCTCGATCTTCCTGGGGGATCCGCGGGCGCCCGACGCCGGCATCGTCGAGTTGGTGGAGTTGTCCGGGGCCGGCGAGGCGACCGGTGAGTACTCCGGACCCCGGCACGGCTTCTTTCTCCTTTCTCTGCAGCGCGAGGTGGACGCCACTCTGGCCACGCTGGCGGGCCTGGGCTTCACCGATGGCGTCCGTCAGATCACCATGCCCGCTCCGGCGGGCAAGACCGTTCCGATGGCGGTGATCACCGCGCCGGACGGCGTGCTGGTCGAGTTGATCGGGCCCGCGGCATGACCGCCTCGGTGGCCCTGGTGACCGGCGGCGGGTCCGGGATCGGCCGGGAAACCGCCGTCATGCTGCGCGATGCCGGCCACGACGTCGTCGTATGGGACGTGGCCGGCGGCGACATCGATTGCGATATAAGTGATCTCAACTCCGTGACCGCGGCGATGGAGCACACCGTCCGCCAGCACGGGGTGCCAACCCGGGTCGTGGCCTCGGCCGGCATCGGCTCGTCCGGGCTGCTGCTGGCGATCGATCCCGCCGAATGGCAACGGGTCCTGGCGGTGAACCTGACCGGCACCTTTCACACGATCCGGGCCGCCGCCCAAGCAATGGTCGATGCCGAACTGGAGGGCTCGATCGTCGTGGTCTCCAGCATCAGCGGCACGGTAGCGGACCGGGACATGGGCGCCTACTGCGTCTCGAAAGCCGGCCTGGACATGCTGGTGAAGGTCGCCGCCGTGGAGTGGGGCGTGCACGGCATCCGCGTCAACGCCGTCGGGCCCGGCGTCACCCGAACCCCGATGCTGCCTGACGCCGAGAAGTGGCCCGCCTGGGTCGAGGGCATGTCCAAGCGGACCGCGTTGCGTCGGCTCGGGGAGCCCGGCGACGTGGCGCAGGCTATCGTCGGTGTGCTCGAAATGTCTTGGGTGACAGGCCAAGTGCTGCATGCCGATGGCGGGTTGTCGCTGCACAGCCCGATCGACGCCTATGGGCAGGTCGAAAAACTCATGAGGCTGAAGAGGCTGCAGGAGCTGCACAAGGCAAAGCAGCAGGCAGACGGTACCTAGCCCCGACGGTGAACCTCACGACGCCCCAGCGGCGTGTCGCGTCGCCCAATTCACAGTCGGTGCAGAGGCGGATCTACGAAAGCCCGTAATCGATGATGCCTCTGATGATTTCACCGTTGAGTAGGTCGGTGTAGGCCTGATTGATATCGTCCAGGCGGTAGCGCCTGGTGATCATCTCGTCGAGCTGGAGCTGACCGGTCTGGTAGAGCCTGGCCAGCCGCGAGATGTCGGCCTTGCCGTTGCACGAACCGAAGAGGGTGCCCGCCAGCGTCTTGTTCATCAGGATGAAGTCCTGCAAGTTGATGTTGACCGCGTGTGTCAGTTGCGACGTCATGCCGGTCAGCACGCAAGTGCCACCCTTGCGGGTCAACTGCACCGCGTCGCGTACGTCGTCGGCGGTGATCAGCGACGGCGAGACCACGACCGAGTCGGCCATCACGCCGTAGGTGAGACCGCGCACCAGGTCCAGCGCTTCGGCCACCGACGCGACGCTGTGGGTGGCGCCGAACTGCAATGCCGACTTCTGTTTGAACTCGACCGGGTCGACGGCAATGATCTGTGCGGCACCGTTGATGCGGGCGCCTTGAATGGCGCCGGTGCCGATGCCGCCGGCACCGATGACGACGACGGTGTCCCCGCCGCGAACCCCGGCCCGGTTGGCGGCCGAACCGTAGCCGGTCGGAATTGCGCAGGACAGCAGGGCGCTGGGCACCAGCGGCAGGTCGCGCTCGATTTTGATCAGCGAATTCACCGACACCACAGTGTGTTTGGCGAACGCGCCGACCTTCGCCAGGTGACCGAGCGGCTTGCCGTCGGCGGTGTGATGACGGAAGGTGCCGTCGGTCGGCATGCCCGGGATCATGGTGCCCATGCCGGTGTCGCAGAGGTACTCCATGCCGGTGGCACACCAGCGGCACTGGCCACAGACGGCGACGAACGACATCACCACATGGTCGCCCACCGCGAAATCGGTCACACCGGGGCCGAGTTCGCGCACGATGCCCGAGCCCTCGTGGCCGCCGATCATCGGGAACATGCTCGGCAATCCCATGGCCTTCATCACCTCATTGGGCGCCGACATGTCGCCCTTGAGGATGTGGTCGTCGGAGTGGCACAGTCCCGCGGCGGCCATTTCGACGAGGGCCTCGCCTGCCCGCGGCGGGTCCAGTTCGAAGTCTTCGACCGACCACGGCCCGCCGATGCCGTGCAGGATCGCCGCGCGGCTTCTCATGCTCGGCTGTTCAAGGGGCTGAACGTGACGGGAAGTTTGTTGGGGGAGCGGAAGACCAGGCCGACGATCTTGGACTCCGCACCGGTGCCGTCGTCGTCGACCAGAGTCAAATCCTTCACGCGGTCGAACAAACTGTTGAGCATGACCCGTGTCTCCAGTCGGGCCAGGTGCATGCCGAGGCACATGTGGATGCCGCCGGCGAAGGCGATGTGAGCCTGGCGGGGCCGAAGGATGTTGAAAGTGTTCGGATCGGTCCAGCGAGCCCCGTCGCGGTTGGCCGACCCCATGCACATGTCGATTTGCGCATCGGCCGGGATTGTCTTGCCGCCCAACTCGATTTCCCTGGTAGTGGTGCGCATGACCATGGTGAGCGGGGTTTCGTACCGCAGCCCCTCTTCCATGGCCAGCGGTATCAACGAACGGTCCCGGTAGACCATCTCCAGCTGCTCGGGATGTGTGAGCAGCGAGTGCAGCAGGTTTCCCGACGAGCGGTAGGTGGTTTCCAGTCCGGCCGGCAACAGCAGGCGCAGGAACGCGATGATGGCTTCGTCGGTCAGTTTCTCACCGTCGATCTCGGCGGCCACCAGGTCGCCGATGATGTCGTTGGTGACCTTGCGGCGCCGCTGTTCCACCTGATTGAGGAAATAACCGTGCAGTTCTGCCGCGGCCGTCAGTCCCGCCACGATGTCGGTCGAGATGGAGATGAGGTCCAGTGACAGCCGGCGGAACATGTCGAGATCCTCTGGCGGCAACCCGAGCAGCGACGAGATGATCCGGGTGGGAAATTCGAAGGTCACCGCCTTGACCAGATCGGCCTCACCCTGTTCTTTGATCTCGTCAACAAGTTGATCGCACACCGGACCGATTACCGACGGCTCCCACCGCTCGAGTGCGGTGGCGCGGAACGCCTTGGCCACCAGGTTGCGGTGGTCGTGGTGCTCTCGGCCGCCCATGGCAAGGATGGTGTGACCCATCACCAATCCGATCGTGTTGTCGTACTTCTCCGAGGTGAATGTGCCGTCGTCGCGGAAGGCCTGGAAGAGGTCGTCGTAACCGAACAGGGTCCACTCGTCGCTCGGCCTGAGCTCGTCGGGTATCTGGTCGGGGTCCGAGAGCCCGCCGTGCCAGACCGGGTCGGTGCGCCGCATGTACTCGAAGAACGGGTACGGACTGGTTTCGCCGGTGAGATCGAGGGCGACGGGCGCGTCGTCCTGATCGGTGCTGAGCGTCATCAGCGCTCCTCCCTGAGCAACCGAGTTTGCCCGTGCACGCGGGCCCGAAAGTGGAATGTCGCTATCATAATATAAATAGCAACCTAGACAACGGTGGGCCCGCAGACCCGCGGCGAGAGGTGGTGATCTGGGTGCCTGAGCGCCGGTTCGTGTGCTCCCTCGACGAACTACCGCCCGGCGCGATGAAGCTGGTGGATGCCGGGAAATTCGGGATTGGCGTCTACAACGTGCGCGGGGAGCTGTATGCGATCGTGAACTACTGCTCGCACGAGGGCGCGCCGCTGTGCCTCGGCCCGGTGGGCGGCACCAACGAACCCGCACCTGAGCAGCCCGACGGCGTGCGCCGGGTACGGGACGGCCAGATTCTCCGATGTCCTTGGCATAACTGGGAATTCGACATCACCACGGGACGCAATGTGGCCGATCCAACCCGGCGGGTCCGTACCTACCAGGTCGACGTCACCGACGGGGAGGTGTTCGTCACCGCATGATTATCGATACGAATGTGCAACCGCACTTCCGCTACAACGCCGAGATCCGGCGGTATCTCCCCGCTGCCCACAAGCTGCGATCGATCCCCGACGTCGAACAGCAGTGGTACCAGGCGCCCGGCGGGGACTACCGCGCCGACCTCTACGGCGAGGGATACCCGGGATCGGATCCAGAAATCGTCAGTCGGCATCTGTTCGACGAGGGCCCACCGGATATGCGGGCGAGCTACGCCATCCTGAACCCGCTGACCCGGGGAAACATCGCCGACTACCTGCTGAACAGCCGGATCTGTGCCGCGGTCAACGACTGGCTGCTGGACCGGTGGCTCGAAACCGACAGCACCGACCGGTTTCGAGGCACCATCCGAGTCAACCCCGAAGACCCCAGGGGTGCGGTCGCCGAGATCGAACGTCTGGCCGGCCACCCCAAGCTGGTGCAGGTCGGCGTGCCGATGCAGTCGCGAGAGCCGTTCGGCAAGCCGATGTTCGAACCCATCTGGGAGGCTGCGGCCGCGCTCGGACTGCCGGTGGCGGTGCACATCAACGGCGGCAACGGAGTCGACCATCCGCCGACCTTCGCCGGGCACGCGCACACCTATCCGGGCTATGCGTCGTTCATGCCGCTGAACTACTTTGTGCACCTGGCCACGTTGATCGTCGAGGGGGTGTTCGGCCGGCACCCGGGTCTGAAGTTCGTGTTCGCCGACGGCGGCTACGACATCCTCACCCCGCTGATGTGGCGGCTGGACACCTTTTGGCTGTCCATGCGCGACCAGACGCCGTGGGTGGACCGCTATCCCAGCGACTACCTGCCCGGCCACGTGCGGTTCTGCTCGTCGGCGTTGGACGGATCCGTCGACACCTCCCATGCGGTGAGGTGGATGGACTTCTCTGCGAAAGCGGACCTGGTGATGTACGGGTCGAGTTACCCGCACTGGTCGACGACCCCGGCCAAGGCTGCAGCCGACGGTCTGAATGCTGAGCAACGCGCGAAACTCTTGTGGCGCAACGCCAGTGAGTTGTACGGGTTGACGGTGAGGGAAGGAAGCGCGCCATGACTGTGGTGGAACGGCTCGAGTCGGGGCCCGCGCAGGAGATAGCGGTGACGGTCGTCGATACCGACGTGCACCCGGTGCCCGTGTGCGCCGACGTGCTCAAGTCCTACGCGCCCGCGGACTGGGTGACCAAGATCTGGCCGACCGGCAACGCGGTGACGCCAGTACCGCATTTCTACGACACCCCGGACTCCTACAAGACGATGTCGATGCGGATGGATGCGGCCCGGCCGGGCGGCGGATTCGCCGGCAGCGACCCCGACTACGCCGCCCAACAACTTCTGGTCGACGCCGGAGTCAGCATCGCCTCGTTGGAACCGATGTGCGACGCGCAATTGCCACAGGCCGAGCACGTGCTGAAATCGACCTACAACGACTGGCTAGCCGACGTCTGGCTGGACAAGCACAACGGGCACGGCCGCTGGCGTGGATCGATCAGTGTCAGCGCGCAGACGCCCGCGCAGGCAGCGCGCGAGGTCGAGCGGTGGGCGGGCCACCCGTATATGCATCAGGTGTTGATGACGCCGCAGACCCGCGGAATCCCGTTCGGCAGTCCGCATTTCGACCCGCTGTACGCGGCGGCAGCGCGCAACGGCCTGCCGGTGGCCACCCACCTGATGGGGCAGACGCCGTTCGAGTTGATCCCGCTGTACCCGGTCGGCAACCCCGCACACTGGCACGATTTTTTCGCGTCATGGCCGTTGCTCTACGTCTCGCATCTGATCAGCCTGGTGTTCGACGGTGCGTTCGACCGTCATCCCGATCTGCGGGTGGTGTTCATTGAGGGCGGCTTCACCTGGGCGATGCCGGTGATGACGCGCATGGACCGGGTCTGGGAGGCTCGCCGTGGCGACCTGCCGCACGTGCGCCGGCGTCCCTCGGACTATGTGCGCGAGCACGTCCGGTTCACCACCCAGCCCCTCGAGGACGTCGACCCGGTGCAGTTTCGCGAGTACCTGGACATGATGGATCTGGGCGACAACCTGATGTTCTCCACCGACTACCCGCACTGGAGCTACGACTCCCCGGTGTATGCGATCAATCGCTTTCCCCGCGATCAGCGGGAACGGATCATGCGCGGGAACGCGACTGCGCTGTACGGCCTGCCCGCCACCGTCAAGGCCCTGCCCGGCGAGCGCGTCAACGACGGTACGGTTCTCGATTAACCGTACAGTCCGTTTCCAGGTCGAGCCGGAAGATACAGAGGGCATGACACAAACGAATCTCAAGCGGCCACAGGGCCTCGGCCGTATCGATCCCGAGCTCAGGGATGCAGCCACTGCACTGGGCTTCGTCGAGTTCAGCGCCGAATCTCTGCCGGCTGAGCGCGAGAGTGCCGACCGGGCCGCCGCGGAGCGGGCCGCGGCGGCCCACACCGCCGGGGTCACCATCGAGTCGCGAGCGATTCCCGGTCCCGACGGCCGTGAGCTGGAGTTAAGGCTGTACCGCGGCGCCACGCCCACAGGCGTGCCGCTGCTGATCTACGCCCACGGCGGCGCATTCGTCACCGGCAACCTGGACACCGATCATGCGCACTGCGTGGAGCTGGCTCGCGACACAGACTGCCTCGTGGTGTCGGTCGGATACCGACTCGCTCCCGAAAACCCTTGCCCCGCAGCGCTCGACGACGTCGAGGCGGCGCTGTGGTACGCGGTCGGGCACGCCGGCGAACTCGACGCCGATGGCGGTCGCCTGGCGGTCATGGGCCGCGATGCCGGCGCCGCACTGGTCGCCGGAGTGGCCCAACGCGTGTTCGACGCGGAAGGGCCGAGAATCGCCGTACAGATTCTGCATCAGCCCATGCTCGACTCCGACGCGACACCGTCGCGGCGGGAGTTCCAGCGCACGCCGGGGCTCAACGGTCCCGCGGTCAGCCGAGCCTGGGGCCACTACCTCGGGCATTCCACAGCCACCGGTCAACTGGTGCCCGCGCACCGAGCGAACCTGGAAGGTCTGCCGCCGGCGTTCGTCAGCTGCTCGGACGTCGACCCGTGCCGCGATGAAGCCATCGACTACGCCAACCGGTTGCTGCATGCCTACGTGCCCGCCAGCCTGCACGTGGTCGCTGCCACCTTCCATGGCTTCGATTCGGTGGTGCCCGATTGGATTGTCTCTCAGGAGAACCGGGCACTGCACGCCCAGACGCTGCGGCGGGCGTTCGCTGTCTGATCCGGTGCCCGGCGATACCGGTGCAGTGCGGCTACACCGGTGTGAACTTGGTGATCAGCCACTTTCCGTCGACCAGCGCCAGATTCACCAGAGCGCTGCTGGCCGCGGTAGAGGGTTCGGGGTTGTCCTTGCTGGTGGTGCTCTGGTCGACGAAGACCAGCACCACCGCCGAGTCGGGGTGCAACTCCTGTACCGCCGCGCGCATGACATGAGCGGACGTTTTCAGCGACTTCTGCTTGGCCGCCGGAGCGACGATCTGCTGGGTGAACTGGTCGTAGTACGAGAGGAAATCCCCGGACAGGTGCGATCTGGCGCTGGCGAAGTCCTTGTCGAGGCTGTCCGGAGAGTAGGACAGCAACGCGACCGTTCCGTCGGAGGCGGCGTTGAGCGCCGCGCGGGCCACGCTGGGGCTGGTCCGCTGATCCGGTTGGTGGTAGTGGACGTAGAGCCACGCGGTCACACCGCCGGAGATCAACACCAGGATGAAGAGGATCACCGGAATGGGCCGGACGGTGATCTTTCGGCTCCAGATGTCGCGCCACCCACTACGCGTGGGCTGCTCCGGCTCGGCGGCGGCGTGCACCTCGGTGGCGTCTTCGCGGTCCCCGTCCTCGTCTTCTTCAGGGACGTCCACGTCGGCATCGTCCACGACATCACCGTCTGCGTAGTCGGCGATTTCGGGGTCGGGCTCCTCGCCGACGGTGTCAATCACCGAGGTTTCGGTGTCGTCGTCCGGGTGCTTGGCCGTGGCCTGGCCGCTCTCGTCCTCGCTCACGGCACGAACTCAACTTTCGACATCCTGTACTGTCCGTCCTCTTCGGTCACGGTCACCCGCAGCCGCCACGCGCGTGGCTCGTCCTTGGCGCCTGCGGAATTGGTGACGCGCGAGGTCGCCGAGACCAATACCTGCGCGGAATGCCCGTCCATGGATTCGACGGCGGCCGCGTTCACGGTTCCCTCGGTGACCACCTTTGACTGTTCGACCACCTTGGTGAAGTCGGCGGCCCGCTGCTGAAAGTCGTCCCGGAATTCACCGGTGGAGCTGTCGATGACCCGTTGCACGTCCTCCTTGGCCCTCTTGAAGTCCAGCGAGGTCATGTTGACCACGCCCTTCTTGGCACCGGCGATGAACGCCGCTGCCCGCTGCTCCCGATCGGTTGCCTGGTGGTGCTGCCACACGAAGTAGCCGCTGAGCCCGCTGAAGCCGAGTATCAGCAGTACCGCGACGATCTTGGCGACCGTCGACAGCCTCGGGAACCGCACCGCGCCGCGCAGCCGGTCCCGCCGGGACGGATTGGCCGCTACTTCGGGTTCGGCCTCGCTGTAGTTCTCCGACTCGTCGTACTCCGCGGCCTCTGCATAGTCTTCCGCGTCGACGTATTCACCCGACTCGTCGTAGTCCTCGTATTCCTCCGACTCGTCGTACTCGTATTCCTCGTCGTCGTCGTCGTCGTCGTCGTCGTCATCGTCTGCGGCGGCGAGCGCCTCGCGGCGTAGCCGCGCGGCGCGGGCCTTGGCGCGTGCGGCCGCCGCCAGCGCCTCGGCCTCGGCGGCCTCTGCCTCAGCTTCCGCTGCCAACGCCAGCACGTCGGCCTTCGATGGCACCGCCTCGTCGTCTGTCTCAGCCATTACGGCCACCGCTCGTCATTATCGACTGAACTCCGGTATCTCTTACGGTATCGCCCATTGGTAACATCGGAGTCGCCAGCGAACTCCGACGAGGACCGATCAGGCGGATGATCATTCACCCAACCCTTTCCCCCACGTTCCTTCGCGACCGCGAAGGAATGCCGAGGACCGTCCGGCCGGCATCATGACCGCTGTCGACTCTCCCGAAAAGATACTCTTCACCTCCACCAGCCAAGCGTTTCTGTCCAAAGAAGCGTCGCTGCGTCATGTTCGGGAACTGCACGCCGCGGGCATGTCATGGGACCCCGAGTGGTGGGGGCGGGCCGCCGAACTGGGTTGGACCGGCCTGCTGGTTCCGGAGGAACTGGGCGGCGGCAGCGTATCGGGTGACGGGGTAGCGGATCTGGCCGGGGTCGCCGAGCTGCTCGGCAAGACGGTGGCACCCGGTCCGCTGTACCCGGTCAGCACGGTGCTGGCCGGATTGGTGGACTGCGCCGCGCAGGATGCGCACGCGGATCTGATCGAGTCACTGGTCTCGGGCGAGACCGTGGCGTCCTGGGCCGTGTCGGAGCCGCGCCGCCCCTGGGCGCCGCTGCAGCCGGCGGTCACCGCAACCGCGTCCGGCTCCGGCTTCCGTATCGACGGCACCAAGGACAGGGTGGAGGCGGCCGGTGCGAGCGCGGTGCTGCTGGTGACGGCGCGCTCCAACGACGGAGTGCGCCAGTTCCTGGTCCCGACCGACGCACCGGGCGTCCGGATCACGCCGCAGCAGTCGATCGACCTGGTCAAGCAGTACGCGCAGGTGGAATTCGACGGTGCCATGGCCACGGCGGCGGTCGGCGATGCCGGCGAGACGGCTGCCCTGATCGACCGCCAGAGCCAGATCGCACAGGTGCTGCAGTGTGCCGAGTCTGTCGGGATACTGCAGACCGTTTTCGACTTCACCGTGCAGTGGGCACTTGATCGGCACAGCTTCGGGCGGCCGCTTGCGTCGTATCAGGCGCTCAAGCACGTCTTTGCCGACATGAAGCTGTGGCTGGAGGCTTGCCGCGCGACGACGGCCGCTGCGATCGCCGACGTTTCCGCACGCGCGCCTGATGCGGGCCTGTCGACCAGCATCGCGAAGTCCTACGTCGGCGAGGTGGGCGGCGAGATCGTGCAGCGGTGCGTGCAGATGCACGGTGGCATCGGCGTCACGTGGGAGCACGACCTGCATCTTTACTTGAGACGAATCACGTTGTATCGCTCCATGTTCGGCACACCCGAGGAGCACAACCTGCGGGTATACGAGGCGGCCGCCAAATGAGTTCCACAGAAACCGTCGCCGAATTCGCCGCCCGCGCCAGGTTCTGGTTGGCCGAGAACATGCCGCGCATCGATCCGGAGTCGCCGCCGGCGGTGCCGCGTGACGCCGAACAATCCTGGCAACGTGCTCGCGAACTCCAAAAGCTGCTCTACGCAGGCGGTTTCGCCGGTATCTGCTTTCCGCGCGAGTACGGCGGTCTCGGGTTGGACTACGAGTACCAGCGGGCGTTCGACGTCGAATCCCTGTCCTATGAGATGCCGTTGATCCTCAACGTCCCGACCTTCACCATCTGCTGTGCCACTCTGCTCGACACCGGTAGCGAGGAGCAGAAGAAACAACACATCGCCGCGGCGCTGCGCGGTGAGGAGGTCTTGGTGCAGCTGCTCTCCGAGCCCAGCGGTGGCTCGGATCTGGCCGGTGTGATCACCCGCGCCGAACGTCAGGGCGACCGATGGGTGATCAATGGCGCCAAGACCTGGAGCACGAGCGCGTTCGCCGCCGACTACGGGCTGTGCCTGGCCCGCACCAACTGGGATGTGCCCAAACATGACGGGCTCACCATGTTCCTGGTGCCCATCAACCACCCGGGAATCACGTTGCGCCGCATCACCCAGGTGAGCGGCGGCGCCGAGTTCTGCGAGGAGTTTCTGGACGGGGTCGACGTGGGCGACGACGCCGTGGTCGGTGCGGTGAACAAGGGTTGGGCGGTGGCCTCGCGCCAGCTCTACCACGAACGCCGCGCCGTCGGACAGGGTTCGGAGTTCGCCAGCGGCTCGGGCAGCGAGGGCGGACACACGACGCCGGTGGACTACGCCGATCTGCTGGCCAGGACCGGGCAGGCGCATAGTGAGCGGGCGCAAGAGATGGCCGGGCGGGCGCTGGTGCATCGTGCGGTCGCCGAGCAACTCATCAACCACGTCTATCGCAATGTCAGGGACGGTTCCCTGCCGCCCGCCGGCGGGACGCTGATCAGGTTGTTCCACGCCGAGACGGTGATGCTGGAGATGGATACCGCGTTGGCCATTGCCGGGCCGGCCGGCGTCGTCGGCGAAGTCGGCGAAGGGCTGCAGAGCGGGATGCGGTACCTGTCACGACAGTCGGTGGCGATCGGAGGGGGTACCACCGAGATGGCCCGCAATGTGATCGGTGAGCGGGTGCTGAACTTCCCGCGAGAATACGCCGCGGACCGTGGAGTGCCGTTCAACCAGGTGCGGCACGGCAGGGCGCGATAGCCACCCTCAGTCTTCGACGAGGATGTCCTCGACGTCCCCGCTGACGACGGGTATCTGAACCAACGACAGGACGTGATGCGCCGGGCTGCCGGGCGGTGCCACCAACACGCACTCGGCGCCATGCTTGCGGGCCCGCTCGCGCGCCGCGGCCAACGCGCTGACGCCTGCGGACCCGAGATGAGTGACGGCACTCAGGTCGATCGTCAACGATGCTATGCCCGAACGGCTCTCGACGGCGATTTGACGATCCAGGGTGGACGCGGTGTTGGAGTCCACCTCACCGCGCACCACGATACGGCCGCCTTCGGCGACCAGTGAGACGAATTCGCTGTCAATCTCCCGGGGCTGGCCGATGCGGCTGGGCACCGGGTCGCTGACAAAGTTCACCGGCCGGGTGAGCCGGTGGCTGAGGCTGGCGGTCGTGCCGTCAAGGCTGTGCGTGACGTGGGATTCGGTCACCAGTGCCTCGGCCATCGCCAGGCCGCGCCCGCGGCCTTTCTCACCCTCGCGATGATCCTTCCACTCGCCGTGGTCGATCACGGACGCTCGCAACCTGGCGTCACCGCCCAACGAAGCCTCAACGATCAGGCCGCCGGAAACTTCGGTGCGGTAACCGTGTTCGACCGCGTTCTCCACAAATTCGGAGACTGCATGCACCACGTCGGAGATATCGGAGGCATCCGCACCGATCTCGGTAAGCCACTCGCGCAACTTGGCCCGAATCCCGCGGGCCGCGTGGATCGTCGCATCCGACATGATGTATAACGGCGGTACCGGAGTCCGGCGCTGCACCGCGAGTAACGTCACGTCGTCGCTGTAACCCGTTGAGCGCAAAAGCAATTCGAGGGTATCCGAGCACAGGCGGTCGACCGGCCGGGCCGGTGAATCGAGCACGAAGCCGCCGGTGCCGGCGGCGATGCTGCCGGCCAGATCGGCGAACTCCGCGGTGCTGGCCACCAAGGGCCGACCCGGCCGCTCGATCAGGCCGTCACTGTACAGCAGGACCGCGTCGCCGACGTCCAGAGTCTCGGTGCGCACCGGGAATCCGGTGTCGCTGCCCAGCGGACCGGCGCCGGAAGGTTGCACATACCGGGCGTTCGCGTCGGCCGTGACGATCAGGGGGGGCGGGTGCCCGGCGGTACAGTACTGAAGTTCACCGGACGTCAGGTTTAGTGCCGCGACACAGATGGTGGCCGAGTTCGATCCGGGAACGTGCTCGTGGAAAGCGTCGACCGCTTCCAGCGCTTCGGCGATCGTTTTGCCGGTGGTGATCTGCATCCGCAGGGCGGTGCGCAGCTGGGACATCACCGCCGCCGCTTCGACGCCGTGGCCGACGACGTCACCGACGACGAGCACCAGCCTGTCGCCCATGGCCAGGGCGTCGAACCAGTCACCGCCCGCCGCCGTATCCTCGGCGGCGACGAGGTACTCAGCGGCAATGTCGGCACCGGGAACCACCGGGACCGATGCGGCCAGCAGCGCCTGCTGCATGACGATCGCGGAGTCGCGGACGTTGCGGTACCGCTGCGACAACTCCTCGACACGAGCCTCCGTGGCCAACCGCGCGTGGACCCGCCCGGTGACGTCGTCGAACACGACTTGCACACCTTCGATGGATCCGTCCGACCCACGTCGGGGCGTGACGAGAAAGTCGAAGTAGCGCTCCTCCAGTCCGGAGCCTTGCAGGTCGACCTGCAACCGCCACTCCGATCCCGACTGCGACTCGCCGGTCTGATAGACCCGGTCGAACATGTCGTAGATCTGCTGGCCTTCGAGCTCGGGATAGACCTCCTTGGCCGTCTTGCCCACGGCGTTCAGCGACGGATTGAAGGCACGGAAGGCTGCATTGACCGCGACGAAGCGGTGGTCGGGCCCCTCTAGTCCCACCACCACGGCGGGGATGTTCTCGAAGATGCGCCGCACGTCATCAGCCCGGCCCACCGCTTCATCCCAGTCCATTTCGGCCGCCATATTGGCCGTACCTCCCGCGGACCGATGGAGCAAAACGAAGTCGGTGCGCTGACGCCAGCGTCAAGCAACAACAACAACCAGACTATCAATGCGCGAGAGATGCACCATGCACCGAAATTTTGAGGGGCGGGCCGCCCCTTTGACTACGCGGCGGACAGCGCCGCTTCGGTCGTAGGGTGAACCGGCAGCAGGTGGCCCACCCCGCAAGCGTGCACGATGCGCGCGGTCGCGGGGTCGCTGCTGACCAGGCGCAGGGTAATACCGCGGCGCCGGCACCGCTCGGCCTCGTCGGCCAATACCGCAAAGGCGCAGGCGCCCATGAAATCGAGCCCGCTGACATCAACGATCAGCGGCCCGGGTCGGGTGGCAACTCCCGACGCCTCGGCGAGCAGGCCCTGCCAGGTGTGCTCGTTGGACGCGTCGACGTCGCCGCCGGCGCGGATGACCACCGCCGAGCCGCTACGAACCGTGCCGGCTCGCAGCGTGCTACCCGGTTCACCCAGCTCCAGCGACAACCGGTCGCTCAGCGGCACCGGGATTGAGAAAGAGTCGGACGGACCCAGGTTCATCGTGTACCCCCAAAGAGGGCCGCGCGGAAAGAATCCCCCCGATGGAATGTCCACTGCGCGCCCGAAAGACAGACTGATGCATTGTGTATAGCAGAAACTCTGGCCTGATTCGGCCGAATTGCAGATCCGGCAACTGAAACACGACAACGGCTCTGCGTCTCGATCCGGTTGGATCGGATTACCTGGGTATCTGCTGTGTCGCTCACCAGAACACATTCGTGCGCGAGGTGATTATTGAGCGATCCCGATGCCATTCCGCGTGACCTGGAACGGGTCTGGACCGCGATCCCGGTGTGGTTGAGCGGCACCGGTCATCAAGCACCCGCCAGCGTCCGCCTGGGCCTGTTCGAGACCAACGGCGCTGTATCGGTTATCGCCGACGACCAGCCCCAGGGTGATCAGGCGGAGACCGGCTTTTGCGCCGGCTTGGACGTTGGCGCCGCGACCTTCATCAACTTCATCAGGTTGCCACCCATGATCTTGGCGACGTCGGCTTCATCGAAGTCGGTCAGCTCGTCAACGAAAGAGATCGGGTCCTTCAGTCCTTCGGGGTGCGGCCAGTCGGAGCCGAAGAGCACGCGGTCGGTACCCACCATCTTGACGATCTCGGTGAATCGGTCCTCCCAGAACGGGGTGATGTATACGCAGCGTTTGAACGCTTCGACCGGATCTTCGCTGAATGATTGCGGCATCTTCTTGTAGACGCCCTTGAGGCCCTTGAACAGGTCCGGCACCCAGTCGGCGCCGTTTTCGATCGACAGGATCCGCAGCTCCGGGTTTCGGGACAGCGCGCCGTGACACACCAGCGCCCCCATTGCATCCAGGATCGGCCGATGGCCCATCGCGAAGCTGCGGAACGGGGTCGGCTTGAACGGCAGGAACTCGTCGCCGGGCTCCCATACGTTCGCGAATTCGGAGTATCCGCTGTCCGAGGCGTGCATCGACACCGGCAGCTCGGCTTTGATGCAGGCCTGCCAGAACGGGTCGAACTCGTCGAGTCCGAACGAGCGGCTGCCCTTGTAGCCGGGCACCGGTGCCGGCCTGACCAGCACGGTGCGGGCCCCGCGCTCCAGACACCATTCCAGTTCTTCCAGCGCACGCTCGACGATGGGCAGGGTGATCACCGGCGTGGCGAAGATGCGGTCCTGGTAGTTGAAAGACCACTGCTCGTACATCCACTGGTTGAGCGCGTGGATGACGTCGTGGGTCATCTCCGGGTCGTCTTTCATCCGCTCCTCGACCAGGCTCGCGAGCGTCGGGAACATCAGCGCGTAGTCGATGCCGAGCTCGTCCATGACCTCGAGGCGCGCACCCGGTTCGCGGAACGCGGGGATGGCCTTCATCGGCTCGCCGAGGATCTCGCGGTAGCTCTTGCCCTGCGCGCCATTGCGGAAGTAGTCCTCCTGTGCGCCGGGCCGGGCCACCACCTCGAACGTCGGGTTGGGGATGTACTCGCTGATGTGGCCGCGCACCACGATCTTGGTGCGTCCGCGCACCTGCACGTAGTCGATGACGCGCTTGCGGTTTTCGGGCAGGAACTTGGTCAGCGCTTCCTGCGGCTCATACATGTGATTGTCGGCGTCGAAAACCGGGAAGGGAAGTTCGCGAGACGGCATGGCGATCTCCTGTAGAAGTCTTGATCTCTCTTGTTGGTAATGACGTTACCACTCCCGGCAGGGCTTAGTGCGATGAGGAAGAGCGGAATCAGCCACCGCCTGAGGATTCAGATTCGGCGCGGCCGAGGATGGCGAAGTTCACGGTCGCCGTCGCCGCCAGTTCGTCGCCGTCGCCGAAGATGTCGATCTGCATGACAAGCGATCGGCGCCCGGCCCGCAGCACCTTCGGCACGGCCAGGGCCGAACCCTGCCTGATCGGCCGCAGATAGCGGATGACGAGGTCGGAGGTCGTCATAGCGGTTCCCGGCTGCAGGTACTGCAGACCGAGTTGTCCTCCCGCCACGTCGGCGAGAGTGGCTATCAACCCGCCCTGCAGCGCGCCCGAGGTATTCACCACCTGAGGGCTGACCGGCATTGTCATCGCGAAGTCGTCGTGAAAGCTCGCCGGGCGCAAGCCGATCTGGGCGAACAGTTCGGCCAGTGATGGATCCGGTGTCTCGTCACCGGTTTCGCGGATGCCCAGCGCACGGCTGCAGAAGTCGTGCAGCTGGCCGGAGTCGATCGGCGTTCCATTCAATTCGGTTCCCAGCCAATGCAACCGGAGCGCGCCAAGGATGGTCTGCATGACGATGGCCGCGGCGGCACCGACGTCCTGGCCCGGGTTGAAGACCCCCTCGGTAATGCCCTGCCCGATGATGTCTCGCATCAAGCGGTGCAACGGCGAGAGGACCCGGGCGTATTCGCGGGGACGGGTCTCGGCCAGGTTCTGGTTGTAGAGACTCAGCGCCCGGTTCAGGCTGTCCTGGGTCGACGACTCCGGTTGCGCGCCGACCCGGGTGATGATCAGTTTGAGCGCGGCGGTGCTGTCCAGCCCCGCGGTTTCGGCGCGCCAGGTTTGCGCCGCCTGGGCCATGGTCCTCTCGAACAATGCCAGCAGCAGTTCATCCTTGCTGGCGAAATGCTGGTAGAAGGCGCGCAGCGACGTCTTGGAGCGGGCGACGACTTCCTGCACGGTGAAGTCCGTGCGGCCGGTCTCGCCGAGAATCTCGACCGCCGTCTTGATGAAGCGGTCGGCGCGGGTGACTTCGGCTTCATCGGTCGGGCCGGCCATAGGCGGTCTCCTCTTCGGGGCGCTGCAGACGCTCAGAGAATGAGGTTACCGCGCGGACCGGCGCGCTATGTCGGCTCCGGCGGCTCGGCCATGTCGGCCGTGGCCGAGGAACTTACCGGACAATTCGAGGTCACCGACGCCACCGACCGACCCGGCAACGCGCCCCTGTCAGCTACGCGAACCGCGTGGTCGGCCCCTGCGACGTGGCCGCACCTGGTATCCACCGCGCTCTGCCAGCGCGCGCAGCCGACGCAGCGCGAAATCCCTGGCCCGCCCCGATTCAGGAATCACCACCCCGGCCCACAGGCCCTCGACACCGGTGACTTGGTAGGCCTCACTGGCGCACAACCACCGGCGCGGGCAGGCCAAACACAGCGTCTTGGCAACCTCGTCGGGTTCGGTGGTCGTCCACCGCTCCGGCTCGGTGGTGCACGCCGGAACGTATTCGTTGAGCGGTGTGGACAACGGAATTGCCGTTGCAGTCATCGCTTTCCTCCCACTTCGGCGTCGTTGGCGCCGGTCTATGCGACGACATAACCATAAATGTAGCAATAAAGCAACGATAAAAACGTAGCAGCTACAACTTAGAGCCTGGCTTCGGTGGTGTTAGACGTGTGTTATTACGACTGACCTGTGGCACAGCTTTGCCCGGTTTACTACCCGCCGGCAGCTCTCGCGGGGGCGAAAACGGATGTGTAAGCCGGTAACGCCTGTTCGTGGCGCTGTGCCGAGCGCAGAGCGTGTACCGGGAAAGATGTAGCATCTACGAACGCAGTGCTGAAGGAAGGCCGTAGCGACGTGCCCGAGATGTCGGGATCCGAGCCCGGGGGAGAAGCGCGTTGACGTCTGATCACACCGTGTACAGATGGCCGGCCGCTCTGGTGGTCCGACTGGGCGACGAGGTCCACACCCTGGACCCGCGCGCAGGTGTCGCCGTCATCGGCCGGGACAGCTCGGCCACCGTCCGCCTATCCGATGAGCGGATATCCCGGTGGCACGTGCGACTCGAGCCCCATCGGGAAGGCTGGCAGGCCATCGACACCAGCACGAACGGCATGTACGTGGACGGCGTGCGCCGCAGCTCGGTTCTGGTTTCCGATGCCACCACCCTGCACCTGGCCAATCCCGAGGGTTTCCCGGTCACGCTGACACCCGAGGCCGCCTCCGACGAAGTCACCGGCGTAATCGACTTGCCCGAGCCGGACGAAGATGAATGGTGGGAGGCCGACATCGATCCGGGTGTGGCGCGTGCCGGGCTCGCCGTCGCCGCGCGCCGTAACGAACTCGAGATCACCCAGCGCGGACTCGCCAAGGACAAGATCATCAATGCCGGCACTTTGATCGCGTTCGAGAAGGGGCGGAGCTGGCCGCGCCGCGGGACGCTGGCGAAGCTCGAAAAGGCGCTGCAGTGGTCCCCTGGCACCATCGCCCGCATTCGTAGCGGGTCTGCGGTGCTGCCGATCAGCGGCCCGGCGACGGCACCGAGCGAAAGGTCGAGCGTCGCCGAGGAGGCCACGGAGTCGACCACCGACACCGTAGGGGCGCCGCTGATGGCGGAGGCGGTCGAACTCGCGATGCACACCATCAATGCGGCGACAGCGGAACTTCCCGAACCCACCGATCCCGCGTTCACCCCCAAAGTAACCAATATCCTCGCCGACCTGCGGAAGTTGGAGAACGTGGCGGCCAGCGCGGCTCGCAACGCCAAAGGCACCCCGTCAGTGGTGTTGGCGTTGAGCGGCGTTCGCCGCGCTTACAACGACGTGATGGCCAGGGCCGCTCGTTCGCCGAACGCGACGCTCGGGCAGCGCCTCCACAGGGCGCGCCACCGAGCCGAGCTCAGTATCGAAGAGGCGGCGGCCGCCGCCGGACTGCCCGAGAATTTCCTGTCAGATGCTGAGGCGGAGCGCCCCGTGCCGGATGAGGTCGCGGTCGCGATCTTGACGCTGATCGGACAGCTGTCGGTCAGCTAGGCGTGCGGTACTCGGGTTGGCGCAGGGGTCGGAGATCGTCTTGGACCTGCTGGCCGGTCGAACACGTCAGGCGTTTCTGGAATTGGCCGCCTCGATCGCCGACGGGTTCGCGTACACCAAGCGGACCGATCGGATGTCCCCCGGCTAGCGTCCGCCCGCCCGCGAGTGTGAACTACCCGACGCGACGCGCCGGTAGCGCGTCGTAGATTTCACGCTCGGCTTGCCGCGTCGCAGCGAGAAGTTCCGGCTACCCGCCCCGCGCCGCCACCATCGCCGACCGGTTCACCTTGGTGGCCGCCGTGCGCGGGATGCTGTCGACGAACTCGACGGTCTTGGGAACTTTGTATGGGGCGAGTCGGCTCTTGGCGTAGTCGATCACCTGCTGCTCGGTAAGTGGACCCGCAGCGTGCACGACGGCGTGCACCCGTCGTCCCCACCGCGCATCGGAGAGGCCGATAACGACGACATCGGCGATTCCCGGATGTCCGGAGAGTGCCGACTCCACCTCGGCGGGAAAGACATTGGCGCCCCCGCTGATGATCATGTCGGCACGCCGGTCGGTGATGTGCAGGTAACCATCGGTGTCCAGGTGGCCGATGTCGCCGGCAGAACGGAACCCGTCTTCGGTCGACGGCAGCGGCGGCGCTCCGCCCAGATACCGGTAGCCGGCGCTCATCGGCGCCCGCAGATAGACGTCACCCTGCTCGCCCGGTTCCAGGGGTCGTTTGTCGGCGTCCAGAATCCGGATTTCGGTGTCGCGGAATCCGCGACCGACGCTGCCCGGATGGCTCAGCCACTCGTCGCCGCGCAACGCGGTGAGCCCGAGATTCTCGGTCATGCCGTAGGCCATCACGATCTGCTCCGGGCTGAGCAATTCGAACCAGGTGTGCAACAGCGACGGCGGCATCACGGCGGCACCCTGCAGGATGAACACGATGCTGGACAGGTCGCGCCGCCCGATGTCCGGCAGCGCGGCCACGCGCGACAGCATCGTCGGCGTCGCCGTGAAATTGGTGACCCGGTAACGCTCGATCGTGTCCACAAACGTTGGCGCGTGGAACCTTTCGAGTATCACCAGATGGTCGCCGCCGAGCAGCATCAGTAGCGGAGCGAAGCCGTTGGTGTGGTACATCGGGGCGGGCACCATGATCCGCTGCGGCTTGGGCACCGGTGTCCAGTTCTCCAGGAACGGCTCGCCCTGCTGAGGTATCCACAGCGAGGGGGCCAGGTTGAGGATCACCTTGGGCACGCCGGTGGATCCGCTGGAACAGATGCCGTTGGCGGTGGGGGAGATGGCGGTCGGCAGCGGACTTCTGGGCGCAGCGGCCGCGAACGTGTCCAACTCCCATCTGCTGATGTCGTCGACCACCACGGCGGGATTGATCACCGCGCGCACCCGGTCGCGTTCCCACTCGGGCAGGTCCCAGTGCATGGGAATCGGAACGGCGCCGATCTTCCAGCAGCCCAGCGTCGCCAGCACCAGGTGCATCGAGTTCGGGATGGCGATAGCCACCAGCGAACCCTTCTCCGCACCCCGGGCCGCCAGCGCCCGACCCCACTGATTGGCCCGGGCGTCGAGTTCGCCGAAGGTGAGTGCGTGCGCGCTGCCGTCCACCGAGACGACGGTTACCGCTGTGTCGTCACGCTGTTGCTCTGCGAGCTCGGTCAACTTGGTCGCGAAGGGGACGCCGTCCTCGAACGGGTTGGGCGGCACCTTGTTGGTGACGGGGGCGGCGACGGGCTGGTTCATGCCGAGATGCGTCCACTGAACAGCGTCTCAAAGGATCCGTCCCGCACGTCCGGGATCAGTCGCAGTGCCAGCGCCTCCGGACTCAGCGGCAACCGGATCAGCGGTTGGGTGTGCCGGTCGAGCACGCTGATGTCCGACTCGTCGCAAAACCCCAGGGCGCCGAGTAGCTGATGGGCGGTGCGCAGCACTTGGCGCGCCGTGTCGGCCGCCTTCAGCCGCAGCACCAGTGCGTCTGCCGAAAGGATCTGCGTTGGAACCGATTCCGGACGGCACAGGGTGTACTTGGCAAGCTCGTGCAGCCCGCGAACGGCGACCACGGCATCCGCGACGGTGAATCTGACGGCCTGAAAATCAGCCAGGGGCTTGCCGAACTGCACCCGCGCCTGCACATGCGCGGTGGCGACATCCAGTGCGTGCTGTACCGCTCCGAGAATCCGCCATGATCCCAGCACGAGATGAAGGTTAACGTCGGCGGCCGGCACCGTGCCATCGGGTGCCGACAACGTGGCCGGGATCAGAAACGGCCCCAATTTGGCGGCTGTCCGCGACGCCGGTTGGGGCCGGTAGCGGTTGCCATCGAGATCGGCGGCGAGCCAGTGGCCCGGCAGATCGCCGTGGTCGATGCGCGGGCCTCGAGGGTTCACCAGGCTCAGCCGGGCGCCGTCGACGGCCAGCAGTTCCTCCACCAGGGGATACGGCAGGGCCGCCGCCCCGGCAGCCTGGCAGAGCACCGCGGCGGCCAACAGGTCGTCGGATCCTGACCGGACGTCGAGGTCGAATGCGCCGACCTCGGCCAGCGCCTCCCGTGCCGCGAGCCGAATGCTGTCGTCGATCTCGGCACGCAGCCCCGCCGACGGCCCGCCTAGCCGGGCCAGCCGCTTGACCGCAACGGCAGCGAAGTCGGTAATATCTTGTGGCAGTTCGGTATTCACCGATGCTCTCCCAACACGTCGCGTGCCACCATCATCCGCTGGACTTCGATGGTGCCCGATGCCACGGTGGCGGCCTGGGCGTAGCGCCAATGGTCGTCGACCGCCCCGTGCAGCGCGGCGGAGCTGCCGCTGTCCAGCGCGGTCGGGCCGAGCACGTCGAAAAGCAACTCGGCGACCAGCTGATCGCAGGTGGTGGTGGCGATGCGCGCCGCGCTGGCTGCCGCACCCGCTGCGGGGTCATCCTGCAACGACACCGCCCGATAGGCCATCAACCGGGCCACCCGCAGATCTATGAGCGCGCGAACCCACCGGGTACGAATGGATTCGGGCAGTCGGTCCCAGTCATCGCCCAGTTCGGCCTGCATCCGGTGCAGTAGTGCTTCGCAGCGGGCGTAGCGGGCGATACCGACCCGCTCGAACGTCAACGCCTCCCGCATCACCCGCCAGCCGTCACCGGGCTGACCCAGGACGTCGCCGGGGTAGGCCGGCAGGTCGTCGAGGAACACCTCGTTGAGGTGATGGGGTCCGAGCATGGACGGAATGCCCCGGACGGTGAAACCCGGCCGGTCCATCGGAATCAGAAACAGGCTCAGCCGCTTGGATTTCGGCGCATCCGGGTGGGTGCACGCGGCCAGCACGCACCAGGATGCCATCCGGGCGTAGGACGTCCATACCTTCTGGCCGGTGATCCGCCACCCGTCGCCGTCGGGGACGGCGCGGGTGCGCAGCGACGCGAGGTCGGTTCCGGCTTCGGGTTCGGAGAAGCCCTGGCACCAGATCACCTCACCGGAGGCGATGCCGGACAGATGCTTGGCCTTCTGCTCGGCAGTGCCGTAGCGCATGATGGCCGGGCCGACCCAGTTGATCCCCATGTACTGCGGCCCGCGGGGCTCGTAATTGGCCCACATCTCCTCGCGCAATACGGTCTGCTGCCAGATCGAACCACCGCCGCCGCCATGCTCTTTCGGCCAGGCCAGGGCCAGCAGGCCCTCGGAGGCCAGCAGCTTGCAGAACGATTCGGTGGTGGCCAGGTCGTCGGGATCGTCGGTGCAGGCGCCCAGGAAGTCGGCGGGGATGTGCTCGGCAATCAGCTGCCGCAACCGGTTGCGCAGTTCTCCGGCGTCGTCACCGAGGTCGTAGTCCATCGTCGTCATCCCTTCGGCAGCCCGAGTATCCGCTCGGCGATGATGTTGCGCTGGATTTCTGAGGTCCCGCCGTAGATGGTCGCGGCGAGGGCGTCCTGGCGTTCGAACAACAAGTCCGGATCGCCGGTCGACGCCGGGCCGGCCGCGGCCGCACTGAGCTCCCAAACACGTTGTAAAGTAACCGATCCCAATAGTTTCATGATGTCGGCTTCGGGCCTGGGCCGGCCGGCGAGTTCGTTGTTCAGGGCACGGTAGCCGGTCGCCCGCAGCGCCTCGGCGTCGGCGAGCAGCGTGCCGAGCTCGGTGTACAGATCATCGGATGCGGCATCGCGGATCGAATCCAGACCCCGCTGGATCTCGACCCAGTTCATGATCCAAATCATCTGGCGCTCATGGTGTAACGACGACAGCGCGACGTTCCAACCGCCATGCAGCGGACCGAGCAGGTTCTGCACTGGCACCTCGACGTCGTCGAGGAAGACTTCGCAGAACGTCTCGTCGGAAATCGACGCCATCCGGATGGGTTCGATCCGCACCCCGGGTGACTGCAGATCCAGGATCAGGCAGGAAATGCCACGGTGTTTGGGCGCATCAGGATCGGTGCGGGCATACAGGGTGCACCAGCGCGACTCGTGGGCCTGGGTGGTCCAGATCTTGTGGCCGTTGACCCGGAACACAGGGCCGTCGCGCTGAGCGCGGGTGCGCAGTCCGGCGAAGTCCGACCCGGCTTCGGGCTCGGACATGCCCAGCGCCCACCATTCGTCGCCCCGTAAGAGCGGCACCAGCAGGCGGTCGATCTGCTCGGGCGTGCCGAACTGGCGAATGCCGGGCGCCGCGACGCCGGGTCCCTGGATGTTGGGCAGCTTTGGCGCCGATCGCACCGCGGCCTCGATGCGTATCTCCATCGCGTCACGCAGGCCCAGCAACCGACCGCCGTGCTCGCGGGGCCAGGTGGGCTGTAACCAGCCGGACTCGAAGGCGGCTCGTTGGTAGTCGCGCCGCAACGGGATGTCCCAGCGATACTCGCGATAGCGGTCGTAGTAGTCGTCGGGCAGGAAGTCGGTCAGCCAGCCGCCGTACTCTTCTGTCACAGGCGTCATTTCGCGTCCTTCGCGAACCGGCGGCCCACCTCGTGGTACAGCGCGCGACTGTCGCCCAGGAGTGTCGCGCCCTGCCAGGCGTGCCGGACATAGAGGTGCGCGTCATGCTCCCAGGTCTGCCCCAGCGCGCCGTGCACCTGAACCATCGTGCGCGCGCAGGCGCTCACGGCATCGGCGGCGGCTGCTTTGGCCAGAGCCGCTCTGGTCCAGGCGCCCGGTCGGCCCAACCCCGACGCGGCCGCGTAGGTGAGGCTCCGGGCGCGTTCGAGGCTGACGTAGTTGTCCGCAAGTGCGTGTTTGACGCCCTGGAAAGCGCCGATGGGGCCGCCGAACTGACGGCGCGTCTTGGCGTGCTCGACGGAGCGTTGCAGGGCTGCTGAGGCCGCTCCAAGCAGGTCCGCGGCGATCGCGACCAGCGGTGCCGCCAGAGCGGATTCGACGGATTCCACGGACGCGACGGCGACCGCGGCGGCGTCGATCTCGACGTCGGCGACTGGCTGGGCGGGGTCGGTGGACTCGCAGGTCGCGACGGTGACACCGTCACCGGCCCGTGCGACGCCGGCCACCAGGCCGTCATCGGCGGACTGGGCAAGCGTGACGATCAGTTCGGCGCGGGCTGCGTTGGGGACCGCGACCGCGCGTCCACGCATCCGGCCGTCCCGCAACGTCATGGGGACACCCGGCATCCGGGCGCCGGGGGAGTGGACCGCCAAGGTCGCGACGACACCCGAGGCGATCTCGTTGAGCACCTGATCCACCTGCGGGCCGGCCGCGCGAAGCACACCGGCGGCCAGGCCGACGCCGCTCAACAGGGGGACCGGCGCCAGCGCGGCGCCGCACTCCTCGAGCACCACCGCCAGCTCCACCGGCCCGAACTCCCCATCCGCGTCGTACCCGGCCAATTCGGTCCAGCCCAGGTCGACGAACGTCTTCCACAGCGAGCGCCAGCGTTCCGGATCCTCTGAGACCTGGCGGGCGGCATCGGGTGGACACTCGGCGCGCAGGATGCCGCGCACGGTGTCGCGCAGCGCCAGCTGCTCCGAAGTCAGACCAACATCCATAAGACCCCTAACATAATAAAAATAGTAAACTAGCCACCGGCACGCAATCGCAGCGGCGATATGAGGTAGGTGGGATGGTCGAGTGGTATCTGTTTCTGCCGCAGGTGCGGTTGCCGGTGGCCGACATCGTGGACCGCGCCCAGCGCGCCGAGGCGTCCGGATTCGACGGCATCGCCTTCATCGACCATTTGGAGGCCCCAGGGCAACCCGATGAAAACATCTGGGAGGCAATGGGCATTGCCGGCTGGGTGGCGGCCAAGACACAGCACTTGCGTGTCGGTCACCTGGTGCTCTGCGACACGTTCCGGCATCCGGCGGTGCTGGCCAAGCAGGCGGTCACCCTGTCCGCGGCCTCGGACGGCCGCTTCGACCTCGGTCTCGGGTCGGGTTCCTGGCCCGCTGAGTTCGCCAAATTCGATGTGGGTCAGCAGGATCCGGTGGCCCGCGTCGAACTACTCGGAAGTCATCTCGAGCTGATCACGCAATACTGGGCCGGAGGTCAACATCCGAAGCCGTCATATCCCATACCTCTGATCCTTGGCGGTAGCGGTCATCGAATGATGAAATTGGTTGCCAAATACGCCGATTGGTGGAATCTGCAGGTGAATCACCTGGATCGGCTGCCGCGGCTGGCGGACTCCGCGGGAGCTGCCCGAATCTCGGTTCAGCAAATGGTCGGCTTCGCGCGGGCGGGTGCCGATCCTGACGCTGTGCGCGAGGTGAGCGTCAGGCGGTTCGGTCACCTGGGATCGGGTCTGGTCTGTGGTGATGCCGAGGAGTTGACGGTACACTTCGCTGGCCTGGCCGACCAGCGGGTGGAACGCTTCTACGTCTGGTTCGCCGACTTCGCGGCCCCGCGCACTCTGGAGGAATTCGCTGAAACGGTGATCAGGAACTTCCCGCACGGCGCCGGCGCACTTCGGTAGGCACCACCGGCGGGCGGGCATACGGCCCGCGCTGCACCGCGCTGAGCCGGATCTCCGGCAGGTCGACCGCGAGGTCGATGGTGTCCAGCCACGCCACCGCGTTGGCGATGTCGGAGACCTGGATCGCGTACATCTCGAACGGAACATCTTGCAGCATCTCGGTTTCCACCGGGCCGGGCGTCACGAGGTGCACGGCGATGCCGTCACGGTCGACCTCCATCGCCAGCGCCCGCGCGAACGCGTTCATGCCGGCCTTGGACGCCGAATACGCGGTGCGCGCCATCATCGGTTCGTGCGATGCCGATGAGGAGATGAAGACCAGGCGTGACCCGGGGCGCATCCGGGGCAGCACCGCGGAGGTCACCACGAAGCACGAGTCGAGGTTGGCCGAGATGATGGTGCGCCACTGCTCGAATGTCTGCTTGCGCGCGTACGTTCCACCCAATGCGCCGGAGGCGTGGACGACGAGGTCGATGTGTTCGAGTGAGTTTGCCGCAGGGGCGAATCCGTCCGGATCGGAAGCGTCGGCGACCACGGCGCGGGCACCGATCTCCTCGGCGACCGCATTCAGCGGGCCGGCCCGGCGCGCCACCACGACGACGTCGTAGCCGAGCTCACTGAGCTTGGCTGCGCACGCTCTTCCGATGCCACCGCTGCCGCCGGTGACCAGAGCGGTTCTCCTGGTCGTCAAGGGCGCCGCACGTCCCGCGGACGCGACAACGCTTGCGGGGAGAGCGCATAGATGCGTTGTTCGGGCCGGCCGGACAGCACGTAGGTCTGGGTGTCGGCGAGGTGGCGGCCGGCGATGCGCCGGGCTCGGTCGACATCGCCCTCGGCGATGGTCTCGGTGAGCTTGACGTGGGTGTTCAGTGCCGCGCGCCGTTTGGCCAACGAGGGATAGGTGCCGCGCGCCGAACTCTCGTCAGCCCACTGCTGTTCGTGGCTGCTCCACAGCGTCTCCAGGCTGCCGACAACGGCGATGATCGTGTGGTTGCCGCAGCCGCGGACGATGAGATTGTGGAATTCGCGGCCGATCTCGGTGAACAGTCGCCCGTCGTCCAGGTTCTCGGCCATCGCGTCATTGACCTGCTTGAGTTCTGGCACCAGGGTGTCCGCGCGGTCGGGCCGCTGGGCGGCCAGGGCGGCGCAGGCCGGCTCCAATTCCTGTAACGCCGCGCCGAGGTCGCTGACGGCGACCGCCTCGCTCTGCAACACCAGCCCCAGCATGTAGGCGGCACTGGTCTTCGCGGGAGCGTGAACGACGGCACCGCCACGATTGCCGCGGCGCACCGAGACCAACCCTTCGGTCTCGAGGATCCGCAGCGCTTCGCGCAGCGAAACCAGGCTGACTTTGAACTGCTCCACGAGCACTTCCTGCCGCGGCAGCAGATCGCCGTCGGCCAGTTCGCCGTCGATGATCTGACGGCGCAACTCGTCGGCTACGATTTCGGCAATCCTGGGCGCCGACAGTCGGCGACGGGCGTCGGGTCCAATACCCAGGGCGGTCATCCGGTTCCTCGCAACCTTCGGCAGGAAGAGCGCACGGCGACTGACCCGCGAACTCGATTGGCTTAGCTATTTTAGCAGTAATGGTATAAATAGCCGCGTGAGTCACCAGGCCGATCCCCGGCCGACGCCGCTTGAAGATCTCCGGGTCGTCGAGATCAGTGACCGGATCGCCGGCAGCTACTGCGGGAAGCTGTTGGTGGACGCCGGTGCGCAGGTCCGCAAAGTAGAACCGGCGCAAGGGGATCCGCTGCGGAGCTATTCGGCCACCTGCTCGCGGGTGCCCCCCGGTCAGGCCTCGCCGTTGTTCTGCTACCTCAATGCCGGCAAAAGCAGCCTGAGCGTGCCGCCGGGATCACCGCGATTGCAAGCCGAAATGGCCGGGGCCGACGTGGTGATCGTCGCCGTGGCGCGCTCGTGTGCGGCGGATCTGGGCATCGATCCGCACCGGCTACTGGCCGAGTCGCCCCGGGCGGTTGTCGTCACCATCTCCGACTTCGGCTGGACCGGTCCGTTCGCCGACCGTGCCGCCACCGAATTCACCCTGCAAGCCTGGTCGGGTTGCACCGGTTTCCGCGGTGATCCGGCCGGTCCACCGATCTCGATCGGCGGCGACCTCGGTGAGTACATGGGCGGCGTGTACGCGGCCTTCGGCTCGCTGGCCGTGCGCCGCCGCGTCGAGCGTGGCGGCGCCGGTGAACATCTGGACCTGTCCGTGCTGGAGGCGATCACCGCCATGCAGAGCAGCGAATGGCTGCATTCCCAACTGCTGCGGGTCCCGCCGATCCGCCGCACCCTGGAAGTGCCCTCGATCGTGCCGGCCAAAGACGGTTACGTTGGCATCACGATGGTCACCGGGCAGCAGTGGCTGGACTTCGCGGCGATGGTCGAATGCCCGCAATTCGAGGAGATCCCGCAACTGCGTTTTCAGATCGGCCGCTGGGAGTACCGTGACTTCATCTACGAGTCGATCGGTCCGTGGTTTGCCGAGCGCACCGTCGCCGAGATCGTCGAGCTGGGTCAGCTCTTCCGGTTGCCGATCGCGGCCCTGGGCAACGGCGCCACCATCCGTGACATGGCATACATGACCGAACGCGGGGTGTTCATCGACAACCCAGCGGGGTTCCACCAGCCCCGCCCGCCCTGGCTGATGGCGGAATGCGGGCCCGCGCCGCTGCGCGATACGCCTGTTCTGGGCGCAGCCAACGACGAATCAGCCTGGCAGCAGCGCGAATCCGGGACGCCCAGTGCTCAGGACCGGCTGCCGCTGCAGGGTGTGCGCATCGTCGACCTGACCGCGTTCTGGGCCGGGCCCGCGGCCACCCACCTGCTCGCGGCGTTCGGCGCTGACGTGGTGAAGGTGGAGTCCATCCAGCGCCCCGACGGCATCCGCTATTCCGGCGGTATGCGCACCGACGTGGACGACTGGTGGGAATACGGCTGGGTTTTCCATGCGATGAACACCAATAAGCGTTCCGTCACATTGGATTTGGGAAGCGAAGAAGGCCGCGGACTGTTCGGCACGCTGGTCGCCCAAGCCGACGTGGTGATCGAGAACTTCTCGCCGCGCGTGATGGACCATTTCGGACTCACCGTCGATGTGCTGCTGAAGATCAATCCGCGCCTGGTCGTCACGCGGATGCCGGCCTTCGGACTCGCCGGCCCCTGGCGCGAGCGGGTGGGATTCGCCCCCACTATGGAGCAGATCGGCGGTCTTACCTGGGTCACCGGATTGCCCGATGCTCCTCCGGTGACGCCGCGCGGTGCCTGCGACCCGCTGGCCGGCGTGCACGCCGCGTTCGCGGTTCTGGCCGCGCTGAATTTCGCCGAGCGCACCGGCACCGGCCAGCTGGTGGAGTTGCCAATGCTGGAAACAGTGCTGAACACCACCGCGATACAACCGATCGAGGCCGAGGTTTTCGGCAAGACGTTGAGTCGACGGGGAAACCGGGGTCATGGCGGGGCTCTGCAGAACATCTACCGGTGCGCGGGCGACGACGACTGGATCGCGGTCAGCGTGTGCGATGACCGGCAGTGGGCGTCGCTGGTAGATGTGGTCGGGGCTTTGAGAGACGAGGGCTTGAGCACCGAAGCCGGGCGCCGCGAGCGGGCCGACGAGATCGACCTGATGCTGCAGGACTGGTTCGCGACGCAACCGCTCGATGCGACGGTAGAGGTGCTGGCGGCGGCTGGTGTTCCCGCAGCGCCCGTCGGTTCGCCGTCGTTGGTCACCGAGAATCCCCAGCTGCGCGCACGGGGCTTTTTTGAGTCGCTGGACCACCCGCGAACGGGTCCCGGCCCGTATCCGACGCCGCCGTTCGCCCTCCTAGCCGGTCAACGGCAATGGCTTTTGCGCCCGCCACCAACACTCGGCGAGCACAATGAAGACATACTGCGCAATCAATGTGGGCTGACGGAGCGGGAACTCGCGCATCTCGCCGCCGGCGGGGTGATCGGGACCCGGCCACTCGGGCTCTGAGACGAAAGGAGCATCTGTCGATGCGGGTGATCGTCGACCCAGATATGTGTGAGGCCAACGGGTTCTGTGAATCCATCGCCGCGGATATCTTCGCGCTGGGGGATGAGGACGTGGTGCAGATCGCGGACGGCCCGGTGCCGCCGGACCGCGAGATCGACGTGCGGGCCGCGGTCGAACAGTGCCCCATGGCGGCACTGCGCATCGTGGAGTAATGGCGGAGCTGAGCCGTCGGGTATGGTTCGTCGCCCTCGGTCGCCAGGGGTCTCTCCCGGTTGGTGCATGCAGTTGGGTCGGGGCGCACGCCCGCTGAAGTGTCACCACCTCAGGCGATTTCGCTCATGATGTGAAGCGGCGGCCCGCTGGCCCGGGCAAGGTGGCGGCACCTGCGTTGACGTTCAATGTCTAAAATAGTAAAAATAGACGTACGCGCCGAACCGCGGGGAAGTGTGGGCGGCCTCATCGCCGCGCTGCCGCGTGGGAAACGGAGAACTCGTGACCGAAACGTCTTCAGACCTGGCAGCGGCCGACGATCCTGCAGAACAGGAGTTCGGCCCGTCGGGGATCGCGCTGTCCACCTACCGTTTCCCGACTGGCTGGTTCATCGTCGGCTTCGCCTCCGATCTCGCTGCCGGCGATGTCAAGCGGGTGCACTACTTCGGCGAGGAGTTGGTGCTGTTCCGCACCAAGTCCGGCTCCGGAAAAGGGAAGGTGCATGTGCTGGACGCCTACTGTCAGCACCTGGGTGCCAACATGGGCGTCGGCGGCACGGTCGAGGGCGAACACATCGTTTGCCCGTGGCACGGCTGGCAGTGGCGCGGCGACGGCACCAACGCGCTGATTCCGTACAGCAAGATCGGGTGCAAGAACAACGTCCGCATTCGCACTTACCCGGCAACCGAGTGGTACGGCTTCATCCTGGTCTGGCACGAGCGGCATGGCCGCGCGCCGTACTGGCAACCGCCGGTGCTGCCCGAACTGGAGACCGGCGAGTACTACCCGCTGCATCCGCACACCCGGATGCTCAACCGCGTCAAGGTGCATGCGCAGATGATCATCGAGAATGCGGCCGACCCGTATCACGTCCAGTACGTGCACAAAGCGGCCAATCCCGCCAACACGGCGTCGTTCGAGGTGTCCGGCTATCACCTGCACGCCACCGTCAACGCCCACTTCGGCGGCGGCCGGGCGAAGACCTGGTTGACGCCGAACGGACCGGTAGACGCCAAGATCATCTACGACAACTACTCGCTGGGGCTCGGTGTCGTGCGTTTCCCGAGCGATCTGGTGGCCACGGTCCAGGTCACCGGACAGACTCCGGTCGACGAGGACTACACCGACTACTTCTACACCCAGGCATCCATCCGTGAGCCGGGGGACAGCGGTGACGCGCCGACCGGTCGCGCGGCGAAATTCCTCGCCCTGCAGCAGGAAGTGATCAAGCAGGACTTCTTCACCTGGGAGAACATGAAGTACCTGGAGAAGCCGAACCTGGCGCCCGAAGAGGCGCACGACTATGCGGCGCTGCGCCGCTGGGCGCAGCGTTTCTATCCCGGTAAACAGCCGTCGCCCAACGACTTCGGCTACACCGCTGACGGTGAGCCGGACCCGGCGGCCGCGAAAGCCTGATGGGACCCCCGGGGCCGGCTGACTTCGGTGTCGATCAGTTCACCGTCCCGGCGGTTCTGGATCGCCGCGCCGAACAGTATCCCGACCGGGTGATGATTTCGGTCGACGGAACCGACATCACCTTTGCACAGCTGCGGCAGCGCTCCTGCGCCGCGGCGAAAGTGTTGCTAGACAGCGGTATCGAGCCGGGCGATTGTGTTGCGTTGTTCACCGCGACCTGTCCGGAGTGGATCTACTTCTGGCTCGGGGCGGCCCGGATCGGCGCGGTGACCGCCGCGGTGAACGCCTCCAGCAAGGGTGAATTCCTGCTGCACAGCCTCGGGTTGTCACGCGCCAAGGTGATTCTCACCGATGCCGAGCGCCGCGAGCGGGTCCTCGGGATCGCCGGCGAATTGGATGCCGTGACCATCCTCATGACACAGGACGACTCGGTTTGTGGGGCGCTGCGATCCGAGGTCGCGGTGCCAGCGACTGCCCCGGGTGAAATAGGCGCGCTGTTCTTCACTTCGGGTACCACGGGCCCGTCGAAAGCGGTTGCCACCTCCTGGGACTACCTGTTCACCGTGGCGGCTACCGCGGCTGCGGCCTGGGAGTTCACCGCAGGCGAAGTGCTGTGGACCGCGATGCCGCTGTTCCACCTCAGCGCGGCACCCAGCATCCTGGCACCGATGCTGATCGCCGGAACGACGGTGCTGGCAGGTGCTTTTCACCCACAGCGGGTGTGGGACGCTGTGCGTGCGCACCGCGCCGTCGGCTTCGCCGGAGCCGGGGCGATGGTGTCGATGCTGCTGAACCTGCCGCCGGATCCTCGTGACGGGCAATTGCCGCTGCGGTTCATCTCCGCGGCGCCGATCGACGCGGCGTCCTACCGTGCCATCGAAAGGCGTTACGGCTGCGCGGTTGTCACCATGTACGGCATGACCGAGGCATTCCCACTCGCGGTCGACGACGTCGCCTATGACGGCATCCCCGGCACTTCAGGCCGGACGAACCCTAACTTCGAGGTGCGCATCGTCGACGCTGACGGGGTGCAGTTGCCGGCCGGATCGGTCGGCGAGATCACCTGCCGGGCGAAGTTCCGCGACGTGATGAGTGACGGGTATGTGCGGGCGGACGGGCCGGGCCGGCAGGTGGAGCCGCATCCGGAGTGGTTCCGCACCGGCGACCTGGGCAAGGTCGACAGCAAGGGGAACCTGACGTACGTCGACCGGGTCAAGGACTCGCTGCGGCGACGCGGGGAGAACGTTTCGTCAGTGGAATTGGAGGCCGTGGTGATGGCTCATCCCGCGGTCGCTGAAGCCGCTGCGGTAGCCGTGCCCAGCGATCTCAGCGAGGACGACATCTTGGTGATCGTGACGTTAAGAGCCGGGGCCGCATTGGATTGCGCGGAACTGCTGGATTTCTGTGCCGCCCGGATGCCGTATTTCTGCGTACCCCGATTCGTCGACACGGTCGATGAACTCCCGAAGAACGCGATCGGTCGCATACGCAAAGACCTGTTGCGCACGCGCGGTTTGACCGCCGGCGCATGGGATCGTGAACGCCACGGCTACGTGGTGAGTCGGTAGTGTCAGGGCAGGTTCGGCAGCTTGGAGATCAACGATGACGATGACCTATCAGGAACAGCAGATGCTGCAGGCTGCGACCGGCCGTGCGGGCATCCTGGACCTGAACGCGCGACATAACCGCGCGTTCTCCGACGGCGACCGTGACGTGTGGATTGCCACCTTCCGCCACTCCGGCGCTCGCTATATCCGTGGCGGCGAGTCGTTCACCGACCTGTGGACGGCTTTCGACGGCGGTGACGGGCAGCGCCTGGTCACGGTCGATCACGAAATCCACGTCGACGGGGTACACGCGACGCAACGCTGCGTGGCAATACTGTTCGCCGCCGTGCACAACGATTCCACTTTGCAGGCCACCGGCACCTACGCCGATCAGCTGATCTACGAACGTGGCGGCTGGTACTTCGCGTCCCGCGAGCTGGTCTGGGACTCGGTGCCCAGCCGCCACCTCGTCATGTGAGTGCTGTGGTGGAGCTGAGTTACCAGCTGGCCTTCGGAACTTACGAAGAAGCGCTGCAGATGGTCGGAGCCCAGGGCGAAACCCGAACGGCGACAACGGCAATCAGTGGTGCGCGGATTCAGTTGTTTGCCGCGTTGGTCCGCGACGGCAATCGTTCGTTCTGGGACGCCGACTTCGCCCGACAGCACTGGGGCGGCTTGCTGGCGCCCCCGGCCCTGTTGATGGGTTGGTTGATCCCGCCACCGTGGCAACCCTCCCAGATGGAAGGAGCCGACCGGCCATCCACTTCTCTCGCCCTGCGGGTTCCGCTGCCGGGCACCACGTTCATCAACGCGGCCAACGACGTTGAGTTCCTGCAGCCGATCCTGGAGGGTGATCGGCTCACCGCCGTCGAGGAGTTGGTGTCGGTATCACCGGAGAAGCGAACCCGGCTGGGCGTGGGTCATTTCGTCGAGACGCTGGAGACCTACCGCCGCCAGGACGGCGCCGTCGTCGCCATTTCCCGCAACACCCTGTTCCGGTTCACCCCCGAGCCGGTCCCGTGAGCGCACTGGACTGGAACGCGATCAGCATACCCACCGACCTGCCCGAGGTCGTCGATGAGATCACCTACCAACGCGTGATCGAGAACGCCGGAGCCACCTGGGACTACTTCCCGGGCCAATTCGACCCGGCCTACGCGCAAAGCCAGGGCAATCCAACGATTTTCGTCAACACCATGCACCTGGCCGGTTTCGCGGACCGGATCGCCACCGAGTGGGCCGGCCCGCGCAGCCGCGTGGTGCGGCGCTCTATGCGGTTGGCGGGCTCGATCTTCGCCGGCGACACCATGGTGGGCCGTGGGCGGGCGGTGGCCAAACGCTGCGACACCGCTGCGGACCCGCCGCGCTACCTGGTCGAGCTGCGGATCGAGGTACGCAATCAGCACGGTGTGCTGTGCTGCCCCGTGCACATCACCCTGCAGTTTCCGGGTTGAGCGGCGGCAACTTTCCGTTGCAGGCGACTGACTGCAACTCGACGTATTCGCCGAGGCCCTCCGGTCCGAATTCGCGTCCGATTCCCGAGTGTTTGAATCCGCCGAACGGCATGCTGATGTCGAGCATGTACATGTTGATGCCGTAGGTGCCGGTCCGCACCCGGGCCGCTATGTCCAGTCCGTGCGCGGTGTCGGCGGTCCACACAGAGCCGGCCAGACCGTAATCGCTGTCGTTGGCGATCCGGATCGCGTCGTCCTCGTCGGTATAGGTCAGCACGGTCAGCACCGGACCGAAGATCTCCTCTCGGGCGATCCGCATGTCGTTACCGGCGTCGGTGAACAACGTAGGGCGCACGTACCAGCCGCGCCGCTCGGGAGGGTCCTCGCCGCCAACCACCAAGCGGGCACCCTGCTGTCGTCCGGAGCGGATGAATTCCTGCACCCGCTGCTGCTGGCGTTGCGCGACAAGTGGTCCGATGTCGGTCTTGTCATCGGCCGGATCGCCGACGCGCAGGCCCGACATCATGTCGGCCAGTGCGTCGACGAGTTCGTCGTGCCGGTGCCGGCTCACCAGGATGCGGGTCTGCGCCACGCAGGCCTGGCCGTTGTTCATCAATCCGGCCGTTTGCAGCCCGGCCACCGTCTTGCCGATGTCGGCGTCGTCGAGGACGATCGCCGCCGACTTACCGCCCAGTTCCAGGCTCACCCGTTTCAACTGCTCACCGCATAAGGCCGCGATGCGCCGTCCAGTGGCGCTGGATCCGGTGAACGCGACCTTGTCCACGCCGGGATGCCGGACCAGTGCCTCCCCGACGTCCGGACCGCCGGTGACGACGGACACGACGCCGTCCGGCAGCTCCAGTTGTTCGATCATCTCGGCCAACCACAAAGCGTCCAAAGGGGTTTCGGGGGCCGGCTTGATGATCACACTGCAGCCGGCGATCAGCGCGGGGATCAGTTTGGGCATGATCAGGCATTGCGGTACGTTCCACGGCACGATCGCCGCGACCACACCGATCGGCGCGCGTCGCAGGTGCGCTTGGCCCAGCACGCCCTGACGGCGCTCGACCCAGGGGAAGTCGCGGGCGGCCGCGAGTGCCAGGTGGATCATCGAGGCGGCGCCTGCCGCCTGACCGAGCCGGCTGAAGCTGCGAGGCGATCCCATCTGCGCGGTGATCAGGTCGGCCATCTCGTCGATATGACAACCGTAAGCTGCAGCCAGTTCCTCGACTTTGCGGATCCGCTCCTGCGGTGGTAGTCGCGGCCACGGGCCCCGGTCGAACGCATCGCGGGCGGCCCGGACTGCCGCGTCGACATCATCGGGGCCGCCGGCGGGGACCTCGGCGATCGGCTCTTCGGTGTGCGGCGAGATGACCTTCAGCCGTTCGGGGCCCGCGGGTTTGCGCCACCTGCCGCCGATGAACAGGTCGTCATAGGAACGAAGACTCGCCGTCATCGGCGCAACCACCTCAGGGCAGGCGACGGTAATTTCGCTATTGATGCTAACATAGCCAAAAAAGCGGGGTTTTCCCCTGAGGCGAGGCGTGACCGTGACCGGTGACTGGCGTAGTTACCCGTTCGAATTGGTGCCCGGCGATCGGCAATTGGATTTTCCCGCGGCAGAGGGCCGACATGCGGACCAGGAGTCCGACACCTGGTTCATCGCCGGTGAGCTCGACTCGACCGACCGGTCGTTCGCGTTCCTGACCATCTTCAACAGGAACCGGCCCGGAGGCAGCATCGTCGCCGACTTCTACACGCTGGCGTTGTTCGACCTCGACACCGGTGAGTACGGCACCTATACCGATTACGACATGCCGCCGGCCAGCATGCAACCGGGTGCAACGCCGAAATTGTCAAGCGCCACAGGGTATCTCGAAGTGATTTACGACACCGGAGCCGGTACCGCGCGCTGGACCACCCTGCGGGATGCCGACGGCGCACTACGTCCTTATACCTACGACATCGGTTTGGTGGGCACCGACCAGGCCGGCCAGGACATGCGTTTGGATCTCACCGTCACGCCCACCCGGGCGCCCACACCGTTGGGTGCCTCGACCTACAACGGCAAGATCGCCTGTTTCGGCCAGGACGACACCTACTCCTACTTCCAGACCGGCATGGCCATGACCGGGATCCTGCGCTGGGGTGAGACGGAAGAACGGGTCGGTGGTAAGGGCGGGCACGTGGACCGGCAGTGGTTTCCCAAGTACGCGGGCGGTGGAACCGGGGAGCCGCCGCGTACCCGATCGCACGAATGGCGCACCATCAACTTCGACAACGGCGTGGACATGAGCATCTGGCGGCAGTTTCTGCGAACGGAAGGCAATGCGCTGCAACCATTCACCGGTATCACCACAAGCTACCCCGACGGGCGGCCCCCGCAGTGCGCCGAGGACTTCGAGGTGACGATCAGCAGCTACGTCCGGTGGCCGCCGGCGATCCGAACTCTGATCCGGCCACCGTCCGAGGGACGGTACCTGCCCGATCGCCACCGGATAACCTGTGCCGCAATGGAACTGGATGTCGTCGGTGAGCCGCTGGTGTCCGCTCCGGCACACGCTTTGCCGATCGAATACATGGAAGGACCTTACCGCTACCGTGGCACGCTCGGGGGTGAGCCGGTGACGGGGTTCGCGTTCAACGAGCGGTCGCTGGCGATGTACCGGGATTGGGAGTTGGTCGAAGTGCTGGGCACCGTCGCTGATGACCCTTCCGTGCGGGACGCGTTGGGTCAGTTGGCGTCGCTGTTGGCGGCAGGCCGCCGCGACGAGGCGCGGGCGCTGGTCACGGGATTACGGGTTGATCACAAAGATCCGGTGGCGACTGTTCTCGACGACCTCGGCGCAGCGCTGTCAGCAGACTGAGTCCGCTCCCTCGAGAGCCTGCTCCCATGCGCGGTGGCGGTGCTGCAGCCCAGGCTCGTTGCGCCCGAACCTGAGCCGTTGCCGGGCACCGGACTCCAGATTGGCCTGAAGTCCCTCCGCCAAGCGGTAGTCCTCGTCGCGCACCGTGGCGTGGGCGTACTCGAAGACGGCCTGTGCGCCTGCTGCCACCGATTCGTCGGACATATCCAACGGAGTCGAGTTCTGGTGAACGGTGGTGGATCGGCCCGGACGATCACCCGGGTAGACGCGGAACAGTTCGCCGTTGGCAATCGTCACCGAGATCACGATGTTGGGGAACAGCGCGTAGATGACGACCAGATTGTTCAGCGGAACCCACTGGTCCTCGGGAGTGCGATCGAGATCCAGGATGGTGTTGAGCGGGAAGATCAACCGATGGTGCGGCCCATAGGCGTCGAACGCGGTGCAGTTGCTGCGGGCAATAGTGGCGAAGGTCTTCTCGTGCAGGGTGGCGAAGTGATAGTTCTCGGCGAAGGTATCGATGGCGAGTTTCCAGTTGATGGGGGAGTCGAGTACCTTTTCGCCCAGCGGTGACCAGCGGCCGATGCCCCACGAATCCAGTTCGTCGGCCAGCGGACCCAGATGTGCCGCCACGTCCAGTTGTGAACCGGGATCCATTGCCACCCAGAGGAATCCGGCGAATTCCGTGGCGGGCAGCTCGGTCAACCCGTCGGACTTCACCGTCACATCGGGAAAGCCTTCGCGACCCGGCACCGCGACCAGGCGGCCGGTGTTGTCGTACGTCCACGCGTGGTACGGGCAGGTGAACCGCTTGGCCACGCCACAACCCGAAGCCAGTTGCGCCTGCCGGTGCAGGCAGACGTTGTCGAACGCTTTCACCGAACCGTCCGCCACCCTGGTCAGCAGGACGGATCGGTCCATCACCGTCTTGGTGCAGTAAGCACCCGGTCGCGGCAGTTCGGAGGCGTAGCCGACAAGTTGCGGGCTGGCCATCACCATCGCGCGGTCGCGTTCGTGCCGCCCGGTCGAGGTGTACTCCCGCGCCTCGATCGTGTGCTCTGCGGCTGCAAGGTCGGTTGTCCTGTCGCGCGCCAGTTTCAGCGCACGGCGGGTGAGGTCGATCAGCTGGTCGTGTTGCATCCGAACCCCCAGTTGCTTGGTCAACTCCGCCAAACATTACTAACTTTATATTGACAAAGAAAAAGTGGTCCATGCGCCTGCCCCGACGGGCGGAACTCCACGTGTGCGGCACCGCGACTCGCTCGGAAAGATCGACGTAATTCGCAGCGATCTCTTGGTTCGGGTCGCTTAGGCTCCGAACCACGAGGTGAGATAGTCCTCGTCGATCGTGATGGGAGACAACAGATGTCACCTTTCATCTTCGCCGTTCCCGCCGCCAACCCGCTCCTTCAGTTCACCGGCGGTGCAGGCGGGGCGGGTGGCGCCGGGACCGGGGGTGGCGGTGGCGGCGGCGCCACTTCCATCGCGAACGGCGTCCACGGGGTCGGACTTGACGGTGGCGATGGTAATGGCGGTGGAAAGGGCGGCTGCGGTGCCGGCGGCGCCCAGTTCAACGTCGGGAACAATGGCGGCAACGGCGGTGCTGTCCGCGTCGGCGGCTCTGGCGGAAACGGCACCAACATCACCGACGCCGGCGGCAAAGGGCAATCCCCTTGACCGGCGATCGAACCAAGCAGCAAGGAGGTTCAGCGACCAGAGCACCTGAACTGCGGCGGAGGGATAGCCGGTGCCAGCCAACACCGTTTCGGCAATGTGACACAGATGTGACTCAAGAGGTTCCTGAGTCTGCTGAGGTTATTGCGTACCCTGTGCCATGTGCCGGTATCGCGTCGTGACGTGCTCAAACTTACTGCCGTGACACCGGGCCTGATCGGCCTCGGTGTCGCGGCCGCATCTGTGTGCGCTTCGCCGGCGTCCGCTTCGCTGGGCACGTTGCTGGACTACGCGGCAGGCGTCATCCCGGCCGGTCAGATCAGAGCCGCGGGTGCGGCCGGGGCCATCCGGTATGTCTCGGACCGCCGGCCTGGCGGCGACTGGATGCTGGGGAAGCCGATCCAACTCGCAGAGGCTCGCGATCTGCACGGAAGCGGCCTCAAGATCGTCTCGTGCTACCAGTTCGGCAAGGGCAGCACCTCCGACTGGCTCGGCGGCGCCCCCGCCGGCATTCAGCACGCGAAGCGGGGTGCGGAATTGCACGCCGCTGCCGGCGGTCCCGCCGGGGCTCCGATCTACGCGTCTATCGACGACGACCCGTCGCTCGAGCAGTACAAGAACCAGATCGTCCCGTATCTGCGCTCCTGGGAGTCCGTGATCGGTCACCAGCGCACAGGCGTATACGCCAACTCCAAGACCATCGACTGGGCTGTGCACGACGGGCTGGGCGCGTACTTCTGGCAGCACAACTGGGGCTCGCCCAAGGGGTACACCCACCCCGCCGCGCATCTGCATCAGGTTGAGATCGACAAACGGACGGTGGGCGGCGTCGGGGTCGACATCAACGAGATTCTCAAGCCCCAGTTTGGCCAATGGGCATGAGCCGGACGGGTTTCTAAGACTTCGACGAACATTCCAGCAAACACTCGTTCGCTCAGTGCGCGTCATCGGCTACATCCGTGAATCCGCGAGCCGCCGCCGAGGCACGCCGGGGGTCGCCGGCACGACTGAAGTTCTTGAGATAACGATTTGGTAACAATACAGCTTTGAACAGCGCCGTTGTAGCTACTCAACCGTAACCACCTGCATGCAGGACGTTTGTCCGAGACGCCCGAGCCCGGGGTTTGACCCGGTGTTACCCGCGACACGGTTACCCGCGCGTAGAACTCATCAGTAACCTTCCGGCGTCAAGAAAACGTACAGATCCTTATGACACTCTTATTGGGTCCGATGCTGGTTGATGGCACCTCTCCGCGAAGGGATCAGGCGCCGACAAAGCACCGGTCAGACGACTGTCGGCTGCGATTCGGCGTGGAATCGCCCGGAATGTGACGGGGCCTTTTGGCTGGGCCGGCCCGGAACCGGCCGAACGAACCGACACGTGAGACACGCAGACGCGCGACACGGACGCACACAGGGAGATGTGAAGGTGACGATCCACGAGCATGACAGGGGTTCCCCGGCACAGCGAGGGGAGTTCTCGGCAGACCGCGACGGCAGTGGACCACAAAGTGCCCATGCTCTGGTCGACCGTCTGACGGCGGGCGAGCCGTACGCGGTTGCGTTCGGGGGCCAGGGCAGCGCCTGGTTGGAGACGCTCGAGGAACTGGTATCCGGGGCCGGTATCGAATCCGAATTGGCCGAGTTGGTCGGTGAGGTACGGCTGCTCCTCGAGCCGGTGGCCAAAGAACTGGTCGTGGTGCGTCCGATCGGCTTCGAGCCGCTGCAGTGGGTCCGTGCGCTGGCGGCCGAGGACACCGTTCCCTCGGAAAAGCACCTGACGTCGGCGGCGGTGTCGATACCGGGCGTCCTGCTCACCCAGGTGGCCGCGGTCCGCGCGCTGGCGCGCCAGGGCATGGACCTCATCGACACTCCGCCGGTAGCGCTCGCGGGCCACTCCCAGGGCGTGCTGGCTGTGGAGGCGCTCAAGGCCGGCGGTACCCGCGACGTCGAGCTGCTGGCAATGGCTCAGCTGGTCGGCGCGGCGGGAACCCTGGTGGCCCGGCGGCGCGGTATCTCCGTGCTCGGCGACCGCCCGCCGATGGTCGCGGTCACCAACGCCGATCCGCAGCGCATCAGCCAGTTACTCGACGAGTTCGCCCAGGACGTGCGCACGGTGCTCCCGCCGGTGCTGTCGATCCGCAACGGCCGTCGGTCGGTCGTGATCACCGGAACACCCGAGCAGCTGTCGCGGTTCGAACTCTACTGCCAGCAGATCTCCGAGAAAGAAGAAGCCGAGCGCAAGAACAAGGTGCGCGGCGGCGACGTCTTCGCGCCGGTCTTCGATCCGGTCAAGGTGGAGGTCGGCTTCCACACTCCGCGGTTGTCCGACGGCATCGCCATCGTCGGCGGGTGGGCCGAGAAGGTCGGCCTCGACGTCGCCCTCGCCCGCGAGATGGCCGAGGCCATCCTGGTCCGCAAGGTTGACTGGGTCGACGAGATCACCAAGGTGAATGACGCTGGAGCTCGATGGATTCTTGACCTGGGCCCCGGTGACATCCTCACCCGGCTGACCGCGCCGGTGATCCGCGGCCTGGGCATCGGCATCGTGCCCGCGGCCACTCGCGGCGGCCAGCGCAACCTGTTCACCGTCGGCGCCATCCCGGAGGTGGCCCGTGCCTGGTCGACCTACGCGCCGTCCGTCGTTCGTCTGCCCGACGGCAGGGTAAAGCTGTCAACCAAGTTCACCAGGCTGACCGGCCGGTCGCCTATCCTGCTGGCCGGCATGACCCCGACGACCGTCGACGCCAAGATCGTGGCCGCCGCGGCCAACGCCGGGCACTGGGCCGAGCTCGCCGGTGGCGGTCAGGTCACCGAAGAGATCTTTGCCGACCGTGTCGCTGAGCTGTCCGGGCTGCTCGAGCCCGGCCGCACTTATCAGTTCAACGCGCTCTTCCTGGACCCCTACCTGTGGAAGCTCCAGTTGGGCGGCAAGCGATTGGTACAGAAGGCCCGCCAGTCCGGCGCGGCCATCGACGGCGTCGTGGTCAGCGCCGGCATCCCCGACCTCGAGGAAGCCGTCGAGCTGATCGAGGAACTCAACGACATCGGCATCAGCCATGTCGTCTTCAAGCCCGGCACCATCGAGCAGATCCGCTCGGTGATCCGCATCGCCACCGAGGTTTCCACCCGCCCGGTCATCATGCACATCGAGGGTGGCCGCGCGGGTGGCCACCACTCCTGGGAGGACCTGGACGACCTGCTGCTGGCCACATACTCGGAGTTGCGTTCGCGCGCCAACATCACCGTCTGCGTCGGAGGCGGCATCGGCACCCCGGAGCGGGCCGCTGATTATCTGTCCGGGCGCTGGGCGCAGGACTACGGCTTCCCGTTGATGCCGATCGACGGCATCCTGGTCGGCACTGCCGCGATGGCGACGCTGGAGTCCACCACGTCACTCTCGGTGAAGAAGATGCTGGTGGAAACCGGCGGCACCGATCAATGGATCGGTGCCGGAAAAGCGCAGGGCGGCATGGCTTCCAGCCGTAGCCAGCTGGGCGCCGACATCCACGAGATCGACAACAGCGCCTCGCGCTGCGGGCAACTGCTCGACGAGGTGGCCGGCGACGCGGATGCGGTAGCCGAGCGTCGCGACGAGATCATTGCCGCGATGGCCAAAACCGCCAAGCCGTACTTCGGCGACGTCGCGGAGATGACCTATCTGCAATGGCTGCGGCGCTACGTCGAACTGGCCGTCGGACAAGGCGATTCGACCCTGATAGGGGGGACCACCGCCGCGCCGGGCAGCCCCTGGCTGGCCGACACCTGGCGCGACCGGTTCGCGGAGATGCTCAAGCGCGCCGAAGCCCGTTTGCACACACAGGATTTCGGTCCCATCGAAACCCAGTTCGGTGACCCGGCGTTGCTGGAAGAACCCGAGCGCGCCATCGACACCCTGTTGGCACACTACCCGGACGCCGAAACCGTGCAGCTGCACCCGGCGGATGTGCCGTTCTTCATCTCGCTGTGCAAGACGCTGGGCAAGCCGGTCAACTTCGTGCCGGTCATCGATAGAGACGTGCGACGGTGGTGGCGCAGCGACTCGCTGTGGCAGGCCCACGATGCGCGCTACGACGCCGATCAGGTGTGCATCATCCCCGGTCCCGCGGCCGTCGCCGGCATCACCCGGATGGATGAACCCGTCGGTGAGCTGCTGGATCGCTTCGAGCAGGCCGCGATAAATGAAGTGCTGGGTACCGGCGCCGAGCCCCAAGACGTGACCGCACGCCGGCTGGGTCGCGCCGACATCCGGGGGCCGCTGGCCGTCGTGCTGGATGCACCCGACGTCCTGTGGGCGGGACGAACCACCATCAACCCGGTGCATCGCATCGCCGAACCCGGCGACTGGCAGGTACACGAAAACCGCACTGCTACGCACACATCCACCGGCTCGAGGCTGCAGGTGACGCCTGACGGTGACAGCGTCACCCTCAGCGTGCCGGTGTCGGGCACCTGGATCGACATGCACTTGACCCTGCCGGCCAACACGATCGACGGCGGCATCCCGGTCGTGTCCACCGAAGACGCCTCCGCCGCGATGCGTGCCGTACTGGCCATCGCGGCCGGTGTGGACGGGCCGGAGTCGCTGCCCGAGGTGGTCAACGGCACGGCCACTCTGACGGTGGAGTGGGACCCCGAACGGGTCGCCGACCACACCGGCGTCACGGCCACCTTCGGAGAGTCACTGGCCCCCAGCCTCACCACGGTGCCCGACGCGCTCGTCGGACACTGCTGGCCCACCGTTTTCGCGGCAATCGGGGCGGCGGTGACCGACACGGGCGTCCCTGTGGTGGAAGGTCTGCTCAGCCTTGTGCACCTGGATCATGCTGTGCGGATGGCTGGTCAGCTGCCCAAGGATGCGGCTCGGCTGACCATCGCCGCAACCGCTTCCGCCGCCGTCGACACCGACATGGGCCGTGTCGTCCCGGTCACAGTGACCGTCTCGGATGGTGACGGCGGTGTGGTCGCCACCATGGAAGAGCGGTTCGCGATCCTGGGTCGCACCGGAACCGCCGAACTCGCCGACCCGGCTCGCGCCGGCGGGGCCGTCTCCGAGAACGCCACCGACACCCCGCGGCGGCGCCGCCGCGACGTCACGATCGGTGCCCCGGTCGACATGCGCCCGTTCGCCGAGGTGTCCGGCGACCACAACCCCATTCACACCGACAAGGCTGCCGCCCTGCTGGCCGGGCTGGAATCGCCAATCGTGCATGGCATGTGGCTGTCCGCCGCGGCGCAGCACGCGGTGACAGCCACCGACGGGCAGGCGCGGCCTCCCGCCAGGCTGATCGGTTGGACCGCACGGTTCCTCGGCATGGTTCGCCCGGGTGACGAGGTGGACTTCCGGGTCGATCGGGTCGCAATCGACCAGGGCGCAGAAGTTTTGGAGGTTGCCGCCCGGATCGGGTCGGACCTGGTGATGTCGGCGACGGCGAGGCTGGCCGCGCCCAAGACGGTCTACGCGTTCCCCGGCCAGGGCATCCAGCACAAGGGCATGGGCATGGATGTGCGGGCCCGGTCCAAGGCGGCCCGCAAGGTGTGGGACGAGGCCGATCGCTTTACCCGTGACACGCTGGGCTTCTCGGTGCTGCACGTGGTGCGCGACAACCCGACCAGCATCATCGCCAGCGGTGTGCACTACCACCACCCGGACGGCGTGCTGTTTCTGACGCAGTTCACCCAGGTCGCGATGGCGACGGTGGCGGCCGCACAGGTCGCCGAGATGCGTGAGCAGGGTGCCTTCGTCGAAACCGCGATCACGTGCGGCCACTCGGTCGGGGAGTACACCGCGCTCGCCTGCGTCAGCGGCGTATTCGCACTGGATGCGTTGCTGGAGGCCGTGTTCCACCGCGGGTCCAAGATGCACGACATCGTCCCGCGCGACGAGCTGGGCCGATCCAATTACCGCCTGGCGGCCATCCGGCCCTCCCAGATCGACCTGCCCGACGACGAGGTCACCGACTTCGTGGCGAGGATCGCGGAGAATACCGGGGAATTTCTTGAGATCGTCAACTTCAATCTGCGCGGCTCGCAGTACGCGATCGCCGGAACCGTACGCGGTCTGGAGGAACTGGAAGCCGAAGTGGAGCGGCGCCGCGAAATCACCGGCGGTAAGCGATCATTCATTCTGGTTCCCGGTATCGACGTGCCGTTCCACTCGCGGGTGCTGCGGGTCGGTGTGGCCGAGTTCCGGCGGTCGCTGGAGCGGTTGATGCCGCGGGACAAAGACCCGGACGTGATCATCGGGCGCTACATCCCCAACCTGGTGCCTCGCCCGTTCACCCTCGATCGCGACTTCATCCAGGAGATCCGGGATCTGGTGCCTGCCGAACCGCTCGACGAGATCCTCGCCGACTACGACACCTGGCGTAACGAGCGGCCGCGGGACCTGGCGCGTAAGGTGCTGATCGAGCTGCTGGCTTGGCAGTTCGCCAGCCCGGTGCGCTGGATCGAGACGCAGGATCTGCTGTTCATCGAGGAGGCCGCCGGCGGTCTGGGCGTGGAGCGCTTCGTCGAGATCGGGGTGAAGAGCGCGCCGACCGTCGCGGGCCTGGCCACCAACACCCTCAAGCTGCCCGAATATGCCCACAGCACAATCGAAGTGCTCAACGCCGAACGTGACGCGGCGGTGCTGTTCGCCACCGATACCGACCCCGAGCCGGAAGATGACGTGGAGGTAGCTCCGGGAGATTCCGACGCTGCGGCGTCGGACGGTGCGCCCATTTCCAATGTTGCGCCGGACGTCGCTCCGGCTCCCGCCGCAGCTCCGTCGGGTGCTCCGAGACCTGACGACATCGGATTCGATGCCGCCGATGCCACTTTGGCCTTGATCGCCATTTCGGCCAAGATGCGCCTGGACCAGATCGAGCCGCTGGACTCCATCGAGTCGATCACCGACGGCGCGTCGTCGCGGCGTAATCAGTTGCTGGTCGACCTCGGCTCCGAGCTGAACCTGGGTGCCATCGACGGGGCCGCCGAGGCCGATCTGGCCGGCCTGCGTGCGCAGGTCACCAAGCTGGCCCGCACCTACAAGCCGTTCGGCCCAGTGCTTTCCGACGCGATCAACGACCAGCTGCGCACGGTGCTCGGACCCTCCGGTAAGCGCCCCGCCGCCATCGCCGAACGTGTGACGAAGACCTGGGAGCTGGGCGAGGGATGGGCCAAGCATGTCACCGTGGAGGTGGCGTTGGGCACCCGCGAAGGCACCAGTGTTCGCGGCGGTGCCATGGGGCACCTGCACGAAGGTGCGCTGGCCGACGCCGCATCTGTCGACAAGGTCATCGACGCCGCCGTGGCCGCGGTCGGCGCGCGGCTCGGGATTCCCGTGTCGTTGCCGTCCGCGGGCGGAGGTGGCGGTGCGACCGTCGACGCCGCCGCGCTGAGCGAGTTCACTGACCAGATCACCGGCCGCGACGGGGTGCTGGCTTCGGCCGCCCGGCTGGTGCTGGGTCAGCTGGGACTGGACGACCCGGTCACCGCCTCGCCCACCACGACCGATGCCGAGCTCATCGACCTCGTCACTGCCGAATTGGGCGCGGACTGGCCACGTTTGGTGGCACCGACCTTCGACGGCAAGAAGGCCGTCGTCTTCGACGACCGCTGGGCCAGCGCCCGCGAGGACCTGGTCAAACTGTGGCTCACCGACGAGGGCGACATCGACGCCGACTGGCTGCGCCTGTCCGAACGCTTCGAGGGCGCCGGACATGTCGTCGCCACCCAGGCCACCTGGTGGCAGGGCAAGTCGCTGGCCGCGGGCAAGCAGATCCACGCATCGCTCTACGGCCGAATCGCCGCCGGCGCCGAAAACCCGGACGCTGGTCCCTACAGCAACGAAATCGCCGTCGTGACAGGCGCTTCCAAGGGCTCGATCGCGGCATCAGTGGCGGCCCGGCTGCTCGACGGCGGTGCCACCGTCATCGCGACCACGTCCAAGCTCAATGACGAGCGGCTGGCGTTCTACCGCAACCTCTATCGGGACCACGCCCGCTACGGCGCGGCGTTGTGGGTGGTGCCGGCCAACATGGCATCCTATTCCGACATCGACGCGCTGGTCGAATGGATCGGCAACGAGCAGAGCGAAAGCCTTGGGCCGCAGTCCATTCACATCAAGGACGCGCATACCCCGACGCTGCTGTTCCCGTTCGCGGCACCGCGCGTGGTGGGCGACCTGTCCGAGGTCGGTGCGCGCGCCGAGATGGAGATGAAGGTGCTGTTGTGGGCCGTGCAGCGATTGATCAGCGGCCTGTCGAAGATCGGGGCCGAACGTGACATCGCCTCGCGCCTACACGTGGTGCTGCCCGGCTCGCCCAACCGCGGAATGTTCGGCGGCGACGGCGCTTACGGGGAAGCCAAGTCGGCGCTGGACGCCGTGGTGAGCCGCTGGCACGCCGAAAGTTCCTGGGCGGAACGGGTCAGCCTGGCGCACGCGCTGATCGGCTGGACCCGCGGCACCGGCCTGATGGGCCATAACGACGCCATCGTCGCCGCCGTCGAAGAGGCCGGTGTGACCACCTACTCGACCGACGAGATGGCCCGCTTGCTGCTGGGCCTGTGCGACGTGGAATCCAAGGTGGCCGCGGCCAGTTCGCCGATCAAGGCGGACCTGACCGGAGGCCTGGCCGAGGCCAACCTCGACATGGCCGAACTGGCGGCCAAGGCCCGCGAGGAGATGACAGCCGAGTCTGTGGCGGACGAGGACGCGGCGGCCGAGGGCACCATTTCGGCGCTGCCGTCGCCGCCGCGCGGATACACCCCGGCCCCGCCGCCGGAATGGGCCGACCTCGACGTCGACCCGGCCGACCTGGTGGTGATCGTCGGCGGCGCCGAACTCGGACCGTACGGATCGTCGCGCACCCGCTTCGAGATGGAGGTCGAGAACCAACTGTCGGCCGCCGGGGTTCTCGAACTGGCCTGGACCACCGGACTCATCCGCTGGGAGGATGACCCGCAACCGGGTTGGTACGACACACAATCCGGCGATCTGGTAGACGAGTCCGAGCTGGTCGAGCGCTACCACGACGCCGTGGTGGAACGCTGCGGCATCCGGGAGTTCGTCGACGACGGTGCGATCGACCCGGACCACGCCTCGCCGCTGCTGGTGTCGGTGTTCCTGGACAAGGACTTCACCTTCGTAGTGTCGTCGGAGGCCGAAGCCCGGTCCTTCGCCGAGTTCGATCCCGAGCACACCATAATTCGTCCGGCGCCTGACTCTGGCGACTGGCAGGTCACCCGCAAGGCCGGCACCGAAGTCCGGGTGCCGCGCAAGACCAAGCTGTCGCGGGTCGTCGGCGCGCAGATCCCGACCGGGTTCGACCCGACGGTGTGGGGGATCAGCCCGGACATGGCCAACTCGATCGACCGGGTGGCGCTGTGGAACATCGTGACGACCGTCGACGCGTTCCTGTCGGCCGGGTTCAGTCCGGCCGAAGTGATGCGCTACGTGCACCCGAGCCTGGTGGCCAGCACCCAGGGCACCGGCATGGGCGGCATGACGTCGATGCAGACCATGTACCACGGGAACCTGCTCGGACGTAACAAGCCGAACGACATCCTGCAGGAAGTACTGCCGAATGTCGTTGCCGCGCATGTGGTTCAGTCGTACGTGGGTAGCTACGGGTCGATGATCCACCCGGTCGCGGCCTGTGCGACGGCGGCCGTGTCGGTGGAGGAGGGCGTCGACAAGATCCGGCTCGGCAAGGCCGAGCTGGTGGTGGCCGGCGGCTTGGACGACCTGACGCTGGAGGCCATCATCGGCTTCGGTGACATGGCGGCCACCGCCGACACGTCGATGATGCGCGGCCGCGGCATCGAGGACTCGAAGTTCTCCCGGCCCAATGACCGGCGCCGGCTGGGCTTCGTCGAGGCCCAGGGAGGTGGCACCATCCTGCTGGCACGCGGCGATCTGGCGCTGCGGATGGGGCTGCCGGTGCTTGCTGTGGTGGCTTTCGCGCAATCCTTCGGCGACGGCGTGCACACCTCGATTCCGGCGCCGGGCCTGGGCGCGCTGGGCGCCGGCCGCGGCGGAAGGGACTCGGCGCTGGCGCGCTCGCTGGCCAAGCTGGGCGTGACCGCAGACGACATCGCGGTGGTCTCCAAGCACGACACGTCGACGCTGGCCAACGACCCCAACGAGACGGAGCTGCATGAGCGACTCGCCGACTCGCTGGGCCGTTCCGAAGGGGCGCCGCTGTTCGTGGTGTCGCAGAAGAGCCTGACCGGTCACGCCAAGGGCGGCGCGGCGGTCTTCCAGACGATGGGGTTGTGCCAGATGTTGCGCGACGGGGTGATCCCGCCCAACCGCAGCCTGGACTGCGTCGACGACGAGCTGGCCGGTTCGTCGCACTTCGTCTGGGTGCGGGACACCTTGCGGCTCGGCGACAAATTCCCGCTCAAGGCTGGAATGCTGACCAGCCTCGGCTTCGGCCACGTGTCGGGTCTGGTCGCGCTGGTGCACCCGCAGGCGTTCATCGCGTCGTTGGAGCCTGGCCAGCGGGCGGACTACCAGCGGCGTGCGGATGCCCGGCTGCTGGCCGGTCAGCGCCGGCTCGCGTCGGCGATCGCGGGCGGCGAGCCGATGTACCAGCGGCCGCCGGACCGCCGCTTCGGCCACGACGCGCCGGAGAAGCCGCAGGAGGCATCCATGCTGCTGAATCCGGCCGCCCGATTGGGCGACGGTGACGCGTACCAGGTCTCTGCAGGGTGACCCGGATCCGTTAACCTGGCCACCCATGGGCATCGTCGGAATCGGGATTGACCTTGTCTCCATTCCTGATTTCGCTGAGCAGGTGGACCAGCCGGGGACGGTGTTCGCGGAGACCTTTACCCCGGGTGAGCGCCGCGACGCCTCCGACAAGAGTTCGTCGGCAGCGCGTCACCTGGCCGCGCGTTGGGCCGCAAAGGAGGCGGTGATCAAGGCCTGGTCCGGGTCCCGGTTCGCCCAGCGGCCGGTGCTGCCGGAGGACATTCACCGCGACATCGAGGTGGTTACGGACATGTGGGGCCGACCGCGGGTCCGGTTGAGTGGTGAGATCGCCAAGCATCTTGCCGATGTGACTATTCACGTGTCGCTGACCCACGAAGCGGACACCGCGGCCGCCGTTGCGATTCTGGAGACCGGCTGAGCGCGAGCAGACATAAAATCGCAGCGGAGCGCGTGCTCCCGTGCGATTTTATGTCTGCTCGCGCGCGGGGGCAGCGGCTGCTCTGCCGGCGCGGGTTCGGTCGTAAGGGACGATCGCCGTGAACCTCGAATTGGCGAATACCGTTGCCGGACAGGCCCGCGCCATCGATTTTCGCTACCACACGTCCTCGGCCGTCAGCTCGACAAGGTGTTCCCGACGCACTGGTCGTTCCGGCGCGGTGAGATCGCGATGTACAGCCTCGTCGTACTGCTGATCAACGGCGTGTACCGGACCCTGTTCTTCGACACGTCGATGGCGGAGGTCACCTACGACGGGGTTTATCAGCCGCTGCGGGGCGTCGAGATGGCGCGGGCTTAGGGGAAGGCGCCTGACATTTCGTTCGAAGTGCGCGGTGGTCTGTTCGTCCGGCGGATCCACCACTGAGCGGCGCTGATGTTTGCCGCTTCGATATGGTGCACCGCGGCGCTGTCGTCAATTACTTTGGGAATGCCGGTGATTGGCACCTGGATGCACTGGTCGTTGTTCGGCGGCGACATTCCCGGCACGGTTTTGATCCCGCGGCAGTATGCGCTGCACATACTGCTGATCCCGGGCATTCTCATGGCGCTGATCGGTGTGAATGGTTCCAGAAGCACACTCAGTTCCCCGGACCGGGTCGTCGCACCGAGCACAACGTGGTCGGCCTGCGCGCCATGCCGACCTTCGCGGTCAAGTCCGGTGCCTTCTTCGCCTGCATCGTCGGTGTGCTGGGCACGGTGTGCTGGGCCTGATGGGCGGTCTGCAACCCGATCTGGAACTTGCTTCCTAACAAGCCATCTCAGGCATCGGCGGGCTCGCAGCCCGTAGGACGAGCAGACACAGAATCGCACGCCTTTCGCGGAAAACGTGCGATTCTGTGTCTGCTCGCGGGAGTTAGCGCGCCAAGCTGCGGGCGTAACCGGCGCCCATGCTCAGCAGCACCAGGCCCACGATGACGAACGCCGCCACGCGGAAGATGCCGTCCAACGTGGCCAAGTCGAACACGAAGAGCTTGCCCGTGGCCGCACCCGTGAGCGCAAGGCCGGCAGTGATCGCCTCCGTACGACGCTCCGCGCCATCCAGGCGCAGCGCGTAGACGAAAAGCCCTGCCGCCATGACGATCCAGCAGATGGTGGCGGCCATGTGACCCGCCAGGAAACCGGCGCCGGTACCACCGACCAGAACACCGGCGGTCACCGTGAAAGCCGTGACGGCATACACGACAAGCGCTGCCGCGGTGGCGATCAACAGGCCCGCGGCTTGTGAGTCCAGCCACGCCCGGGTCATCACCACGGCCAAGGCGATGACCAGCAGACTGGCGGTCAGCGTGGACACCGCGGCGGCAACGGGCATGGCGGTGGCCCGCAAAAGCGCGTGCAATGGCACGTACCTGTAGAACAGTCCGATACCGATGATGCCGAATCCCGTTGCAATCCAACGCGCTACGGTGTCCTTGCGCACCACGACGGCGATGACGATTGCCAGTGCCAGCAGTAGAGGGCCTTCGACATAGCCGGAGAATGCGACGGTGAGGGCGATCAGCGCCGAGACCGCAGACCATACCGACCAGATCTGGGTGACGGTCCGCGGAAGTCTGCCGATGACGACGACGGTCAGCAGGGCCGTCGCCAACCCCGCGGCCAGCACGGCGGCCAGCACCCGATCGACTGCGATCGCACTGGCCAACAGCGGAACGGTGCCGAATGTCGTCAGCAGCGCCAGGGCAGTCGCATTTGTGGCGGCCCGCAATTCAATCAGGCCGTCTGTCACGGCCAACACCGCGGCCACGGCGCATGCCCCGCCGAGTAACCCGGCGTTGTCGTCCCGCCCGGCTCCGATCAAGGCCATCAGCAGCGGCAGTGTGGCCGCTGCGACGCGGGCGGCGTGCATCCACACCCAGTCCTTGCCTAATTGCGCCGGCAGCGCCGCGGCCGAGAGCGCCAGCATGAAGCAGACCAACAGCAAGTCCGCGCCGTGGGTAAGTACGGGTGCCAACGCGATCAACGGCACCAGCACCAGCAGCGAAAGCTGTTCGGAGTCCCAGCGCCGCGCCAACGCCAGTCCCGCGCCGCCCACCAAGGCGGCCAGCAGCAAACCGACGGGCGCCGACACCCACTTGTAGATGGTGACGACAGCGATGACGTCCAGGTATGCGGCGGCAATACCGGTGGCCGCCAATGCAATAGCTCCGGTGCGCCCGCCTGGTCGGCCCCGCAACCTGCCCGCGACGCCTACCAGCGCACCGGCCAGAGCGGTGCCACCGGCTACCCGAATCTCCGGTCGAAGCAGACCGGCCTGCGCGGCGAGCACGAGCAATAACACGACGCCGATCAGCGTCACGGCAACTCCGGCGACCGCGAGCAACTTGCCGATCCAGCCGCGGTCGGACACGTTATCGGATTGCTCCGGCGTAGGGGCTGGAGCCGGCCGTGGTGGGTGCCGGCGCGGTGGGCGCGGTTCCTGAGGCCCTGCCGACGCCGGCTGCCAGTAGTGCCAGTAGTTCTGCCAATACGACGGTGCTTGTTGCTGAGGTGCCGCCTGCTGAGCGGCGACGGGCGGTGGTGGTACGAAGACCGGTGCCGGCCGCGCGGCGGGTGCTGGCGCGGGAGGGGTCTGGGCCATGAAGAACAAACGGTCCAACTGCGTGAGTTCGCCCGAAACCCGGGACAATTGCCGGGCCAGGGCGTCGAATTCCTGCGAAAGCCGGGTGATCACGGCCTGGTGCGATTCGGTCATACCGACTAACCCTGCCGGGGCGGCAGAGCAATCGGATGAGTAGGACTACCTGGATCCCGTTACTGGTCGAGCCCGTGCTCGATGGCGTAACGCGTCAGTTCCACCCGATTGGCAACCTGCAGCTTGCGAAACGTGGCCTGCACATGATTTTCCACCGTTCGGTGACTCAACGAGAGCCGATCGGCAATTTGCTTGGCGGACAGTCCCTTTGCGACAAGCCGCAACACTTCGGTCTCGCGCTCGGTAAGGCTGGGTGTGGCTGGGCCAGACCTCGGGTTCGCCGCGATGCGCCGGTATTCGCCCAGCACCAGGCCGGCCAGGCTGGGCGTGAACACCGCGCGACCCGCTGCCGTGGCCCGCACCGCATCAGCCAACTCGGCCTTGCTTGCGCTCTTGACCAGGTATCCGGTCGCCCCGGCCTTGACCGCCTCCAATACGTCGTCGCGCTCGTCGGATGCCGAAAGCACCAGCACTTTTGTCGACGGCGACACGTCGAGCACCCCCGCCGTGGCAGCCGCGCCGTCACCGTCGGCCAGGCGCATGTCCATTACCACCACGTCCGGTTTGACCACTGCCGCACGCCGCCGGGCGGCAGCCACGCCGTCGGCGGTGGCAACCACGTTGAACCCGTCGTCGGCGAGGTCACGGGCCACCGCATCGCGCCAGATCGGGTGGTCGTCGACCACCATCACCGTAGGTTCGGTCGCTTCAGTCATGACGAGGCACGCTCAATTCCCATTCCGTTCCCTCTCCCGCACCGGTGTGCAGCTCAGCGCTGCCGCCCAATGAGTTCAACCGTCCGACGATCGACTTCGAAATGCCTACGTGCCCTTGATCAACCGCTTCCCGCAATCGTCCCGGCGCGATGCCCACCCCGTCATCGCGGATGCTCACCGTGACCGAATCGCCCAGGTCTTCCAGCAGGACGAAGGCCCGCGCGTGCCGTCCGGCGTGCGCGCGTACGTTGTCCAGGGCATTGCCCACCGCGGCGTCCAGTTCGGTGGCGACACCGCCGTCCAAAAGAACGGCGGTGCCCGGCAGGCTCATCGAGACGCGCTCACCTTCCCGGCGGCGCAGCAGGGCGCGCACATCGATGGTCTCGTCCGTCTCGGCCTCCATCTCGGTGGAAGTCACCCAACTGCGCAGCGCTCGTTCCTGTTCGCCGGCGAGAGCCGCGAGTTCGGCTGCCGCGCCGCCGATCTCGTGGCCTCTCTTGGCGACAAGCGCAAGCACCTGGATGACGCCATCGTGGACTTGGCGGGACAACCGCTCGCGTTCTTCCAGCGCTGCCGACAGCCGGGCCGCGCGCTGCAACTCGTCGTGCGCGCGGCGGGCCGTGCTGGCCGCGAGTCCCACCGCGAGTCCGGCCGCTAACTCGACGATGATGGTGGCGTTGCGCCCGAGGTTGACGCTGATGTAGCCCTTGACGAATTCGCTCGCCGCCGTCACCGCCAGCCCGGTCAGCATGCCCCCGGTCGGGCCGAACTGCAGGGCGGCTGAAATGGTCGCGTTGCTGGCCCACAACGTCGTCGGCCAGGTCTGGTTGTTGTACGCCCACTGTTCCGATGCGACCACCTCGGTGGACAGCATCAGTGCCACGACGACGACGAGTTCGGCGATGACCCACAAGGGCCGCCGGCCGAACCCACGCAGATAGGCGAACGCGCACGCCGCACTCCAGGTGATGAGCACCGCGAACAGCGACCAGCCCAGCGCGGGGTGCCGCAGGTCTGAGTTGATCGCGACATGGAAACCCAATGCATAGATGCAGCTCAGCAGTCGGAACAGCTGGGCCGCCCGCCACAGCGGTGTCGTCGGGTCGGGACCGTCGGTGGTCACCGCGCAAGTTTAACTAGCCTGTTGAGCATGACTGATCTGGTTGAGCGGGTGCGCGAGGTGCTGCCTTCGGTACGACGCGATCTCGAAGACCTGGTGCGAATCGAATCCGTGTGGGCCGATCCGGCTCGGCGCGACGAGGTGCGCCGCAGTGCCCGGGCAGTGGCGGATCTGTTGTCCCAGGCAGGTTTTGACGATGTTCGCATCGTAACCGAGGGTGGTGCACCTGCGGTCATCGCGCATTATCCGGCGCCGGCAGGTGCGCCCACCGTGCTGCTGTACGCCCACCACGACGTGCAACCCGAAGGTGACCGTGGGCAGTGGCGCTCGCCGCCGTTCGAGCCAACCGAACGTGGCGGACGTCTGTACGGTAGGGGCACCGCCGACGACAAGGCAGGCATCGCAACACATTTGGCGGCGTTTCGGGCGCACGGCGGCCGGCCACCGGTCGGCGTCACGGTGTTCGTCGAGGGCGAGGAAGAGTCGGGATCACCGACGTTGGGCCAGTTCCTGGCAGCGCACCGCGACGAGCTGGCGGCCGACGTGATCGTGATTGCCGACTCGGACAATTGGAGCACCGAGATTCCGGCGCTGACGGTGTCGCTGCGGGGGATGGCCGACTGCGTGGTAGAGGTGGCCACGCTGGATCACGGCCTGCACTCCGGTCTGTGGGGTGGCGTGGTGCCCGATGCGCTGACGGTGCTGGTGCGGCTGCTGGCCAGCCTGCACGACGACGACGGCAACGTGGCGGTCGAGGGGCTGCACGAAGGCACAGCCGCCGATGTGGAATATCCGCCGGACCGGGTGCGAAAGGAGTCGGGTCTGCTGGACGGTGTGACGGAGATCGGGTGTGGCTCGGTGCCGCAGCGGCTGTGGGCCAAGCCGGCGATCACGGTGATCGGCATCGACACCACGGCGGTGGCCGCGGCCTCGAACACGCTGATTCCGCGGGCGCGGGCCAAGATCAGCATCCGAGTGGCGCCCGGTGGCGACGCGGCGAAGCACCTGGACGCGGTGGAATCTCACCTCAGGCAACACGCCCCGTGGGGTGCGCAGGTCAGCGTCATCCGCGGCGAGATCGGTCAGCCGTACGCAATAGACGCAAGCGGGCCGGTCTACGACGCCGCGCGGGCGGCGTTCCGGCAAGCCTGGGGTGTGGAGGCCATCGATATGGGCATGGGCGGGTCGATTCCGTTCATCGCCGAGTTCGCTACGGCCTTTCCGCACGCCAAGATTCTGGTCACCGGCGTGGAAGACCCGGGGACGCAGGCGCACAGCATCAACGAGAGCCTGGATTTGGGGGTGCTGGAGCGCGCGGCGATCAGCGAGGCCTTGCTGCTGGCCAATCTGGCTACGAGTCTCTCGACGTGACGTTTGGTCCGTGATCCGGACGGCACGATGTTTGCCCGCCTCGTAGCGACACAGAGCGGCAGCGCGATTGTCGCTCAGAGGCGGGCATGAGCTGCCTCGGTCCCGACAGAGGCCCCTGTGGCGGATGTGATTGCACGGCAACGCGCTCGGCGTACTAGACGGACAGATCCCGCCGCAACTTGGCCACGTGACCGGTCGCCTTCACGTTGTACTGCGCGACGGCGATCTTGCCCTTCTCGTCAACGACGAACGTCGAGCGGATGACGCCGGTCACCGTCTTGCCGTACATCTGCTTCTCGCCGAAGGCGCCGTAGGCCGTGAGCACTTTACGCTCCGGGTCGGACAGCAGCGGGAACGTCAGCCCTTCGGCGTCGCGGAACTTCGCCAGCTTCTCCGGTTTGTCGGGGGAGATGCCGACGACGTCGATGCCGGCTTCGTTGAGTTCGGCCCGGCTGTCGCGGAAGTCGCAGGCCTGTTTGGTGCAGCCGGGTGTCGATGCGGCCGGGTAGAAGTACACGACGACCTTGCGACCCTTGTAGTCCGACAGTTTCACTTTGTTGCCGTCGGCGTCGGGTAGGTTGAAGGCGGGCGCTTTGTCGCCTGGTGCCAGGCGTGTGGTCTCGGTCAAGGTGCATCCCTTTCTTGTCGCCGGGGCGTCGGCACTAGGGTAGTTCGTCAGTGCACCAGCCTGACTTGGAGGACAGACACGTGGCGGACCGCGATCCCGACACCATCAAGCAGGAGATCGACCAAGCCCGCGAGCAGCTGGCGGCCACCGTCGACTCGCTTGCGGAGCGCGCCAATCCTCGCCGCCTGGCCGACGACGTCAAGGCCAAGGTCATCGAGTTCCTGAACAAGCCCATCGTCACGGTGTCACTTACCGGGATCGGCGTCGCCGCCGTCGTGGTGGTGATCTACCGGGTCAGGAAGCGCTGACACCTGTCGCGCGAGCGTGAAGCTGGCTTCACGCTCGCCGCCGAACGTGAAACCAGCTTCACGGTGGACGCCTAACGTCAGTGCCGCGCCACGAAGTAGCCCGACACCACCCGCTGCGATCGCGCCCGGCCTGATTCATGCCACCGCGCGCCTCCAGGCCAGGGGGTTCAGTTCCCGGAACGGGTCCTCGGACCGCAATGCCAACAAGTCGCGCAGGATTGCTTCGAGTTCGTGTTGCGTGTCGTCGCGCACCGTCGTCACCCAGGTATCAGCTGACATCCGTATGGGTTTTGTGGTGTCGATCGGGTCGCCGAAGCGCAGATACATACGCTGTGGGCGGGGGATCAGGGTCGGGCCGATGCCCCGCACGAGGGGCATCGCCATATCGGCGTTGCCGTTGAGCCTTTTGCTGACAGCTTGGCTGAGGCGGCCCAGTCCGCTGTCCCGAGTGACCAAGCTCTTGTAGATGTCGTCGCCCCCGACCAATCCGACCGGCACGACGGGATAGTGGTTCTCGACCGCCAAGCGCGCGAATCCGGACCGGCCCTGCCAATTCAGCTGGTATTCCTCGCCCTTGAACTTCGCTATCTCGCGTCCACCCCCGGGGAAGACCAGGATGGTCTGGTCGTGGCGCATCAATTCGCGCGCTGTCTCAGGGGCACCGACGACGCCACCGTAGGCGGCGATGAGGTCACGTCCGAATCCTTTCGCCTCGCCGAACCTGCGGTCGGCCAGCGGCCGTACCCGCGTCCCTATCGCGCGTCGCACGTAGTGCGGGATGAGCAGAATTTCGGCGAATGCCTGCTGAGTGTGGTTGCCCACCAACAGGAACCGGCCATCGGCGGGCAGCTTTTCCAGGCCGCTGACATACGGACGGTATAGGTCGACGACGGGTTCGATGCCGCCCTGGATCGTTTGCAGCGCCTCGCTCAAGATCCGCACCCGACGGGGATGGTTCATCACAGCCTCAAGTGTCTCGGTCATGGGGTCCTCCGTTTCTCCGGCCACTATACCGAACGAACTAGTTCGTATGATACGTTACGGAGGTGCGAAGTACCGACGAACTCCGCGACACGATCCTGACCGCAGCGCGCTCGGAGTTCGCTCGATTCGGACTGGCCGGCGCCCGGATCGACCGGATCGCCCGAGCCGCATGTGCCAGCAAAGAGCGGCTGTACGCGCACTTCCGGGACAAAGAGACGCTGTTTCGCAGTGTCGTTGCCGCCGACAGCGCGGAGTTCTTCGCCGCCGTCGCGGTGCGGCCCGACGCGGTGCCGGAGTTCGTCGGCGACATTTTCGATCTGGCCTGCCGGCGACCCGAGCACCTGCGCATGATCACCTGGGCCAACCTGGAAGGCCTGACCCTCGACCCGCCACCCGCGCACGAATGGGACTCGGTGCCGGACCGCGACATTCGCGCCATCGAGGAAGCTCAAGCCGCCGGCTACGTCGACCCCGCCTGGCAGCCGATAGAACTGCTGGTGGTGCTGATCGGGGTAGGCCTGTGCTGGGCGCAGTCACCGCACCCGGACGCCCGAACCTCCGATCCCGCAGTGCTGGCGGCCCGGCGCGCGGCCGTCGTCGAGGCGGCCAGACGAATTATCGCGCCGCGAGGATAGCCTCGGCGGTGCGGCGCCCGCTGACCAGCGCGCCTTGAATCGAGGCAGTGTCGCGGTGATCGCCGCACAGCCAGATCCCGGTCGGAGTGCGGATCGGGCGGCGAACCAGAAGGGGTGCAAGCTGTGCCGGTAGGGCATTGGGAATGACGTGGCGAGTCACCGGCGTCCAGCCACGTTGATCGCTGAGCAGAATGTCCGCCGCATGCTCACGCATCACCTTTTCGTGCGGCACGGTGCCGCCCCGTTCCACGACCGCCGAGGCTGCGATCAGGTGCTTGCCGGGCGGGGCGTAGGTAGGTGCGGCGGCACTGATCACCGCGGTGTTGAGTACCGGTCCCGGGGGATCTCGGCGGGCGTCCACCCGGAGCATCGGCGGCCCCGGCACCGGTATGTCGGTGGCCCACCAGTCGGTGACGACGCCGTGCATTTCCGGCGCTGTTTCGCTGGTTAACCACGCGGCCGCGACCGCTTCGGTGGCAACCACCACATGCTGCGCGCGGGCGCGGACTCCGTCTCCCTGCACCAGCCATCCCCGGGATTCGGTCTCGATTCGAAACGCCCTGTGATTGAACCTGATTCGACCATTGATCTTGGCAGCCAGCTGTTCTGGCAGGGCCTGCATTCCGTCCGCCGGCAGGGCAGGCACCCCCAGCGCGAACATCCGGGCAAGGAGCAAGGCGAACGCGTTCGAGCTCACACCGGTGGTCTCGAGCAGAACACCGGCCAGGAAGCGATCGACCACCCTGCGCAATTCGCCGCGCACGCCCGCCCGATTCAGCCCATCCCGCAGACTGACATCCTGATCATGCAGTGATTTGAGCTTTTTCGGCCGCAGAGCCGGGGCGGCCCACCGCACCAGGGCGACCACATCACGGGGCGCGAGTCCTCCGGAGGACAGCATCGTCGGCAGCCGTCGCGGCGCGCGCAGTGGATGCACCCACACCACCGAACCCCGATCACGGCGGACTACGACACCGGCGCCGAACTGTTGCAGCTTCAGCTGCGCCAGATCGATCGCTCGGCGGAGCTCCGGATACGCCGGGTTGAGTACCTGAAAGCCCCGGTCGCAGCGAAACCCGTCGACGACGTCGGTGCGTATTCGGCCACCGACCGCGCTCTTGGCCTCCCAGACGAGCACGTCACGCCCGGCGGCTGCCAGCACGTCAGCGCAGCGCAAGCCGGCCAGGCCCGCGCCGATGACCAGCACCTCGACTTCGTCCATTTCAGCTCATTCCTTGGGTGGAACGGAACAACCGGTCAAACGATCGCCGACCATGCCGCGGTCACCGATTACGGCGCGGTGCCGAACAGCTGTGGCGGTAGACATTGTCTCTCTCGCGGTCTCTCTCGCGGTCTCTCTAAGCGGTCTCTCTCGCGTCGCTCTCGCGCCGAATGATCGATCGGGGCGGCGACCGTCGCCGCCGCGCTCCGAGGTGTCAGGCCACTCACGGCCGCGCAGCGCTTTGGCGCAGTCCTCTGTCCGATAATGGTCTAAAAGTACAATAATGTTCAGAGCTACTAATACTGGTTATGCTGGCCATTACTGGATCGGCCGGCCGCGAAAGCGCGGACTCGCGTTCGCGTAACCAAGAACACACATCCGGCCGCGGAAGGCAGAAGGGCCGTTGGTGGTGGCGCGGCAGATATGACCCCCATACCGGCTAACCGGCCGTCCGACGGCGGCGAAGACGCACGGGTGGCGCGAACTCGCGCCGATGTTGGCCGAGCGGCGCTGAGACTTCTCACCGGCGAGGGGCCAGAGGCGATCACGCATGCGCGGGTTGCCGAAATCGCCGGATATTCCAAGACCACGATGTATACACATTGGCCGGCGCGCATCGACCTGATCACCATGGCGATCGAGTCGCTCGGCGAGATGCCGCACCACGAACGCACCGATGACCTACGGGCGGACGTAATCGAGGAACTCAAGGTCTTTCGTTGGGGCATTGTCGAACTGCGACTCGACCTCGTGCTGGCCAGCATGGCGCAGTGGGCGTCTCGGGAACAGATCAGGGAGCTCAGGGACAAGGTCAACAGTGATGGTCAGCGCCAGATGTACGTGATGCTGGGCGAGGTGTTCTCCGGTGCGGAATTGGACGCCGCCGTCTCCATGCTGACCGGTGTTGTCGCGTGCCCGTCGCTGATGTACGGCACCCTGCCGGACGACGACATCATCGGAGCTGCCGTGGACATGGTCTTGAGAAGCGCTGACTCGCCGGGTACACCGGCCCGTACCGTGGAGACATGACCATGTCTGTGCCTGGAGTGAAGGCGGTCAGCGCGGTACGGCGCGACCTGGGCGGCAGATTGTTCGGCATGGTGGCCGGGCCGGACGGACCGGCGAATCGAGAGCGCATCCACCGCGCACCGGGTGATCGATGGTTCACGCCGGACCGTCCCATCAGGCGGGTGAACGCGGATGCGTCGATGTTCGTCGGCGGCTTGCGGGCACTGCTGTTGCAGTCCCTGCACCCGCTGGCCATGGCCGGAGTCGCCGAGCACTCGGACTATCGGGGCGATCCCTGGGGACGGCTGCAGCGCACCAGCACGTTTCTGGCCACCACCACGTTCGGCTGCGCCGCTGACGCCCAGGCCGCGGTCGACCATGTCCGTCGCATCCACCGGTACGTGCATGGCGTCGCGCCGGACGGGAGGCCGTATCACGCATCTGACCCACATCTGCTGGAGTGGGTTCACATCGCCGAGGTGGACAGCTTCCTGCTCGCGCATCAGCTGTACGGCGCGGCCCCACTCGACCAGTCAGGGCGGGACGGCTACGTCGCCGATATGGCCGTGGTGGCGAGGGCGCTCGGCGTACCGGAACCGCCGCGCACCGAGCAAGAACTCCACGACCGGATTGAAGACTTCCGTCCTGAACTGCGCGGTACCCGGGCCGCCCGCGATGCCGCTCGGTTTCTCCTGCTGACGCCGCCGCTGCCGTTACCGGCCCGACCCGCTTACGGCGTGCTGGCCGCCACTGCGGTGGCGATGCTGCCGGCGTGGGCCAGACTGCCTCTGCTGCTTCCGTATGTCCCGGTGCTGGAGACGACGGTGACCCGCATGGCCGGACGCATGCTCGTCGGGAGTATTCGTTGGGTCATGACCCCGGCCGCGGACACGTCTGAGGCGTCAACGTCCCCGGCGTGACCGGAAGATCTGTCTGCGGCGTGATGGCGGCGCAGTGCTCTGTGAGCTCTCGAGAGCCTTGGGGGCCCATACCGGATGGCCCGACTCGACGGCTCGCCGGAAGGCTGCCCGGGCAGCCGCTATGTCGCCGTGCTCAGCCCACAGAGTGCCCAGTCCGAACTCCGCGGCCGGGCCTGACTCGGCATTTCCGGAGTCGACCGCCTCTTGGAATGCGGCCGCCGCCCGGTCCACCTCGCCTTGTCCAGCCCACAGGATCCCGAATCTGAGTGCGGCTCCGGGTGCGTGGTCGGGGTGCCCGGAGTCCAGCGCGAACTGGTAAGCCGCCGTGGCTCCCTCGACATCGCCCAAGCCCGCTCGTAGCATTCCGAGGGAATTCGCAGCCTCGGGCGCGTACTCGGGATGGCCGGAATCGATCGCCGCCTGGTAGAACGCGGTGGCGTCGGCGAAGTCACCGTCCTTCTCGTACAGCTTCGCCATGTTGATCGCCGCCCTTGGTGCCGCCTCGGTTTCCTCGGTGTCGATCGCTGACCGATACGACTCGGTGGCTCGTTCGAAATCACCGGACTTCTCCCGCAGCCGACCGAGATTGACCAGCGCCTTGGCCACCAGATCGGGCTCACCGGAATCGATGGCGGCCTGACACGCGGTCGCCGCGCCGGCCAGATCGCCCTGCTTTTCCAGCAGCGAGGCCATGTTGAATTCCGCGATGGGCGACAGCTCCGGGTGATCGGTGGCGATGACGATCTGGTACGCCTCCTCGGCTCCCTCGGCGTCACCCAGTGCTTCTCGAGTCAAGGCCAGGTTGATCGCGGCAGTAGGAATCACCTCGGGATGACCGGATGCGACGGCGATCCGGTAGGCCACCTCGGCCCCGGCGGCGTTCCCGCGACCCGCCCGCAATCCGCCCAGTTGAAGCAGGGCGATCAGGATCGACTGCTCGTGTTCGGATTCGATCGCTACGCGGTAGGCCGCTTCGGCCGCATCCGCATCGCCCTGTTCGGCGCGCAGGTTCCCGAGGTTCAGTGCCGCCATCGGAGCATGCTCGGGGTGACCGGAGTCAATGGCCAGCTGATAGGCCGCCGTCGCAGCCGCCGTATCGCCTTGCCCGGCCAGCAGGAAGCCGACAGCGAATGCGGCCGCTGACCCCCAGTGCGGATGTTCGGAGTCGATGGCCCATTGATATGCCGCGAGAGCACCGTCGACATCGCCCTCGGTGGCTCGCTGACGCCCCAGTGCGAAGGCGGCCGGCGCCGCCTGCTCGAGGTCGCCGGAGTGCAGAGCGCGCTGAAAAGCCGCCTCCAGGTCGCCGGTTTCACCCGACCCGTCTCGCGGTCGCGTGTGCTCAGAAGGGTTTCCAGATCCCCCTCGGTTCCCACTGTCGGGCACGCCGTCGGTCACTGATCTATGCCTCTATGCCGTAACCACCGCGGAGGTCCGTGTGGGCAGCTTTCAGCACGCGGTTGCACAGCACCACCAGCGCATCGACGTCAAGGTCCGACTCATCGCCGAGTTCCTTGAGAAACGATGCTTCTTCGTCCTGCAGCGCAATCCATTTTCGCTTCCGTTCACTCATCGCCTCATCGCTATTTGGCGGGACGTCGACGGCGTTCTGGAGTTGCTCCTTGCAGGCATCCAGCTGAGTCAGCGAGTAGCCGTGCTCGCGAAATTGGCGGTCCCATTCGTCAAGGATCAATTCGGTGAGGTCGCGAACCGGCTCTGCGGCATAAATCATCAGCTCGGCGACTCCGTCGTCGAGACCCAGCCGTGCGCGGAATTCGTACAACTCTCTGGTGGCCGCAGCCCGTCTTCGGCTGATGCTCTCTTCAGTGGCTTGGGTGCCCGCGAGTGGCTCTGCGCCGCGCTTGAGGTGGAGGACGGCGGAGATGAGACGCTTCAGCACCGCCTTCTTGTCCTCCCCGGCCCTTTTCTCGTATTCGAGGACTAGCGCGTGAGCCCGGTCCTCTCGCTTGGTTCTGGCGTCGATGCGCTTAGTCCAGACCGCCACCGTCGCAGTGGACAGAACGGAGGCGACCGGTACCAGGGTGGTCGTGAGCAAGGTCGTCCAGCTCATCGCACTAGTGCCAGTCTTCTCGGCGATGGCCCCGGCGGGCTTCTCCGCTTGTGCACCCGGACGTGCTCATTTCCACGTGGTCCAGTCTGCACGACCGGGCTGTGGGCTACGAGCGTTTGGCGTGGTGAGACAATTATGTCTCATCTGAGATAATATCGTCTCATGACGTCAAATCGTGAACGGGTGTTGCACGCCGCAGCGGATGTCCTCGGCCGGCGGCCCGACGCGACCCAGGACGAGATCGCCGCGGCCGTCGGCGTCAGTCGCGCGACGCTGCATCGCTACTTCGCCGGGCGGGCCGCGCTCGTCGAGGCGCTGAACCAGCTCGCCGTGGCCCAGCTGCGTGAGGCCCTCAAAACCGCCCGCTGTGAGGACGGATCCGCCTCAGAAGCGTTGCAGCGCTTGGTGACCGCGTGCGAGCCGGTGTCGGGATACCTCACCTTTCTCTGCACCCAGAGTCAGGATCTCGATACGAATGAGACGCAGCAGGGCTGGGACGAGATCGACGCCGGGATCAGGGAACTGTTCGAGCGGGGCCAGCGGGAAGGTGAGTTCCGCCCAGATCTGAGTGCCGTCTGGTTGACCGAGGCGCTCTATGACCTTATCGCCGGCGCTGCGTGGGTCATCCAGGCCGGACGTGCCGCACGCCGCGACTTCACCCGGATGGTCACCGACCTGCTGCTCCACGGGGTGACCCGGTCATGACGCGGAGTTGGTTGGCGCTCGCTGTGCTCAGCCTCGGAGTGCTGGTGATCGGCGTCGACGGCACGGTACTGGCCGTTGCCACCCCGCTGATTACCGAGGATCTCGGCGCGACGGCGACGCAGGTCTTGTGGATCGGCGACATTTACTCGTTCGTGCTGGCGGGTCTGCTTGTCACGATGGGCAGCCTCGGCGACCGGATCGGTCACAAGAAGCTGTTACTCTGCAGCGCAACGGCTTTCGCCTGCATGTCGGTGGCAACCGCATACGCACCGACCGGCGGGCTGCTGATCGGCGCGCGGGCGCTGCTGGGTGTGGCCGGGGCAGCGTTGGCGCCGTCGACGCTCGCGTTGATCCGCGGTCTGTTTCCCCGGCCACGCGAACGCAGCGTGGCAGTGGGCGTCTGGGCCGCAATGTTCTCGGCGGGTACCGCGTTGGGCCCGGTGACCGGTGGGCTGCTGCTGGAGCACTTCTGTTGGAGCTCAGTGTTTTTGATCAACATCCCGGTGATGGTCGTGCTACTCGTCGGCGGTACCGTCTTGTTGCCCGAACATCGCGGCTCTGCGCCGGGGCCGTGGGACCTGCCCAGCGTCGCGCTGGCGCTCGTGGGCATGCTCGGCCTCGTCTACGCCTTCAAGCAAGGTGCCGCCGGCGGGCTTGGGGTCGAGGTGGCTGCGGTCGGTGTCGTCGGCGCCGCGGCGTTGACGCTGTTCGTCAGGCGGCAGCTCACGCTGCGTACACCGTTGATCGACATTCGGCTTTTCGCCAATCGCGCCTTCTCGGTTGTGGTCGCCGCCAACTTGCTTTCCGTACTTGGCCTTTCGGGCCTGGTGTTCTTCCTGTCCCAGTTCTTTCAACTGGTTCAGGGATACAACCCGCTGCGGGCCGGGATGGCCGAACTGCCTGCCGCGGTCGCCGCGACCGTATTCGGCCTGTTGGCCGGTGTCGCCGTGCGTTACTGGTCGCAGCGCGCGGTCCTCGCGACGGGGCTGGCGCTCGTCGGTGCCGCGACGGCGTCGCTGACTTTGATCAGCCCATCCACCGGCTACCCACAGCTCGGCGTCGCCCTGTTTGTCGTCGGCGTCGGCCTCGGATTGGCCTTCACCGCGGCGAGCGACGTCATCATCGCCAGCGTCCCGCCGGAGCGGGCCGGCGCGGCAGCGGCGGTCTCGGAGACCGCCTACGAACTCGGCGCGGCGCTTGGCATCGCGATACTCGGTTCCATAGTCACCGCCGTATACCGCGGACTGGCGATTCCGCCCGGTACCCCGGATGCCGTGGCGGCACATGCCCGGGACTCGCTCGCCGCTGCGACCCTGGCGACAAGGGGCCTGTACGTCGACCGGAGGCAAGGCGTCTTGACGGCCGCCAAGACGGCGTTTACCGACGGGCTGGCGATCGCCGCGGGGGTCGGCTCGGCGCTGCTGCTCGCTTCGGCGGTGGCCGTGTGGCTGCTGCTCAAGCCCGATCCGACGCTGCAACCCGATCAGCCGGCGGCGGGAGGCACGCTCTGCTCGAAGCGGAAAACGTTCGTCGGATCGTAGTGGGCCTTGACCTTGCGCAGCCGTTCGCGGTTAGAGCCGTAGTAATCACGCTCCCAGTCGGCTGCGGGAGCATTGGGCACATTGACGTAGGCGCCGTCGCCGAAGGGGCGCAGAGCGCGCCAGAAGTCGACGGCCCAGCCCAGAGCCGTCGAGTTCAGCGCGGGGTCGTCCCAGGCCGCGCCCGGCTCGCAGTAGAACAGCGCCTCACGGTGTGGGAACGCCGACCCCCCGGGCGGAGCGTGGCGCACCGCCCCGCCGAAGCTCGAGCAGAAGAAGTTGCTCGGCGCGCTAGGTGTGTTCGCCATGAAGCGAACGACCACATCGATCGCTTCGTCGGGGAATGGGCGAGTGACGAACTGAGAGTAGAACTTCCAGAACGGGAGATCCGGCCCCCTGTCGATATTTCGGTAGATGTTCGGCCAGGCGTCGTTCGTGTAGGTCACCTCGGGTTTGCCGATCGCCAGCAGGGAACGCAGCTCGGCGTCCAGTTCGTCGCGTGAGCCGCCGTGCAGCACCGCCGTGAGCTCGACTGCGTTGGAGCCCGCCTCGAGCGCACTGGTCAGGCGCTCGTCGGCGACCGGCGCGTCTCGCTGCCAGGTGCGAAGTATGGCGCCCAGATGATCGTGTCCGGTCCACTTGACGATCGCGAACTCGACGGAGGAGAGCTCATGCAGCTTCAGCGTGTAGGACGTGGCGATTCCGAAGTTGCCGCCTCCTCCGCCGCGGCACGCCCACAACAGGTCGGCGTTGCGGTCCTCGGTGGCCTCGACAACCTTTGACGAGCGCGCGCCGTCGGCCACCACGACCTCGGCCGCGAGCAGGTTGTCGGACGCCAAACCCAAACTGCGGGTGAGTAATCCGAAGCCTCCGCCGAGAACCACACCACCGAGCCCGACGCCCCCCTCCGAGCCGGTCGGGACGACAAAGCCGCGCTTCCCGAGCGCCGCGACCGCTTCCTGCTGCGTAAGCCCGGTGCCGACCACCGCCGTGCGCGCCGCCTCGTCAATCGTGACACCCTTCATCCGACTCACGTCGACAACCAGGCCCCCGTCGATCGAGGACCAGCCATCGAGACTGTGCCGTCCGCTGCGGGCGCGCAGGGCAACGTTCTCCTGACGCGCCCACTCGACCGCGTTGACCACGTCCTGCGTGTTGGCGCAGAACACGATCGCCTCGGGATAGCGGGAATACAGGCGGTTCCAGCCGATTCGCGCCGCCTCGTACCCGGGATCACCCGCGCGCACCACGTCGCCCGTCAGCTTGCTGGTCATTCGGCCGCTCCTGAACTCACTGCGAAGAGATCGGCGTCTCCGGGCTCGGTCTCCAGCACGCCGCGGTTGTTCCTAGGAAGTACATTGCGCGCGACGATCACGCCCGGGACGAGCCTGTCGGGCAGTCTCAGCTTTCGCCACGTTCCGCCGCCTCATCTTCCGTCGAGGGACACTATGAACCCTAGACGCTGCGACGAATTGTTTTCAGCGAACTACCTTTTTCCCGACCGCTGATCGGCGCGCAGTCCTCGAACCGGGTGCTGAAGCCGGCCGAAGTGACGTCGCGCCGCAGACATGCGCCTAGAGTCGAAGGGCGGGCCGCGAATTCACACCCGGCCAAACGTGCATCCCTCGCCCGGGGTTTGCGGCGCGATGCTCTCGAGGAGTGTGGCCGGTGAGTGGTTGGATCGTGAGCAACGTGCCGTCGTGGCTGCTATTACTCGGACTCAACGTCCTGGTCGCAGGCGGAGCAGTGCTCGTGCTCAGATATGTCCGGCACCGGTTCCCTGGCCTCAGGGGGGATGAGCGCAGCGAGGTCACCCAGTTCGCCTTCTTGCTGGTTGGATTCGTGTACGCGTTCTTCACAGGTTTCATCGTCAGCGCGATGTGGGGTGAGACGAATACTTCGGACGACGCGATGCGGGCGGAGGGGACGACCGGGGTACAGATGGCCAACGACGCCACCGTTTTCGACAAGGCCGACAGTGACCGAATTCGGCAGGCGCTGCTGGACTATGAACGCACAGCCGTAACTGAGTGGCCGCTTGCCGCCAACGGCCACGCCGATCCGGCGGCCGGCCAAGCGCTGCAGCGCCTCCACGCCACATACGAGCAAGTTCAACCGCGCACCGATACTCAAAAGGCTTCTTTGGCAACCTCTTTCGACTCACTCAACAAGATCAGTCAGGCACGCACAGACCGGATAATCCGGGCCCGCACCGCAAACGGCCTGCCTTGGTCGATGTGGATAGTCTTCTTCCTGCTCAGCGGGCTGGTACTTGGCTGCGTCATCGTCTACAGCGTCGAGAAACCCGCCATTCACTACGCGTTGGTCGCGACGGTGGGCGTGCTGCTTGCCACCGACCTGTTCCTCGTCTTGGAACTCGCTCATCCGTATATCGGCGACACTGCGACATCGCCGGAACCGCTGAACGTGGTTATCCAGGTCCTGTCGGCCCCCGCGGCGTAGTCGCCCTGAATGTACTGAGACGTCGGATCGGCACTGTCGTTCTGAGATCAAGCTTGGGGGCCACTACGCTCGCGGTTGCGACAAGTGATCCCGACATGCCGTTCGCCGGCGCGATCCCACTTAGCGGGGTGGAGGATGAATGGCGGATTTTCGCCGAACCGGCGTCCCCCCGGGGACGACACGAAACAAGCAGGCTGGAAATCATGCCTGACCCCGGTTTTCAATGGTGCGCCGTCAGGGTTTCGAACCCCGGACCCGCTGATTAAGAGTCAGCTGCTCTACCAACTGAGCTAACGGCGCTTGCTCGGCTACAGGCCGGCTATCGACAATAACAGGCATTCTGGCGCAGAGTGAAATCTCCGGGTCGCCTCCAGGCTGAGGCTGCATAACCGCTGGGCACCAATCCGTGCGCACGTCCGCGGCGAGTGGCGGTGAGCCACTACAATACTGGTAACAATTCAGGGTCAGCGGTGACCGAATTAGCGATCAGAATGTGGAAGGTCACTTGATGACGCCTTTGCGCAGACGTCGACCATGGCTGGCTGCGGCCATGGTCCTGGTTGCTGTGTTCGGTGTTGCCTGCGGCAGCGGACCTAGTGCGCCGGTTGCTGCCAGGGTCATCGAGAACAAGGGCACGCCATTCGCCGACCTGCTGGTGCCCAAGCTCACCTCGTCGGTTACCGATGGCGCGGTCGGGGTCACCGTGGATGCGCCGGTCACGGTGAACGTGGCCGACGGCGTGCTGGCGTCGGTCTCGATGGTCAACGACAACGGCCGGGCCATCGCCGGACAACTCAGCCCCGACGGGTTGCACTGGCAGACCACCGAGCAACTCGGCTACAACCGGCGCTACACGCTGAACGCCAAGGCGACGGGGCTCGGTGGTGCGGTGACTCGCCAGATGGCCTTTCAGACCAGTTCACCCGCGCACTTGACGATGCCTTACGTCGTGCCGAGCGACGGCGAGGTGGTGGGCGTCGGCCAACCGGTCGCGATCCGCTTCGACGAGAACATCGCCGATCGTACCGCGGCCGAGAAGGCCATCAAGATCACCACCAACCCGCCGGTCGAGGGTGCGTTCTACTGGCTGAACCGTCGCGAAGTACGTTGGCGCCCAGAACATTACTGGAAGCCCGGAACCAACGTCGACGTGGCGGTCAACACCTACGGGGTTGACTTGGGCGAAGGGATGTTCGGCGAAGACAACGTCAAGATGCACTTCACCATCGGTGACGAGATGATCGCGACCGTCGACGACAACACCAAGATCATCACCGTGCGGATCAACGGCGAAGTCGTCAAGACCATGCCGACGTCGATGGGCAAGGACAGCACCCCGACGAACAACGGTGTCTACATCGTCGGGGCCAGGTTCAAGCACATCATCATGGACTCCTCGACCTACGGTGTTCCGGTCAACTCACCCAACGGTTATCGCACCGATGTCGATTGGGCGACGCAGATTTCCTACAGCGGTATCTTCGTGCACTCCGCGCCGTGGTCGGTGGGTGCGCAGGGACACTCCAATACCAGCCACGGCTGTCTGAACGTGAGCCCCAGCAACGCCGTGTGGTTCTACGACCACAGCAAGCGGGGGGACGTCGTCGAGATCGTCAACACCGTGGGCAGCATCCTGCCCGGCACCGACGGCCTCGGCGACTGGAACATCCCCTGGGATCAGTGGCGCGCGGGCAACGCCAACGCTTCCTAAGAGTTGACCCGTGATGGATCATGCGGCGCCAATCAGCTTGGGGGCTGGTTGTTTTCGGCTGGTCCCGTGACGTCCAGGCTTGCCTGGTCTGTTCGGGGGTGGGCCGGGTGCCGCTTGTTCAGCAGAGGCCGCGCGGTGGTGGCTGCCGGTCCTGGCCGATCGTTCACCCGGTGGTGGTGGTGGCTGGTGCCGGTTGACTGAACCCTCCCACTCTTGCTGGGAGGCGAGCCCATCACCGAGGGTGTGGGCAAGCTGGTAGTTGACGACCGCGGTGGATGGATCCTCGGGGTTGGTGAACTCGACGCTAGCCGCCAGGATCGCCGCGATGATGTCGCGGTCAGCGACCAGACCGCAGGCCGGGCAGCGGTGAGTGCGTTGGGACAGTGTCTTGCTCACCCGCTCGCCGCACAGGCAGTGTTGGCTCATCGCGGTGGTGCGGGTGCCGGCACGGTGAAGTTTTCCGCCGGCGGCGGCGCATTCGGCAGCGAGTGCGGTCAAGAGCATGCCCGGGCTGAACAACGCGATCCGCTTGCCCCACAGGCGCGCCCAGGTGTTGATGCGGCAATCCTCAATCGTGATCGCGTTCCCGTGCGCAGCAACGATCCCGGCCGCGACCTGGGTCGCGCGGGCGTGTTTGGCCTGACTGACCGCGCATGCGGCTTGCGCATGGTCGGCCCGCAGGGTGTGGTAGCGGCCCGACAGTTCGTCGCGGCGGTACGCGCGCAGCGGTACCCCGTCGGCCCGGGCCGCTCGGGCACCGCCGGGGTTGGTGACCTGACGCGGGGATAGTTCTGTGGCGGCGCGGCGTTCGGCCCTCGTGTGCTGGCGCGCTGATGGTGAGTACTGCTCGGGATTGGTGTTGCGGCGGGAGCGATCCAGTGCGCGTTGCCGGTCGCGGGTTTTCTTGGCGGCCCGCGCCGCGGCCTGTTGCTGGTCGGGTGTGCAGACGATCTGCTCGACGCGGAGCTGGTCACCGGCCGGGCCCGATGCCCGCGCCAGGAAGGAGGCGACCGAAAGGTTGGACACGTTCGCGTCCACTCCGGCCCGTCGACCCGCCGGTACCCCGGCACGCCGATACCGGGTCGAATCGGACTGATACCCCGCCTGGTGCACGAGCAGATGGGCGTAGTAGCGCCAACCACCCGGCGCGCGGCGGTCTGCGACACGTACCAGGTCAATCTTGTGCCAGATGCTCGGGTCGGCCAGAAAATGCCCCTAGATGCGGCCACTGACCGGCGCCCTGGGCCAGGCGCACCGGCAACACCAGATCCCCGGCCGGCAGACCGGTGAACACCACCGCCAGGGCTCCCTTGTGGTCCCACCAGGACTTGCTTGCCGGCCGTGGCGGTGCGGTCAGCGGCGTGGGTTGAGCCAGGATCGATGACCCCGCACACTGGCCTGCAGCTGCCGCGGCTGTAACGATCTCAGCCGGTAAGTCCTTGTCCCGGTAGGTGTTCAGATGACCATCCAGGGCACCGACAAGACGCCAGGTCTCCCACACCGGCCTGTCCTTGGTGTGTGATCGGGCCCGACCCGGGATGCGCGTGAAATCCCACCACGACCCAACCCGCGGCGCACCCTGCCGGCGCCCCGAGGTGTCCCCGAACAGGTGCCGGTCGATGGTCTCCCACACCTCGTCGGCCACATGCAAACCGACAGCCTTGGTCAGATGATCGCGCATCCATCCCGAGGATTCGATATGGCGTTTGGCGGCGGCCTCCATGCCCTTGCGGGACAACCCCAACCGATCCCGCAGCGGTTTCCGATCACGAGCTCGTTCGTGGTGAGCGGCCCAATACGCCCGGCACCGGGCTGCGGCGTCACGCTGCAGCGCCCGCCGCAGCCGAAACACCGCCTCCCACTGCCCTTCCACCCGCCCACGCACCCGATCATCAGACAAGTCCAACTCCAGGCGGATCACCGCTACTGGGCCCTCATAGGTGAAGTTCGGGGCCTTGGACTTCCCCCGCCGGCGCGGCGCAGCCACCACTTCATCACCGCTGATCACAGCGGTGATGTCGGTCGGCGCGGCTGCCATGGAGCCCAGGCAACCACACCCCACTGACATCATCGCCCTACCGCGCCGCTACCGAACTTGGCTGCCGCTCACAGGACTCACCGCCCACCAGTTCGACAGCGTGCACACCCGGGTCAGCCGCCAGGCGCGTCCTTCCCGCGGCCGTCCATGGGTCATGCCGCTGCCCATCCGGCTGCTGCTGGTACTGATCCACCTGCGTACCAACCTCACCACCCGCGCCCTGGCGGCACTGTTCACCACCAGTCACCCGACCGTCGACCGGGTGCTACACCATCTGGTGCCGATACTGGCCAACACACTCGAACACGACACAATCAAGACCCCCGATGGGCCGTGGATCATCGACGCCACCCTGATCCCCGTACACGATCAATCGATCGCCGCGATCAGCAAAAACTACCGACGCAGCATCAACACTCAGATTCTCGTCGACGCACACAGCCGGGCTGTGATCGCGGTCGGGGCTGCTTGGCCCGGCAACCGCAATGACGTCATCGCGGCCCGCCACACCCTCGCACACATGCTTACCGGCGACCGAATCATCCTCGCAGACGGCGGATACCGCGGCATCGGAACCATCACCGGGCCCCGCCGCGACAAGTCCGGCCGCACCATCCGCGACGACCACAACCGCGTTCACCGGCGCATCCACGCCCGCGTCGAACACGTCCTCGCCCGCCTCAAAGCCTGGCAAATCCACCGTCACTGCCACCGACGCGGCCACGCCATCAACCACAGCCTCCACATCATCACCAGACTATGGAACCTCAACAACCACAACCATTTACGGGTCAACTCTTAGGCGCAACCCAGACCCGACGCGCCCACGCCCGGTGCGGCCCGGAGCTAGACCTGTCCGGGGTTGTCCGCGGTCTGCCCGAGTCTGCCCGAGTGAGTGCGGTCTCGATGGGTCCCAAAGAAAAAGGTCAGAGGGGCTAAGTACCACCTCTGACCTGTGGGGTGAGTGACGGGACTCGAACCCGCGACATTCAGGATCACAACCTGACGCTCTACCAACTGAACTACACCCACCATGACCGCCGGTCGGCCCGAAACGGAACAGGCGTAACGCGCGGTGACGTCGATACTAACCGCTCGAGCGCTCGTCGGCCGAATCGATTTCCTCCGGAGTTTCCGTCTCACCCTGAAGATCGGCGACCACCGCGGCGATTTCGCTGGTAGAGGGCCCCGGCAGCGGGACGAACGCGGTCCGTCGGTAGTATTGCAACTCCCGGATCGATTCGTGGATGTCGGCCAGCGCACGGTGTGCAAGCCCCTTTGGGGGCTGTCCGAAGTAGATGCGTGGGTACCAGCGCCGGCAGAGCTCCTTGATCGAGCTCACATCGATCATCCGGTAATGCAGGAAGGAGTCCAGGGCGGGCATGTCGCGGGCGATGAATGATCGGTCGGTGGCGATCGAGTTCCCGGCCAGCGGCGCGGTTTTGGGCTGTTTGACGTGCTCACCGATGTAGTCGAGGACCATGGCCTCGGCGGTGGCCACGTCGACGGTGGACAACCTGACCTCGTTGGTCAGTCCGGATCGCGAGTGCATGTCCTTGACGACATCGATCATCGAGGATAACGCGGCGTCGTCGGCGTGGATCACCACGTCGATTCCCTCGCCCAGAATATTCAGGTCCGCGTCGGTGACCAGGGCGGCGATTTCGATCAACTTGTCCGATCCGAGATCGAGCCCGGTCATCTCGCAGTCGATCCACACCAATTCGTCACGCACAGCGCTCACACTAAGCCCACTCGCAGCTCACGCGGGCCCTGACCCTGCCGGCCCCAGGGAAGTAATGTGATCCTTCCCACGGGCAACTACTCTGGAAAAGGGGCGCGGCAACGATGAGCACCGACTCGGACGCCGGCGGGCTCGCGCGGCAGATTGCGGCGGGCTATGCGGTGCAGGGTCAGGCGCTGGAACTGGGCACCGTCGTCATCGACGGCCAGCCAGACCCGACCGCGCAGATCCGCATTCCGTTGGCCACCGTCAACCGGCACGGCCTGGTGGCCGGCGCCACCGGAACCGGCAAGACGAAGACGCTGCAGCTGATCGCCGAGCAGCTCAGCGCTGCCGGGGTACCGGTGTTCATGGCTGACGTGAAGAGTGACCTGTCCGGCTTGTCCCGGCCCGGAGAGGGCAACGACAAGACCGCCGCCCGGGCCAGAGACACCGGCGACGACTGGCAGGCCACGGGATTTCCGGTCGAGTTCCTGTCGCTGGGCACCGACGGAATCGGGGTGCCGGTACGCGCTACCGTGGACAGCTTCGGACCGGTGCTGCTGTCGAAGGTGCTGGGACTCAACGCTACTCAGGAGTCCACGCTCGGATTGATCTTCCACTGGGCGAAGCAGAACAACCGCCCGTTGGTCACGCTGAGCAATCTCCGGACCGTCATCAACCACCTGACCGGCGACGAGGGCAAGGCAGACCTGAAATCACTCGGCGGGGTGTCGGCCACGACGGCGGGTGTGATCCTGCGGGCGCTGGTGAATCTTGCCGGTGAGGGCGGCGACACCTTCTTCGGCGAGCCGAAGCTCGACCCGCACGACCTGCTGCGCGTCGACGGCGAAGGCCGCGGCATCATCAGCCTGCTCGAGTTCAGCGGTCAGTCGTTGCGCCCAGTCATCTTCTCCACGTTCCTGATGTGGTTGCTGGCCGACCTTTTCGCGCAACTGGACGAGGTCGGCGACATCGACAAGCCCAAGCTGGTGTTCTTTTTCGACGAGGCTCACCTGTTGTTCTCCGACGCGTCCAAGGCGTTCCTGGAGCAGGTTGAGCAGACTGTCAAGCTGATCCGGTCCAAGGGTGTCGGCGTGTTCTTCTGCACCCAGCTGCCGACGGATCTGCCCAACGACGTGCTCTCCCAGTTGGGCGCCCGCGTCCAGCACGCGCTGCGGGCGTTCACCCCTGACGATCAGAAGGCGCTCAGCAAGACCGTGCGCACCTATCCGAAAACCGATGTCTACGATCTGGAATCCGCGTTGACGTCGTTGGGGATCGGCGAGGCCGTGGTCACGGTGCTCTCCGAGAAAGGAGCGCCCACCCCGGTCGCCTGGACGCGCATGCGGGTGCCCCGGTCCCTGATGGCGGCCATCGGCACCGACGCGGTCGCGGCCGCAGCCAAGGCGAGCCCGTTGCAGGGCAGGTACGGCAAGACCGTCGAGCAGGAACCCGAGCCCGCGGTGGGACCGAAGGGGGACCTGGCTCCGTCGGCTACCGGTTCACAACTGCCGGTGCCGCAGAACAGCGATCCGCCACCCATGCCGGCGCCCTTCGAGCCGAAGGGTCCCGCCGTGTGGGAGGAAGTGTTGAAGAATCCGACGGTGAAAAGCGGTATCAACACGGCCATACGCGAGATAGTTCGGAACTTGACTCGCCCCGGCCGTCGCCG